>DATGYJ010000140.1:0-14029 GCA_035298105.1 Anaerolineales bacterium | reverse complement strand
TTCCTATGGGCTTCCTATCTCTGCTTATTCCCCGGCCTCCCTTGGGGCGCGCGCCTATGAAGCGCTTGCAAAAGAATTGTTAAAAGGCGACGAAGTTCCCATAGGATAATTGGTATCATTTGAATCGCAAGGAGATCATTCATGCCCCCACGTTCCGGACTCGGCAAAGGACTCGATGCGCTCATCCCAAGCGGTCAAAAAACACCTGGCGGCGAGAGCGGTATCACGCAAATCGCCGTTGACCTCATCCAGCGTAACCCGCGCCAGCCGCGCGAGAATTTTGACCTTGATGAACTGGAGAATCTTGCCGCCTCCATTCGCGAACACGGGGTGATCCAACCGTTGGTCGTTTCACCAGGCAAAAGCGGGATCTATACCCTCATCGCAGGGGAACGCCGTTTGCAAGCCGCACGCAAGGCAGGACTAAAAGCTGTCCCGGTTGTGATCCGCCACGCCACAGATCAACAATTGCTTGAGCTAGCATTGATTGAAAATATCCAGCGCGCCGACTTGAACGCGATTGAAGAAGCAGAGGCGTACCAACATCTCGCCAAGGAATTCAAGCTGTCGCATGAGACAATTGCCGCGCGTGTAGGAAAAAGTCGTTCTGCAATTACCAATACCATGCTCCTGCTTGATTCGCCTCCGGCGGTAAAACAAGCTCTCGTAGACGGAAAAATTACAGAAGGACATGCGCGTGCGATGAGGACATTGCCTGTCAAAGCACAGGAAGACCTTCTAAAACAAATTATCCAACTCGATTTCAGCGTTCGTACAACAGAAATGATGGCGCGTAATGCAGGTCATAGGCCCGCCTCCAAAAGGAGGATAAGCAGAAACCCAAACGTGAAAGACATTGAGGATCGTTTGGTAAAAAGTCTTAATACAAGAGTCGTGCTCAATCATAAGAAAAATGGTGGGGGCAGAGTTACCATCTATTATTACTCCGATGAGGAACTGGATTCCTTGCTGGAGAAATTAACATGAAGCTGCTTTACAACGCCTACATCTATACCCAGGACCCATCGCATCCAAAGGAATCCGCGATCGTGATTGACCGCGAACGAATTATCGCAGTTGGGGAAGCAAATAATTTGTTGCCGCAATTTCCAAATGCTGAGAAGCAAAATATGGAAGGGCGCTTTATCCTGCCGGGTCTGACCGATGCTCATTTGCATCTGAAACATTATGCCCTGGGCCTGCAAAAGATTGATTGCGAAACCGACGCCAAAGAGGAATGCCTGCGGCGTGTGGAGGAGCGCGCCAGGAAAGCCAAGCCTGGCGAATGGATTTTGGGTCATGGCTGGAATCAAAATGTTTGGGGCACCTGGCCCACAGCCTCGGAACTGGATGCGATTGCGCCAAATAATCCTGTGTATCTCACGGCCAAATCGTTACATGCATCCTGGGCGAACACCGCTGCGCTGAAACTGGCGAACATCACAGCGCAAACACCCAATCCGCAAAATGGACAGATTCAACGCGATGGCAAAGGCAGCGCTACGGGTATCCTGCTTGAAAGCGCGATGGAACTGGTCGGCGATCTGATCCCGGAGCCAAACCTCCAGAAAATTGCAGACGCCATTGAAAAGGCCCAGTCCATTCTCTGGAAAATGGGGCTCACCGGCGTCCATGATTTTGATCGCCGCGATTCATTTATGGCTTTGCAACAGCTCCATGCACAGGGCAAACTCAAACTGCGCGTACTGAAGAACCTGCCGGTTGAATTGCTCGATCAGGCTTATGAGCTTGGTCTGGGTGCAGGTTTTGGCGATGATTGGCTTCGCATCGGCTCTGTTAAAGCGTTCATGGACGGAGCGCTTGGGCCGCATACCGCCGCAATGTTCCAGCCGTATATTGGCGAAGGGGAAAACCGCGGGATCCTCAATATGGACGGTGAGGAACTTTTCGAGCATGGACGCAAAGCCGCGCAAGTAGGTCTTGCCATGACCGTGCACGCCATCGGCGATCGCGCCAACCATGAAGTGCTCAATGCCTATCAACAATTGCGCGCCTATGAAAAAGAAAACAACTTGCCTCCTCTTCGTCATCGTATTGAGCATGTGCAGGTGCTCCATCCCGATGACGCGGCTCGCCTTGGCAAAATGAACATTATTGCGTCAATGCAGCCTCTCCATGCCACCTCCGATATGCGAATGGCTGACGCGTTCTGGGGCGAACGCTCGCGCCTCGCTTATGCGCTGAAGACCCAATTGGAGTATGGTGCGCGGCTGGCGCTTGGCTCAGACGCACCGGTGGAATCCCCCAACCCGTTTTTAGGGTTGCACGCCGCTGTGACGAGAAGGCGCGCCGATGGTTCTCCCTCAGCCGAGGGTTGGTACCCCGAACAAAAACTGACCATGGCCCAAGCCTGGGAAGGATACACCCTCGGTCCTGCTTATGCTGCACACATGGAAAGTCGCCTGGGTCGCCTCGCTCCGAACTATCTTGCCGATCTAATCGTTCTTGAGAACGATCCCTTTACCTGTAATCCAGATGAGTTGCTCGAGATACAATCCTCAGCTACAATGACAGGAGGAGAATGGGTCTATGTTTCGCGCTGAACGACACTCCCTTCGATTCAGAGCGGAAATTCGCTGAGAAGATCATGGCTGATCAACGCCGCCTCACCCCAGAGATGCTTGTCCCACGTATGGGGGAATACTTGATTCACAAGGGTCTTATTACGGCTGAGAATTTACAGAAGGCACTCGATTATCAACAAGAAGCGACCGCCAGGGGCAATTCGATTCTGCTTGGACAGGCGCTGATTGACTTGAAATTATTAGAGCGCGTCGAGCTTGACCAGGCCGTCACTGAACAAATCATTCAATTACGCTCAGCTTTACAGGTTGCGAATCGCACCCTGGAACGCCGCGTTGCGGAACGTACGGCTGAATTACAGAGGGCTCTCGAGCGCGTCTCGGAGCTTAGCCAGCTCAAATCCAATTTCATTGCGAATATTTCTCATGAGCTGCGCACTCCCCTGACGCATATTAAGGGTTACATTGAGCTGCTCATCACTGAATCACTGGGGTCAATTACAGAGGAACAGCGTCATGCCTTGCAGGTTGGCCAGCAATCCACGAGCAAACTCGAGTCCCTGGTTGAGGACCTGATTATGGTCTCGCTTGCCTCGCGCGGCGAATTGAGTATCAAGCAGGAACATGTGGATATTAAACGTTTGGCGAATTTGGTTATCAAGTCCTTTGCAAATCAAGCGGAGGCGCGTGGCGTCGATTTACACGCTGTGATAGATGAGGATGTGCCTCTTGTTCAGGCAGATTCGCAGAAAATCGCCTGGGTGTTGAACCAGCTGGTTGATAACGGAGTCAAATTCACGCCTTCGAATGGACATGTAGCGGTGAACATCAAACGCGAAGGAGAGAATCTCGTCATCATTTCCGTGGCAGATACCGGTATCGGCATTCCAGCTACCCGTTTGGACGATATCTTTGAACCATTCCACCAATTGGACAGCTCTGCGACACGGCGCTATGGAGGAACAGGGTTGGGTCTTTCCCTCGTGCGGCAAATTGTCGAAGCGCACGGTTCGATGCTTGAAGTACAATCAGTGGAAGGGCGCGGCTCGACCTTCAAGTTTCCCCTGCTTGCTGCGGCCGAATCAAAGCAAAACTGATGGACAGTCGCACACTTTCCTACTTGCAGGAATTAATGAAAATTGCCACGCACGGCGGGGGAACTTCGCGCGATGTGATTGAGAAGTTTATGGTGACCCTGCGCAAGGAGTTTGTCTTCGATAATGTGGCGGTCTATATTCAGGATGAATCAACTCGCATGCTTGAAATCGCCTATGCGCGTGCGGTCGGACGGTCCAAGGACGCTGAAGCAGATGCTGCCTGGGGGGATGAATTTGCGGGACAAGTGGTTAAGAAGGGCCAGCTTCTGCTGCAAGACCCAAAACCTGATATTCCGATCAATGACCGCCTGCACCAGGCATATCTGCTGGGTCTGCCGCTGCGCGTCGGAGGGCAAGTCAGAGGCGCTGTAGTATTCGTAAGGTTTGGGGGACCTGTCTACCAGGATGAACATATCATCATTGCCTCGCTGGCAGCCGAGTTGCTCTCCATGTTATTTGAGCGCGTCACATGGACAGAGTTGCGGGAGGAACTCCAGGATCTTAAGCGTCAGATGCAATTGCAGGAGGATTTCGTCAGTACGATCTCGCATGAACTAAGGACGCCACTGGGATTTATTAAAGGCTACAGCACCAGCCTATTGAGACAGGACACCAGCTGGGATGAGGAGACCCAGAAGGAATTTCTGACGATCATCGATGAGGAGGCAGACCGCCTTTCGCTGCTGATTGAAAACGTACTCGAGTCTGCACGCTTGCAAAGCAAGACTCTGCCGCTTCGGTTCCAACCTGTCAGGTTGGATGCTGTTTTACGAGATGTGATCATGCGGGTCCGCGCCCGCCACAAAGACCTTGATATCAGCATGCAGCTTGACACTGTGCCTCCGGTTTATGGGGATGGCGTCCGGCTTGCGCAGGTTTTTGATAATCTCTTCACGAATGCGATCAAGTACGCGCCTGACTCTCCTATTGTCATTTTATTGAAGCAGGTGGATGAGGACGCCGTAGTTTCATTCATTGATCATGGCCCTGGCATTCCAAAAGAGTCCTTGCCGCTTATTTTTGAACGGTTTTACCGAGTGCGCGGTGAGAAAACTGTGACAGGCACAGGGCTGGGCCTTTATATTTGCAAGCAAATAATCCTGGCACATCGTGGTAAGATTTGGGCAGAATCTACTCCTGGCCAGGGAACAACGTTTATTATTCAACTGCCCCTTGACTCATCTCGATAGCGCAAAGGAGGTCCTATGGCAAAACGTATTCTGATTGTGGATGATGAACCTCGTTATCTACGTTTGCTCGAAGCCAATCTGCGGACGGAGGGGTATGAAGTTGTTACCGCACAGGATGGAATGCAAGCTGTAAGCGTTTTTTCAGACCAGCCTATCGATCTCGTGCTCATGGATGTGATGATGCCGAAACTGGATGGTTTTGGTGCGACCCAGCGTATCCGTGAATTTTCCAGCATTCCCATCATTATCCTCACCGCCAAAGGCGACGAGCAGGATCGCGTCCGCGGCCTTGACCTGGGGGCGGATGACTATCTTGTAAAACCATTCTCAGCGACAGAGTTGCTTGCACGTGTGCGCGCTGTGTTGCGCCGCGCACAGCCGCCTAATGAAGTGGGACAATCGCGTTTTTTCACGCACGATAATTTGAAGATCGATTTCGCTCGTGCAGAAGTGTGGCGTGGTGAACAACCTGTATCTCTTTCTGCGACCGAATATCGCCTATTGTTACAATTTGCCCATCATGTCGGTAAAATCATGACTTCAGAGGAACTTCTGACCAGCGTCTGGGGTCCGGAATATCGCAGTGACAAAGAGATTCTTTGGGTAAGTATTGCCCGTTTGCGCCAGAAATTAGAGAGTGATGCACACAATCCCAAACACATCGTGACCCGTTCCGGATTGGGGTATCTAATGCCGCCCCTCGAAGAATGAAAATACCAGGAGCCCCCATTGGTTGGTAAATCTATTCTTATTGTTGACGATAACCCAGCCAGCCGCATTTATCTTGCATATCACATCCAGAGAAAACAATTCACAGTTTTAGAAGCTCCAACAGGCAAGGAGGGGCTGATCATGGCTTGGCGCGATCAGCCCGATCTGATTCTGTTCGACCCCACGTTGCGTGATATTACAGATCAAGAATTTATTCAGAAATTACGCAATGATCCCCGCACTGCGAAGACACCACTGATTGCGCTTTCCACTGATCCTGGACCGGCTCGTAGAGAAGCCTGCTTAAACGCGGGCGTGGACGAATATTTGATCAAGTCATCACGGGCAGTGCCTGTGCTCGAAGAAAGCCTTGCACGGATCTTCGGTACTGATAATCCAACTGACGTTGCAAAGAAAAATGAGAAAAAGAATGGATTGCTGATTGTCCTCTTGAGCGCGAAAGGAGGTACAGGCACTTCCTCGCTGTGTGCTAATTTGGCTATGAATATTCGGCAGGCACAGACTGAAGCACGAGTTGTTGTTGCCGATTTGGTGTTGCCAATTGGTTCGATCGCCTGGATCGTAGGTTATAAAGGGGAGCTCAACATTGCCGCCGTGTCCGACCTGCCCTCTGAACAGACGAATGCTGAGTACTTTTACAGAAATTTGCCCACACCGGAATTATGGCAATTCCAATTGCTGTCCGGCTCCCCTGATCCACAACACGCGAATAAGATTAAAGAGGAGCGTATCAGTGAGATTGTGGATACTCTTTGCTCCGCCTATGATTTCATTCTTTTGGACATTGGGCGTTCGCTCTCGCGTATTAGCCTGCCACTCATACAAAAAGCGAACCTGATTATTCCAGTTATTTCCACCGATCAGAGTGCCATCGAGCTGACGAAAATTGCGTGGCATTCCTTGGCTGCACAGGGAGTAGAAAACAGAAACATTTACGCCGTCTTGAACCGCACAGTTGGCCTGGAAGAATCGATGAAAATGCAAGCAGAAGAGACCACCGGCTTAACGATCAAAACAACAATCCCATTCCTGGGAAGCAATTTGTCGGTAGCCAATAATCTCAACCAACCGATCACAACAAAATATCCTACCAGTACGGCAGCCATGATTCTGAAGAGTTGGGCTGAGGATATCGTCAAACTTGCCGGGGAATTCCAGGCTAACCCGCCTAAGGAAAGTGAAAGGTGATTTTTGAATGATTTCGACTAAACTCTGAGAGCGACGCTGATCGGGAAAGTCGCGATTATGTTCATCGCTGTGCCAAAGGAACGAAAGTCGAATAGTCTTCCTAAGGACGTTTTGGATTTATTAGAGGCGCTATGACAATTGAGTATGATGAAAAAGGCAAGATCTTTACAGAGATTGTATCCAAGGTGGCTGTTCCGGCGACGATCCAGACGACCACACATCTGATGCGCGGACGTCTGCATGTGCGCAGGGATCAACGCATTAAAGATGAGCTGGATATTAATGAGAGTTTTCTGGCGTTGACCGATGTCAGTGTGTTAGGTCCTGATGGACAGACACTCTTTCAGGCGCCATTCCTGGCTGTGCGTCGAGCACATATTGTATGGGTCATCCCGGATCAAGAGAAAAATGAGGAGCAAACTTCTTAATGGCTACTCCAATTGCATCCAACTTTACGCGGCTCACTTCGGCCGACCTCCTCAAATTCAAGCGGTATCTGATCGAAAACATCGGTCGCTCGATGGAGGGCGAGCAAATTCAGCCTGGTGACAGGACTGAGTTCATGAAACAACGCCTGCAGGAAATTTACAGCCAAACCAAAGTGGGTCTACCCGAGGATCTTCGCAAGCAGGTTTTTACTGAGATCCTGGATGAACTCACAGGCTTCGGACCCATCCAGCCTTTGCTGGACGACCCCGAGGTCAGTGAAGTAATGGTCAACGGTCCCAAGAAGGTGTTTATTGAAAAAAACGGCAAATTGGTGAAAAGTGCAGTCACGTTTGAGAACGACGATCATGTTTTGCGGATCATTGATCGTATTATTCTTCCCTTGGGCCGCCGTGTAGACGGGGATAGTCCCACAGTGGATGCGCGATTGCCGGATGGTTCACGCGTCAATGCAGTCATTCAGCCGGTATCGATCGATGGACCATCCATTACGATCCGCAAATTCAAGAAGGATAAACTTTCCATTCAGCAGTTGATCAATTATGGCTCATTGACGCCTGGGATGGCAGAGTTCATTCGGGCCTGCGTCCTGGCTCACTTGAATATCGTCATTTCAGGAGGCACGGGCTCAGGAAAGACCACCCTTCTGAATGTGCTTTCCAGTTATATTCAGGAAGAAGAGCGGATCATCACGATTGAGGACGCGGCGGAGTTGCAGCTTCAACAGGATCATGTCTTACGTATGGAAACGAAGGTTGCCAATGTCGACGGGAAAGGGACAGTATCCATTCGAGACCTGGTCCGCAACTCCCTGCGCATGCGCCCTGACCGGATCGTTGTGGGTGAATGCCGCGGCGGTGAAACCCTGGATATGTTGCAGGCCATGAACACCGGCCATGATGGCTCACTCACTACCTTGCATGCCAACTCACCACGCGACGCGATCTCGCGTATGGAAACCATGGTGTTGATGTCTGGCATGGATCTACCTCTAAAAGTTGTTCGGCAGCAAATTTCATCGGCTGTTGATCTCATCATTCAACAGACTCGTTTGAAGGATGGTTCACGCAAAGTAACTGCCATTACCGAGGTCGTTGGTATGGAAGGTGAGATTGTCGTGCTCACCGATATCTTTAAGTTCGAGCAGACAGGTATTGGCGAACATGGAAAGATCCTGGGAGAATTAAAACCAACCGGCATTAGACCTATCTTTAGCCCGCGCCTGGAAGCAGCAGGCTTCAAACTTAGCGGTGAAATTTTCATGCCGCCAAGTGGAGGGAATTCCGGGCAAAGGCGATAGCATTCCGCAGCCTCTGCTATAATCAGAGAGATGTGGAGTCAAAAGTGTCGCCACGGCGCCATGTGACATCTCCTGACTTTGAAATTCCAACGACTCCTGTCGTTGGACTGCCCCTTATATATCAGGCGTTTTAGAGGACGCATGGATACAAAATCGCAGATCACGATTCGCACAAAGAAGCTCGGCGTATTGATCCGTGATGCGCGCCTGGCCGCGCGTAGAAGCGTGCAGGATTGCGCAGAAGCACTGGACATCAGAAAAAGTGCATTTCGTGCTTATGAAGAAGGACTCAAAGCTCCCTCCCTGCCGGAACTGGAAACATTAGTTTATTATCTCGACTTGCCAATGGATCATTTCTGGGGAAAAGAAATCAAATCAGAAAGTCCCTCACGCCATACGAAGCTCGATTTGCCGAAACTGTTGGCTGTGCGTCAGCGCAAGATTGGCGCGCTCTTACGACAGGAGCGCATGAAAGCCAGTGTTTCCATTCGTAATCTTGCACGTGACACGGATATCGCCAGCTCGCGCATCAAAGCTTACGAATTAGGGGAACGCCCGATCCCACTGCCCGAATTAGAGGTACTGGTTAGAACTTTGGGCGGAAGGATTGAATCTTTTTTTGACCGCCATGGGCCCATCGGACAATGGCTGATCAGTGAAGAAACGGTTAAACAATTTCTCGAGATGCCCATCGAGTTGCGCGAATTTGTTGCAATGCCGGTCAATCGCCCTTATCTGGAATTGGCGATGAAATTGAGTAACATGTCCAGAGACAAGTTGCGCTCTGTGGCCGAAGATTTGTTGGATATTACATATTAGGAACGCGCGTGGATCAATTCAATCTTACAACCCTTGCTGACAAGGGCAAGCAGGAATACGAAAAAGGAAATTATCTGGCCGCAGCAGATCTGTTTTTGCAGGCCGCCCAGATGTATGCAACCGCCAAAGATGAGTTAAATGCGGCCGAAATGAAGAATAATCAAAGTGTTGCGTTGCTTCAGGCCGGGAAAGCCAGGGAAGCACTGCAAGCCACAGATGGAACAGAGGAGATCTTTCAAAAAGCTGGCGATATCAAGCGCCAGGGAATTGCGGTCAGCAACCGGGCTGCTGCGCTGGAAGGACTCAAAAAGTGGAAACAAGCGATCACGGAGTACGATCGCGCCGCTGCGCTCTTTGAACAAATCGGTGAAGGCGATATGCACTCGATTGTTCGCAAAGCTTCGGCAAATATTAATCTCAAACACGGACGCATTGCCGATTCGCAAATGGATGTGTATGATTCTTTGCGGTTGGTTAAAAAACCTACGCTGACCCAGCGCATTATGAAGTTCCTGATACGGATTGGGCTGGTGAGATAGAACAGCCGCCCCTCACCCTAACCCTCTCCAAAAAGGAGACGGGGTTTCCCTACGGGGAAAGACCAGGGTTGAGGGGAGATATGGTGAATCGTGATCAATACCCTCGTTCGCCCGGCGGATCTTGGTGATCAGCAACAATTATCAAACCTGATCTTTTTTGAGACCCGCCTCCATCGTCACCTCGATTGGCGCTCACCCCTGGAATGGCTAGGCGCTCCGTTCTACTGGGCGTTGGATGAAGGTGGGCAGATTACAGCTGCACTGGCTTGCCCTACCGAAAGAGCGGGAATCGCCTGGGTGCGGTTGTTTGTGTATACAGGACGCTGGTCTGCAGAGAACGCCTGGGATATGCTTTGGTCTACTGCGAGAGAGGAGATCGCACAGGCGGGTGGCGCAAAGGTGGCGGCGATTGCCTTACAACCCTGGTTTCAAGATATTCTGGCGGCCAGTGAGTTCGAGAACCGCCAACAGATTGTGATGCTTGAATGGCGCAGCTTCGCCAGCCAGCCGCCGGCTACCTTGAATGTGTCAGAGCGTGCGCGTGAAGCGAGCGGCATCCGCATCCGCAGAATGACGGCAACTGATCTTCCTGAAGTCGAAAAGACAGATGCAGCCTCATTCGGTCCTTTGTGGCAAAATCCACTTGACACTCTTCGCCGGGCTTTTGCTCAGGCATTGTACGCGACCGTCGCAGAGAACGAGCGTGGGATCATTGGTTATCAACTGAGCACAGGGGGTGGCCAGCGCGCCCATCTGGCACGCCTGGCTGTGCACCCAGCCGTGCAAGGCAAAGGCGCCGGAAGGGCTTTGCTGAGCAATTTATTTGCACATCTTACTTACGCAGGCATTCCAAGACTTTCCGTTAACACACAAAGCGATAATCAGGTTTCATTGAGTCTGTACCAGCGCATGGGATTCGTGCGCACTGGCGAGCAATATCCCGTATATACTTTCGACGTACCTTCCAGGCGTTAATGCGTGAGGAGCAAACATGACCACGAGAGAAGATGCGATCATCATTAATTCGCTTGTGCGCCAGGCGTTGACCTCTGCTCAGGAGGTCATGGGAGAGAATGGCTTGAACGCCGTCCTGCGCACAAGTGGGCTGGAAAAATTTATCGGTAATTTTCCGCCCAATAATCTTGAGCCATCGATCCAGGCTTCGCAATATGCCCAATTGAATCAGGCGATTGAAGATTTTTATGGTCGGGCAGGGAAAGGCATGCTGCGGCGGATTGGCAAGGCCTCTTTTCAATATGGCCTCAAGGAACAAGCCGCGCTGCTCGGCGTTGCGGGTGTTGCACTGAAGTTGTTACCTGAAAAGCAGCGCATCAAATTTATCTTGAATGGGATGGCAGATGCGTTGAAAAAGAGTAATCCTCAAGTACAGGCCTGGGTGGATGAAAATGGAGATAAGCTCGCGTACGTTGAATCTACTTGCGCAATCTGTCATAGTCGACACTCCGAAACATCGATTTGTTATCTTTATGTCGGCTCCATCAGCGAAGCCGTACAATGGGCAACGGGAAAAGAACATGAGGTGATTGAAACACATTGCCTTGCAAAGGGCGATTCTTATTGCAGGTTCGAAGTGGGAGACGCCCGCACGTGAGTGAAACAAGGTTTTCCAGCCGCATTCTTGGTCGCTTTGTTCAAGCCGTCGCGGTGGAATTAGGGACGGATCAATTCAATGCCATGCTTGCCCTTTCCAATTCACCGCCAGAATGGGCAAAACCTGAAACATTCCTGAGGATGGATCCAGCTGAGTCAGCAAAAATCTACACAGCCCTGCAAGCTGCCATGCGTACTTATTATGGACGCGGGGCACGCGGAACTCTTTTGCGAGTGGGCCAGCGCTTGTGGAATCTGATGTTGGAGGATGCCGCGCTGGGTGGCAAGGCACAGGTGGCTTTGATCAAACGCCTGCCATTCACGACGCGCCGGAAATCCATTCTGGAGTGGTTAGCACGTTCGATGGGCACTCAATCGGGTGATATCACCGTCCATACCCTGGATCTCGACCTGCTTCTCGTTGACCATGTCTCTCCTGCCGCCCTGACGCAACATGCCTCGACGCCGATCTGCTTTGTCACCCAGGGCCTCATCCGAGAATGTCTCTTTTGGGTAACGAACCAAAGATTTGATGTGGAAGAAATATCCTGTAAGGCAATGGGACAGAACGCCTGTGAATTCAAGATCACTGCCGGAAAACAGGCATGAAGACCTTTGAAAGTAAATGGGAGGATAAACGTGGGACGGCATTCTTCATCCAGGGCTGGGAACCCGATCGCGGCAGCCCCAAAGCGTTCATTGCACTTGTCCATGGGCTAGGCGAGCACACTAGCCGTTATATTCATGTTGGCAAAGCCATGACCGAGGCAGGTTATGCATTGGCCGGCTTTGACCTGCGTGGCCACGGTAAATCAGGCGGCCCGCGTGGACATACTGCCTCGCTTGAGACGTATATGCAGGACATACGCCAGTTCTTCCGCATGATGGCTCCACGCTATCCTGATATTCCACACTTTTTATATGGACACAGCTTGGGCGGGTTATTATCCCTGACCTATGCCATCCAATACGGGGCCGGATTAAAAGGCGTGATGGTCACCGCAGCCGCATTGCGTTCTTCCCTGCAGGACCAAAAGGCAAAGATTGCGATGGTCAGGTTGCTTGGATCACTGGCGCCAACGGTAACCTTACCAAGTGGACTCGACCCTGTTACGATTTCACGTGACCGGGATGTAGTCCAGGCCTATATCGATGATCCGTTAGTCCATTACAGCACCAGCCTGGGGTTTGGGAAAGCAGCGCTGAACGCTATTGATCTTTGTTTTGCGCGCGCCAGGGAATTCCCCGTGCCTTTACTGATGATGCATGGCAAGGCGGACAAGTTGGCTTATCCAAGCGGCACTGAAGATTTTGCGAAACTTGTCAGCGCGGCGGGCGGTGATGTAACCTTGAAATTATGGGACGGCTTATATCACGAAGTTCACAATGAGCCTGAAAGAGCGGAAGTTTTCAAATTCATGATCGAATGGTTGGAAAAGCATAATATTTAGGCTCCGCCGGACTCTCAAATCTGATAGGAGATAACAATACGAGTATTTCGAGGTTTGGCAATTTCTTCTAGCGGATATTGTATGCGTAGCTGGATTGCCAAATCTGGCGGTTAGAGATGCAAATATAGTAACGTGCCTGCTTCGGGATTTGACAATCCTTCTTAGTAAATGTGGGATGTTGTTAAGAACTCACTCACCTTAGACTAGACAAAAGATTTTGCACATGGGAAAATCTAGCCTCGAAATCATCTGCATAAAGGAGTTTTTATGAGTTCAGAGAGGAAGAGCAAGCGTCAGACACGCCGTGAAAAAATGGTCCAGCAGGAAAAGCGCAATCGCTTGATCGTGATTGGCTTGATCGTGCTGGGTGCGGCATTGTTCGTTTTTGCTGTCGTCTGGCCGCAACTGAGACCGGTCGCTGGAATCGTTGCCGTCGACCCAGGGACACATCCCAACGTGAAGGATAATTCGATGGGTGATCCGAATGCTCCCATCAAAATCGAGGAATTTGCCGATTTTCAGTGTCCATACTGTGAACAATTCCACCAGACCACCGAGCCGCTCTTGAGGCAATATTATATAGATACTGGCAAAGTCCAGTATATTTACCGGTCGATGGGTAACTTTGTCAGCGACAATATTGCCCGGGCCAAAGGCGTACCCGCAACCACCGAATCACAGGATGCCGCGCTGGCAGCTTATTGTGCGGGTGACCAGAATAAATTCTGGGAAATGCACGCTTATCTCTTTGGGAATGTCCTGGGTGAAGATGCCGGTTCGTTCACTGACAAGCGTATCAAAGCGATTGCCGAAAAGGCCGGCCTGGATATGAGTCAATTCAATAGCTGCTATGATAGTGGCAAATTCAAAGATCGCGTACAGAAAGATTTTGAAGATGGACAGGCAGCCAAGATTTCAGGGACGCCAGGCTTTCTGATCACCTATACAGTAGGTGGTGAGACGAAAACGCGTTTGATCGAAGGTGCACAGCCTTTCAGCAAATTCCAGCAGGAGCTTGAAGCGGCCCTGAATGAAATTGGGACAGACTGAAAAAGAGAAAGGATACGTATTCTCGTATCCTTTTTGAATTCGTATCTAAGGAAAATTCTATG
>DATGYJ010000139.1:0-2777 GCA_035298105.1 Anaerolineales bacterium | reverse complement strand
GGGCTATGGTCGGGTCGGGGAGTGTTATCACGCGCGATGTCCCGGCGTATGGCCTTGTGGCGGGGAATCCAGCCAGGCTCAAAGGTTTTGTCTGCCCGTGCGGGGAAAAGCTGGTTGAAAAAGAGGTAGATTGTTTCTCTTCATCCATGCATTGTGTGAAATGTGGCTTTACCACTGTAATACCATATGATCAGTATGTAAAAATTATAAAAAAGGAGCCGGTAGCATGATCCCCATCTCAAAACCTTATATTGGAGACGCGGAAAAACAGGCTGTATTAGAAGTTCTAGAGTCAGGAATGCTTGTTCAGGGACCAAAAGCCGCGAAACTGGAAGAGAAGTTCGCGGCGGTTTGCCAGACCCAATATGCCATTGCCACCACCTCAGGAACCACCGCATTACATGTAGCCCTGTTAGCGCATGAAATTGGCCCGGGGGATGAAGTCATTACCACACCTTTTACATTTATGGCTTCCGTAAATTCCATTCTATATGTCGGGGCCAAACCGGTATTTGTTGATGTCGAAGCGGATACCTTCAATATTAACCCGGCGCTGATTGAGGCCGCCATTACACCGAAAACAAAAGCCATCTTGCCAGTTCATCTATATGGCTATCCCTGCAATATGGAAGCGCTCATGGCCATTGCCCAGAAACATGGACTGATTATCATCGAAGACGCCTGCCAGGCAGCCGGGGCGAAATTCCAGGATAAACCAGTGGGCTCCTTTAGCACAGGCTGCTTCAGCCTGTACGCTACAAAGAATATCATGGCGGGTGAAGGTGGCATGATCACCACCAGTGATGAAAGAATCGCCCAGCGGTGCCGGATGATCCGCAACCATGGTATGCAGCGGCGGTATTATCACGATATGCTTGGCTATAACTTTCGGACTTCCGATCTGCATGCCGCGATTGGACTTGTCCAGATTGATCGCTTGGTAGAATTTACGGAAAAGCGAAAAGCAAACGCCGCTTACCTGAATGCGCACCTGACCAGCGTGAAAACGCCGCAAGTTTGTTCCGGATACGAACACGTATGGCACCAATATACCATCCGGTTGGATGGCGGCCGTAACCGCGATGCAGCGGTAAAGGCGCTCAATGATGCAGGCATCGGAACGGGTATTTTCTACCCAGTTCCGGCTTATCGGCAGTCTCACCTTGCAGCCGGAGGGTATGGTGATCTTTGTCTGCCCGTTACGGAACAGCTGGTCAAAGAAGTCATTTCCCTGCCGGTGCATCCACAGCTCAGCCAGGTGGATCTTGAAACGATTGTCGAGGGGGTGAACAAATTATGACCACCAGAGTGGCTGTGATTGGGACTGGCAGCATGGGACGGAACCATGCCCGGGTGTACTGGGAAATGCCCAATGTGAAACTAGTAGGGGTAGCTGATATCAACCGGTCCACGGTGGAATCGATTGCGGCGCGCTATAACACGAATGGATATACCGACTTCCGTCAAATGTTGGATGAGCAGCGCCCGGATGCCGTAACGATCGTCGTGCCGACCAGTTGCCACCTAGAAGTCGCGCTAGAGGTGATTCGGCGTGGCATTCATTTGCTAGTCGAGAAACCAATCGCATTCAATGTTGCCGAGGGCAGACAGATGATTGCTGCCGCGGAAGAAGCCGGGGTAAACCTGTCAGTAGGGCACATCGAGCGGTTTAACCCAGCAGTGATCGCTTTAAAGGAGCACTTGGCGAATCAAGAGCTGGGGCGCGTTTTCCAGGTGGATGTACATCGCGAAGGTCCGCTGCCGATGCGCATCAATGATGTTGGGGTCGTTATTGATCTGGCCGTTCATGATCTGGATATTATCCGTTACGTCACCCAGGCCGAGATTGTCCGCATTTATGCCGAAACGCAATGTGGGTTGCACAGTCAACATGAAGATCTCATGAGCGGTCTCGTGCGCCTTTCGGATGGAACCGTCGGTACGCTGCTCATCAATTGGATTACTCCAACAAAGATCCGTGAATTTTTTGTCACCGGCCAGGGTGGGATGTTTAAGGTAGATTATTTAACGCAGGATCTTATCTTTTACGAAAATGCTGTTCATAATGGATCTGAATGGGAAACTATGCACCTGCTGCGAGGCGTCCACGAAGGGAAGATGATCCGTTACCACGTGGATAAAAAAGAGCCACTACGGGCTGAACAGGAGGCATTCCTGGCAGCCGTGCGAGGCGAAAAACCTGTGGCTGTGACCGGGCAGGATGGGCTGTGGGCTTTGGAGCTTGCTCAGGCAATCGTCACTTCCGGCAAGGAGCATCGGCTGATCACTATTGATAGCGTGGTTCCGGTCATTAATCAGTAATGGAACCGCGGATAAATGGTATTTTGCTTAGGCTGGTAAATATCAAAGCTTGAATAAAATTATGCCGTGTAATGCAATGAAGGCCAGGAGCTGATCCTGGCCTTTTCCTTTTTTTACTCGTCACCGTTCATATGCACCCATATCATACACACCTCCTTGCGGTCGGTCTACTCCATCAAAATCTGTCACTACCCCACTTGCTGCTAAGCTCACACCACTATCTATCCCTGGCGATCCGGTGGCCAAGTGTAAGTCTGGGCTGCTCAAGTCGGTGAACTTCGGGTCGGCCGTGATATTTCCAAAAATAGTTGAGTTTGTTATGTTTGATACTTCCACGCAATTTGGAAAAGCCTGCGAACAGTGTTTGGGACCGTAGACCAGGTTGTGGTCTGCACTCACCTGGACCAGAGCAGAGGGAACAGCCACGACAATCTCACCATTGTAATTGTTCATAT
>DATGYJ010000138.1:0-7567 GCA_035298105.1 Anaerolineales bacterium | reverse complement strand
GACCGCGTTCGCCGTGATCGGATTCTTGGGGTCGAGCTGAACGAACGCGTTCAAGACGATCGCTGTCGTGCGCGTGTCGGTGTTCCAGTTCCAGTAATCGTGTGTCGCTTCCTCCCAATGGGCGCCAGCCGCTGATAAAACGGTAGCAGACTCCAGGTCTGAAAGGAGCGAGTTAATCCGCCCATCCTCCGGGTCGAGGAGATACATTGCCTGAGCCAGATACGCCTTTCCATACAAACTGAGCGAAGTCCGGTACTCATAAATGAAATTGATCTGCGAGGCTCGCAATTCGTTCGCGCGTGCCAGCACATACAGCATGAAGGCAGTGCGGTTAAATTTTGGAGTTTCATCGTTGCGCCTTAGATCCGGCACATTGGTCTTCAGGAAATTGATCCCGTTTGCCAGCACATTCTCCGAAATGGAATAGCCTGAGTCCTTGGCCTCGATCAACCCGTACACCACATAGGCGCTGGTCTGCGGGTCACTCTTCTCGCCGTCCCACCAGTTCCAGCCGCCATCATAGTTTTGTTTGGCATAAATCCTTTGTAATGCCATCCTCACGTTGACATCAAGATTTGACTGCAAGCCGGTCGACGAAATCCCTGCCTGCTGGAGGGCGCGCGCAGTGATCACATTGGGCAGGAAGCGCGAGACCGTTTGTTCCATGCATAGGTAGGGATAATCCTTAAGGTACGTGAGACTGCTTTGCATCGAAGCCGCCAGCGAGGGTGAGACTTCTACCGAGAGCTGCGCATCACTGAAGTTCAAGGTGTTCGGAAGTTGGATAGCTTCGGTTGCTGAATTGGCATCTTGCAGCATGCCCGAGGTGCCCACGGTCTCGGTCGCGACGTAGTTATAAACCGGGATGCCCTGATCCGGTAACGTGCCCAGCGCCGGCTTGCTGGCATCTTCAAATGAGCCGCTCGTCGCATGGGCAGTGAAGTCCACGCGCTGCACTGCGCTTTGGACGGTGAGCTCCCAGGTCACATACGTCTGTCCACCGGCTGGCACTTCCACAACCTGTGTTGCAGAGGAAAGCAGATCAACGCCTTTGGCATCCAACGCGACATTCACCGTCAGGGGCTGCTCTTCATTATTATGGACGACCGCACCCACGGTGGCTTGATCTCCATTGATAAAGAAGCGCGGCGTCTGCATTTGAATGAAGAGCGGCTTCGTACTCAGCAGTTCCCTGGTGGTCTGGCCCACGCGGCTATCAGCGGTAACGGCACGCGCATCTGCCTCCCAGGTGGTTAGGTTCTCCGGCAGGGATACCGTAAATTGTGCTTTGCCGTTCTCGTCGGTGACGGCTTGCCCCTGGAAGAACGCCGTATCTTTGAAATTCTCCCGCACTGTGATAATACCGAGACTTTCCCCTTCGCCGCCACCACCGCTGCCACCGCCTTGGGGGATGCTCTCACGATACTGGGCATTGAAGTCTTCGGCGTTGAGGACGATGCCGAGGGCGGTGCGAATACCCAGCGCCTGCTTGGGATAAAAAGCATCCAGCAGCCGTGATGAGTTGGCGGGAGCCAGTGCCAGTGCCGCTTTATCCACCACTGCCAGAGAGACATCTGCTGAGACGGGTTTGCCACTGTAGTCTTTTGTTTCCACAGTGTAGGTGACGGTATCGCCCGGTCCTGCAGATTTCTGATCTGTTGTGACCTGCACATCCAGCGTCTGGTGACTGGTATCCACCTTGATACTTGCCATGCCGATCTTGAAATTAGGGGTACCACTCTGCTCCGCGCCACTAATGACCACAACAGAGATGTATGAGATGGGAGCCATCTCCTCCGTGATGGGTAATTGGTAAACTGTGCTATTGCCTTTCAGCAAAAGGACATCCTGTTTGTAGACATGACCGCGTTCATACGTGACCAGGGCATAGACATCCTGTTCAAACGGCTGAGCGATCAGGATTTCTGCGGTATCGCCCGGTGAATACGTATCTTTGTCCACGATCAGGTTGAAGGTCCGGTCATTGGTCTGGCGCCAGGCTACGTAATCATCGCTCGAGACCCAGGTATAGGCGGAAGATTGGTGCGTGTGGCCCTTCGTGTCGTGCACCGTCACCAGGGCTTTATAGACACCCCCCGCAGGTGGGACGAAAGAAACGGTGACCTTACCGTCTTCCCCGGTCACGGCGTTTTTCTGAGTCACCGGAATTTCCTTGACCGAGGTCTCCCAACGCAACTGGCCCTGTTTGTCCTGAGTCTGCACACTGAACCAGCGCCGCTCCACAAACTTGACCGACACCTCTTGATTTGCGATTGGGTTGGAGTCCCAGTCTAAAACGACGATTTCAAACGGCTGCTCTTCGCCCTGCTTGCCCACGTAGCTGAGAGAGCGAATACCGGCATACAGTTCGCTTTGGTGCACAACGACACTCGTCCTGCCGCTAACCACATTCCCGGCGACGTCGGTCACATTCGCCTGAAAGGAAACCTGCTGGCTGGTTTTCTTCTTGTCCAGGCCCAGGTTTTGAGTGATTTCTAAATATCCGTTCGCATCGGTGACGTCTTTTCCTTCTGCCAGTGTTCCATTCTGACCCGCTGGCTGCGGCTGCCAAAACTCATCGCGATCCCAGTCCATGAAATTGAATTGCTGGTATTTGGAGGCAGGCTGGAAGTAAAAAGGTGTGGCTTCGAGGAACCATTGCGTCTGGGCGCTGCCCAGGTTTCCACCGGAGTAGTATTTTGCATCGAGACTGAATTTCACCTGCGCTCCGGCCAGGACATTCGACTGGTCGGCGGAAGCCAGCACTTCGTATTCAGGCTTGTGATATTCCGCTACGCGGAAGGAAAGATAGCCAAACGCATCAAGGCTGGGGCTCTTACGGACGAAAACATCGTAGGTTCCCAGACCCGCATCCTCGGCGACTTTGAAGGTACCGGTGAAGGTCCCCAGTTCTGAAAGCGGCATAAAGTCGTCAAAGACACGTTCCCCGTAATGTTCGATGGACACGTACACTTTTTCATCTTTCGGCACGCTGTAATGCAGATCGTCATTGTTACGCACGATGCCTTTGAAATACACTTCCTGCCCGGGGCGATAGACCGGGCGATCGGTGTAAAGATAGGCAAAGGGCGCGTTGGTATTTCCGTAATAGCCTTCCTCCAGGCCAAAATCACCTGCCCAGACGCCGCTGCCCCAATCGACCGACGTAAAGGCAACTCGGTTGGTCCCCTCCACCTGGGCATATAAAGGTTCTTTCAGCTTATTGAGATAGGCAATTCCATTTTTATCTGTGGTCTGTTCACCCAGTTTTCGCAGATATTGATCATAGAAGCTCACGGTCACATCCGGCTGCGGTTTTCCGCTTTCCAGATCCACGACCCAGGCCGAGGCTTCGCTCGCCGAGGTCTTGAGGGTAATGTTATCGGTTGCGACCACAAAGAGAAAACCCTGAAAGAAACGACTTGTGTATTGCAGCGGTTCGCCTTTGACACCGATGAAGTAATATCCCGGCGGCAGGGGCTTCTCTTTTGAATCTTCCAGCTTGAAGTTGAGGCGGTTGATCTGATTACGCACTGCCTCATCATTCACGGCACTCCATTCGCGGATCGGTTCCACTTTCGGGTTGAAATTAGTCGAATCCAATTTGCCTGTCATCATCAGGGTGAATTGATCGAAGGTAAGCGGATAAAGAGAGACCGTCCCCGATTTCAAATTCGTCTGCTCGAAGTAGACCTCTTGCGGACCCTTGGCGCGGTAGACCAGTGGCTGCCATGGCAGCACCAGCCGGGCATAAGGAGCCATATCTCCTGTTTTGAACGTATAGGAATATTCGGTCGCGATCGTATTGCCATAAATATCCGCCATGCCGGGCAAAATACGCACGACATATTCGGTTGCGGGTTCGAGCCCGTAAACATTCAGCTCCCAGTTACTGTCGTAGTTGTTGAAATACCACTGCAGTTCTGTTTTGGGCTGCGGCGAGATCTTGATCTTATCCTTCAACGAGTCAAGCTTCATGGGCGAAGCAAACTTGATCGCAATATGCGAGTCAAACTCTACTGCCTCCGAGTTTGGCGCCGGAGAAAACTCGAGGATCTGCGGCAGGGGTACCGTTCCGAATTTAAGTGTCAAGCCGTCTTTCAGCGTCCCGCCATCCCTGGCGCGCAGAGCCTTGGAAACGGTCAGGTCATAAAAACTGGCGATCTGATAACGCCCCACCGGCTCGATGGTCAGCACCGTGAAATCTTCATTCCATTTCAGGCGGGTGGGGAAAGGCTCATTCGTTTCGCGGTTCACGAGAGTGATATTATCTTTTGCGCCTTCCGCCACCATGGGCTGGAGGAAGGTCACGACAAACGCCTGATCGAGCAAAACATTCTCGATCTTCTCCGGCGGATTTTCCAAACCGTTCTTCAAAGCAAAGCTGCCGATGACAGGCGCCCGGGTGCTGAAATGCCAGTCAAAGGATTTGTCCAGGGCGTTGCCTAAGGTATCTTTGAGCCCCGCTCCCACGCTCACCGTGTAGCCGGTCCCGTTTAATAAGGGTTTCTCCGGCTGAAACACATACACCGAAGAGTTGACCCATTCGCCCTGGCCCGTCACCTCCGGTGAAAATTTCAACGGCTGAGGCAAGGCTGTTTGTTCTTCTTTGATCTGGAGTGGAACCACAGGGTGGTTGAAAATGACGGTGATATTCGTCTTGCCGTCCACATCTTCGGCAGCCTCAAGCGGAAATACCTGACCTACGGCGAGCGCATCTGGAGTGCTGAATTCCAGGCGGATCTCTTCCTGCAACGGTTTTCCATCCAAGCCCACTGCGCCAGTAGAGAAGGTCGCTTTGTAAACACTGGAAGGCGCAAGCTTGGAGGCTGGTTGAAAGGAAAACGTTTCCGGGTTCAGCCAGCTCACTTTGCCGGGAACAGCTTCGTTCTCTGGGTCGAGAAACGCAAAGGCTTCCGCCGTTTTCCCCTGATCCATGGGGCGGTCGAAGACGATGCGGAGCTTGCCTGAACTGTCCAAGCGCTGCCCGGAAGACGGGTCCTGTTCCACTACGTGCGGCGCGACCTGATCGGCTCGCACCTGGACATCAGGTGTGGTCCGGGGAGTTTGAGTCACTGTGACTTTTGGCACAGAGGTGACAGGACCGCAGTTTGTTAATATAAAAGTGGAAATCAGCAGGAAGCTGATCAAAAAGGGAAGTCTTTTCTTCATCCTGCCCGCCTTTGCCAGGGGAATGTTTTCATGATGATTAGACGGAATGAGTATCTCCCTTGTTCCAGCACTTGTCAAGCGGGCGGCGTATCCCCCTCATGGCTTTCACAAGAACCGCGATTTCAGTCTTTCGGACACGGATTTCGCGGAGAGAACGGACTTTTTCCGTCTTTTCACGGAAAGATCCGTGGAGGCCCGTGTGTTCCGTGTACAAAAGGAGGGTGTTCAACCATTCTTGGGAAAACCATATATCCCCCTGTAGATCACGTTTTCAGTGTGACACGGGAGATAATACAAACGAATGAACATTCCGGCCCTTTTCAGGGACTCACCTGCACTCTTCCACACCTACTATAATGGGTCACACGATGAACAAAACAATTTCAAATTCGCCCAGCGCGAAAGCGATCCAGCTTCAAGATGGCAGGACGCTTGGATATGCAGAATTCGGTTCCTCTCCGGGGAAAGCCATATTCTATTTCCATGGTCATCCGGGTTCTCACTCTGAGGCAAGGTTTCTGGCAGAGCAGGCGCGCCAATCTGGCGTTCGCCTGATCGGAATTGACCGGCCCGGAATGGGCCTTTCCAGTTTCAAAAAGAATCGGCGAATTTTTGACTGGCCCGAGGATGTAGTTGAGTTGGCGGACAGTTTACAGATCGGCCGTTTTGCGGTCGCCGGATTTTCTGGTGGAGGTCCATATGCACTTGCTTGCGCCTATAAGATTCCTCAGCGCCTGACGGCTTGCGGAATCGTCGCCGGCGTGGGTCATATCAATCCTTTTCTCTCTTTCCTCTCACGATGGCTCCCCTGGCTGCTGCTCCCGATCACCAGGCGCTTCTTTCGGGATGAAGTACAAGCCCAAAAGATGTTGACCCGTTTCGCAGCCATGTGGGCAGAACCAGACAGAAAAAGTTTGCGCCAGCCTGGCATCAAGGAACTCCTGGCAGCCTCCCTGGTAGAAGCTGAATCTCAGGGAAGCAGGGGCTCCGCCTACGATGGCGCGTTATTAGGACGTTCCTGGGGATTTAAGCCCGAAGATATTCAATTCCCTTCGATTTATCTTTGGCACGGCGAACTTGATACACAAGTCCCCATTTCCATTGGCAAGGCAACTGCAAAGAGTCTCCCCCACTGTAAAGCGACTTACTATCCAGAGGAAGGCCATATCTCCCTCATCGTCAACCATGCGGAGGAGATCGTAAAGGCTCTTTAGCCTCTGCTTAGCACGATCTTTGCAACACTCCCCGCTGGCGCCCGGGCAAAGCTTAGCGACCTGGATGGTGATGCCAAAGAATTAGGCACTCTCCATACTGCCCGGGAACATAAAGGATTGTCTGACGTCCAATCTATGGGGTCTGAGTCTGCTTCCCTCCCGTGCTTTGCAAGCAACTAATACCTTTCTGCTCTTTTTCCCCCTCCGTAATCGCCTCGATAATCCTGTAGTGATCCTGTACTCATCCTGTACTGATCTTGTACTGCTCCTTCGGCAGTCATTCGCAGGACAGACAGATCATTCGTCTGTTGCCTCCCCTGGTCATTTCATCTGAACAGATTGACTATCTCGTGGAAATGTCCATCGAAGTACTACAGATCGGACAAAACAATGAATGATTTTGAAACATTGATTGGCCGGGTGTCTCAGTATAGCCCCTCTGGTGACGAACGCGGTGCGTGGAGTGGCTGCTGGCGTGCATAAAGTCACTGGGAGATGATTGGGCCTTTATCGGTGAGGCCGGCAATGGCTCCTTATTCCTGCGTGCGGATCATTGGACGAGACTACTCCCATTTGGTGTGGAATACGCCCTCTTTGTCCACGCGCCGGTAGGTGTGCGCACCGAAATAATCACGTTGGGCCTGGATGAGATTGGCGGGTAATCGTTCTGAGCGGTACGCATCGAAGTAGGCAAGCGACGCACTCATTGCCAGCATGGGAACTTCTAGATCGATGGCCGTCTTGACTACCTCCCGATATGCGGATTGGCTGCTTAACATGACTTCCCGAAAAACGTTATTCAACAACAGATTCGTTAATTCCGGTTCACTCTCAAACGCCGCAACGATATCATTCAATAGCTCAGCACGGATGATACAGCCTGCCCGCCAGATCCGTGCAATATCCGCGTAGTGAAAACCAAAGCCATATTCCTGTGAAGCCGATTTCAACAAAGCAAAACCCTGCGCATAAGATGTGATCTTGCTGGCGTATAAAGTCTTCTCTGCAAAGCTGATCAATTGCTCTTTGTTGCCTAAGAATTTGGGCTTGCTATCACCCAGCAGCTTGCTTGCCATCATCCGCTCCGGCTTCAAACCCGATAGCAATCTCATCTCCACCGCGGCGTGCATCGTCGGGACAAGCGCCCCAATATCCAGCGAATTCTGGCTTGCCCACCTGCC
>DATGYJ010000137.1:0-8561 GCA_035298105.1 Anaerolineales bacterium | reverse complement strand
CACAATATCCTCAACCAGCAGAACATCTTTATCCCGGATGTCCATTTGCAGATCCAATGAGACCCGGACCGCGCCACTTGATTTACGTTTGCCGACCCCATACGATGAAACCGCCATGAAGTCCATCATGTGTGGGGAGGTGATCTGCTGGCTCAGGTCAACCAGGAATGGCACGCCGCCGCGCAAGATGCAGATCAACAGCAGGTTGCCGTCGGGGTAATCCGCGCTGATCTCTGCGCCTAATTCTTTAATTCTGTTTTGAAGGGTCTCTTCATCTATGAGTACTTCAGCGAGTATTTCGTTGTAATGTTGCATAGGAGTAGTTACCTGGTTTGGTGGTTTTTGGTTTGGCAGTTGCTGAGTTTGGTAGTTCGCCCGTTAGATGGAACATCCGGCTGCACAACTACCTGACTAACGCGGTACTTCATGATGCACGCGGCAGCGCGCTTCATACATTTCCGAGGCGCCGACGATCACCACCGGATCATCATAACGGGCCGGGTTTCCGTTCACCAGTCGCTGCGTGCGCGAGGCTTCATCGCCGCAGACCATGCAGATGGCGTGGAGCTTATCCACACGCTCCGCAATCGACATCAGGATGGGCATGGGACCGAACGGTTCACCGCGGAAGTCGGTATCCAGCCCGGCTATCAGAACCCGGATGCCGCGTGCCGCCAGTTGTTGGGCAACCTGGATGACCTCCGGATCGAAGAATTGCGCTTCATCGATCCCGACCACGGTGGTATCTGGTTCGATCCTGGTGAGCATATCCAGGGACCTTTCAACGGGCGTGGCGTCGAAGTCTGACCCCGCATGGGAGGTGACTTTTTCCACGGCATACCGTACATCGATGGCTGGTTTGAACACCTGCACTTTTTGCTTGGCGATTGTGGCACGGATCAGGCGGCGGATCAGCTCGTCTGTCTTGCCACTGAACATCGAGCCGCAGACTACTTCAATGGAACCATGGGTATGACGCATACATTCTCCTACCCCTTCCCAGCCTCCCCATTTTCTGACTGACGAACTCCAGTCAGAAAATGGGGGAGGTGCCGACACTTGCACCTGACGCACACTCCCTGGCACCGCCCGTGATTTGCTAAGCAAATCAGGCAGGTGTGCCCCGGGCGCACACTTGCGCCTTGCGCTGAGGCGCAAGCCTCAAGCGCAGGTGAGTGCCGGGAAGTGCAGGTGAGGCAGTGGGGGCGGGGTCAAAATAAAACGAGCAGATGTTTTCACATCTGCCCGTAAGTTTACCTGAGATTATTTAATCCGCAAGTCTTCAATCAGATTTATGCGGCCGCTGTAGGAATTTCATAACCCAGCGAGCGCAATTTCTTCTTTGCGGCGGTGAGAGAAGCCTGACCAAAACCTGAGATGGCGAGCACAGCATCATTACCGCCGTTCAGCTTCTCGAGGAATTGACCAAAATTCTCGATGCCAGCCTTCTTGAGCGAATCCAGAGCGCGGGTCGAAATGCCCAACTCTTCGATCGGTCGTTCCGGCGAACCCTTCAACTCTTCCTTGACCTTTTGCTGCTCGACATACGTCTGGCGGGCAGAAAGTTTCTTGTAGAAGCGGTCCACCTGGCCTTCGATATCAAGAATACGTGAAGCTTCACCGGTAAAGAACGGATGGCAATTGGAACAAATGTCCACCCGGATTTCTTTCTTGGTTGAGCCGGTCGTCCAGGTATTACCGCACGAGGCGCAGGATACTTTTGCATTGGGATAATAAGTCGGGTGAATGTTAGCTTTCACTGGGAACCTCCACCGCCTCGAGAATCTCGGGGACAATGTTCACGCGCTTCTGGCCGTGTGTGATGTCATACATCACAACGCCATCCGTCGTTGCGAACAGAGTATCGTCTTTGCCGGCCTTTACGTTCAAGCCCGGCTTGATCTTCGTACCGCGCTGGCGCACAAGGATATTACCAGACAGCACAAACTGGCCGGCATACCGCTTGACACCCAAACGCTGGGAATTTGAGTCGCGTCCGTTGCGGCTTGAACCGCCGCCTTTTTTATGTGCCATGACTACCTCTCTTACTTTTTCTTCGAATCAGTCTTCTTGGATGGAGACTTGGTTGCAGTTGACTTTTTGGTCGTGGAAGCGGGTTTGGCAGAAGCCTTCTTGGTGGCTGGCTTCGCCTTGGCTTGTTTCTTTTCCTTCGGCGCTTCCTCAGCCTCAGGCGCTTCTTCCATTGCTAGGGCAACAGGCTCCGCCTTCTCGACCTTGCGCTCTTCACCCTCACGACCGATGAAATCCACCAGCAGGCGAGTATAGTGCTGACGATGTCCGCCGCGCACGCGAATGCGCTTCTTCGGACGATATTTGAATCGGTCGAGCTTGGGGCCCTTGATATGGTCGACCACTGTGACCTTCACCAGGATGTCACTGATCGTGGGTGTACCGACCATGATTTCGTCGCCATCTGCCATCAGCAGGACACGTTCGAAATCAAACTTGTTGCCCGCATCCACGGGCAGGCGGTCCACTTCGATGGTCCGCCCTTCGACGGCACGGTATTGCTTGCCGCCGCTTTCAACAATTGCGAATCTCATTTTATTCTCCAGTCATTCACTTCACCGTGTGCATGCGGGTCTTCGATTACGCTCAGACCGTCGCCTGTGAACGGGGAAGCTGGTTCTCGACGCAAGGCGTCTCGACAAACAACTACCCCAGAATCCAACCGCTGGGGTAGAAGCGCACGGTATTATACATGCTAGGAGGAGATGTGTCAACTGCGATACCGAGGTATTATATGGTTTTCTCAAGAATGGTTGAAAACCCTCCTTTTGTACACGGAAAACACGGGCCTCCACGGATCTTTCCGTGAAAAGACGGAAAAAGTCCGTTCTATCCGCGAAATCCGTGTACGAAAGACTGAAATCGCGGTTCTTGAGAAAGCCATACAGGATATGAGCAGGGAGAAGGTAGAAAGAAGTGAGAATAAGAGGCCCTCGCTCGGCAGAGCTCAAAAAGGCAGGGCCATATTTGGGGGTAGATTCGTTCAAAAGAGAGGAGCGAGGGATCTACGAAGGATCTACGAAGGAATAGCGAAGGAATAAATTCGAAAAATGCAGGCTTATGCGCAGTTTTTGACCCCCATATGTGGGGGGTGCGTTTTGGACGAAATCCTGAATATCGAATCTCGACCCTCAGCACGACAGTTTGATGGGAGGCTTGGACAATCGCATCTATACCCTTCACGGTCACACACCTGCCTGATTTGCAAGGCAAATCATGGGCGGTGTGTGACCGGGGGCATTATAATTTCCTGCTGCCAGGACTTTGAGGAGATAGTCTTCCTTCCAAGCGACAATGAATTTCTCATGTCTACCTAATCAAGAGCACGTCCGCTCTAGTGGGTATTGATATAATCTGAATCGTGCTGGTCATTCGTTTTCTTTTAGGGAGATCAATATGAATCGTCGCTTGTTACTTGTTGGGGGCGGCATATTAGCTGTATTGATCATCGTGACGGCTGCAGTCTATGTCACGGGGCATCGCTCCTTGCAGGGCGCAATCATCTCCCCGCCCTGGCCCGCACCGGAGATCAAATTGACCGATCACAACGGGCAGCCTTTCAGCATGAGCAGCCAGCGCGGCAAAGCAGTTCTTTTGTATTTCGGCTATGTCAACTGCCCGGACGAATGCCCGCTGACGATGGCTCATTTCAAGCTGGCGCTGGAAAGCCTGGGGAAACAGGCGCAGGACGTCCAGGTTGCCATGGTCAGCACCGATCCGGCCCGTGATACGCCGCAAGCTCTCAAGGATTTCATGCAGCACTTCAATCCCTCCTTTCTTGGTCTCACAGGAACTCCTGCAGAACTTCAGAAGGTCTGGAAGGATTATGGAGTGACTGTGGAAGCCGGCGGCGAAACCCACTCCCTGTTTATTTACGTGATCGACCCCGCCGGGAATGTCCGAGAGACTTTGCTGCCTGATACGGACCCCACCGAGATCGCCGCAGATGTGAGTTTACTGCTCAAAGGGGACTAAGAGAACTTGTGCCCCTCTTGTGAAGCACCCCTGTAAGTTCAAGGGCAAACAGGCTCGCTTTTTACCGCGCAGAGCGCGAAGAGAAGAATAAATCATCGTGCCCTGCGCGGTTCAAAAATCCAAACGGTATATCCTGGAACAAACAGTGGTGAACGCAAATCGTCCACCACTGTTTTTCTGTCACTCGTTCTTTCGCGGAACTTTATGGCGCAGTCGCCAGAGTATGCATCTGATCCATCAGACCCTGAGCCTGTTTGATGAGGTCTTGGGCCTGCTTATTATTGATCGTCTGACCCTGGAATTCTGCGCCTGTCAGGAGTGCCTTCATCTGTGCAGCCAGCGCATCCCGCTGCGTGGTCAAATTATCGATCTGTCCTTCAATGGCTGTGTATCTGCTATCATCTGCAGCCGAGCCGCTGTTGAGTGCCTGGGTCGAAGCGACCAGTGCATCCATCGAGAACTGACCGAATGGCGCATTCAACTGTTTGTATACCTGGGAGAGCGGAATGAAATGTCCGGTGAGCGAGGCCGGCTTTGCCCAACCGGTGAGTACTTCCGCGGCTACCCGTCCATCATGGATATAGTCGTCCGCCAAGCCGGCCAACTCCAAAATCGTCGGGCGCACATCGGTATGGTCCGACCAGGTCGTGCTGTCGACGCCAAGATTTGCCACGCCAGGTCCCACATAACCGACCCAGGTCGAGGCGATCTCATCCTGGATATCACCATGGTTCCACGCAAAACTCTGATTTGTGCGTGCCGGGATCGTAGCGCAATCGGCCGGAGTGGCACAGACGGCGCCTCCGGTAGCAAAGAAGAACCAATCGGGATCGGCGAATGGTGTGAAAGTTGGCGTGCGGAATGGGTCGGCTGTGACCATGTGCAGGGTCTTCATCCCCACGTGATCGGCCTGCGCCACCATGATGTTGTTTTCCACTACACCGGTATACGGATTGAGCCAGCTCAATTGACCGATCTCACGTTCGAGGTTACGGACAGCCGGATCGGTCTGACTCACAAGCGGCTGAGCAGGGGTTCCATTGACATACACCGTCGGCGCATCATCGGAATGGACCGAGAAAACGGTCGTGTCACCAAATTGGGTCCTCACCATACGGCGCAGATCGGCATTGATCTCACCCACGCGGTTGTAATTGCAGGGTGTCGTGACGCCATCACAACCTGCGGGGGTGGGCTGATCGCCAACGAAGTGGTCACCCTCATCCACCGTGAAGACGAAGAGCGTGTTGCTTTTGTTAATTCCATCAGCGGCGAGACGGTCGAAGAACTTTTGGAAGGCAAGATCATAATCCTGCAACTGCTGGACGTATCCGGCTTCACCCGGTCCATAAGCGAAGTGAATATTTCCGGATGTGCCGTGCCCGTCGTGGGCATCTGAGACATACGCGTACGTGATCGGGATGCCTGCTTCCTGCATCTGCGCGACCCAGGAGAGTGATACTGTCGCTTCCATGCCGTCAAAGCCGGGGAAGCCGACATGGCCCGTAGCATCCTGGATCACGTTGCCGTTCAGGTCGGTCATCGGGCCGCTCGGTTTGATGACCGGGTTCACATACTTCGCGCCGAAAAGACCATTGAAACCGGCATAACCACCTGGCTCGTCCGGGAGCAAGTCAGACTTGCCGTTGTTGGCAGCGGCGCAGACCGCCGAACCCTGTGCACAATGTATACCAATACCCACAAAGTCTGCAAATGCCTGAGCGGGATTGGATACAACTTCCGCTGCCTCTGGGGAACCCGCGCCAAACACGGTGGGAATATCAATGGCTGTGTTCTCAAGGATGGTATTTGCTGTAGCAACAGCGCCAAAATCGCAACCGGCGCGTGTAAAGGGAACCCATGGTGCCGGGGCGATCTTGCCATTCTCGTTGATCATTTCTGGCGTTAGATCGGTAGTACTTCCAGCGGGGTCGAAAAGCGGCGCAGTCCAATAAGCGAAGGAAACGCCGGTGCGGGTCGTGCCATCCGTTTTGAAATAGCGGAAGCTATTGGAGACCGGCTGGCCCATTCGGTCAGGGTATACACCGGTCAGCGAAGTGAGGATGCCTGTTGCGGTATGGGAAATCAGCACAGTATGGTCATTCGCCATCAATGTGCCATTGCCTGTGATGAAGTTGAGCAAGTGCGGCATTTGCTCCAGGTCTGAGGGCACATTCGGGTTATCGCGCAGGAAATGCGTGTTGTCAAACTGAATGTAGATCACGTGCTGGATGTTGCCCTGAGCAGAGTTGAGCTGGCAACTGCCGCCGGCAGAGGCAGGAGCAGCGAATGCTCCGGAGGGCAGCAGCGACAAAGATAGAATCAATAGGCTTGAAAACAAACGAAGCAGAGTCTGGGGGGATGCGACTCTGCTTCGTCCACGAAGCGACAAGTGAAGCATAAATTTTCTCCTCTGGCAAAGTTGGTGCGGTTGAACTGCAAGCATGGGCAAATGCGCAGCCGCCTCTCTTTTTAACAATAAATATGTTTGGCCCATCACCACCACCTTTCCTCTCAATGTTTACCGGCTAAATTATCGCGCTGAAAATACAACTCACAGTTAAGGAGTGATTATGCTTACGTTAACTTTTGGTTCGCAGTGTAGCAGGGAGGAGTGCGGAGTTGATTCTAACCGTCTGAAGAACGCTAGTCAACAGATTGACCTCTCTATCGCATGTTCCCTGGCTATCGCTTCTTCAGAAGCCTTGTGCCTGCCAAAGCAATGATTCCGATCCCCAATAGAATCGAATAAATAAGTGTGGTTGAATCTGGCTTTGAGGCAGAAGTTTCCAGGGCTATTCTTTGAGGCAGGGGCGTTGAGACAAGACCGGGCGAGTGAGTGGGCATCGGCGCAAGCAGACCATCCTCTTGTTCGCGCTGACCTCCCTCTGGATCCTGAACCTGAGCTATTCCCCAAACCGTAATCCCGGGACTATCCACCAAATGATCGTTGGTTGTCGCACGAACGGTGTATCTCCCTTCCGTAAGATCAGCAGGCAGGGTGAGCGCCAATTTAAAAATGCCTTCGAAATCACTGGTGACAGTGCCGAGAGGAATCTCGACTTGGGAACCGATGAGGGCCAGGCTAATTTCTTCCTCCATTTCAAAATCAACGCCACGGATTTCGAGCACAGAACCGGGATTTAATCTCTCCGCACCGATCTCAAGACGCGGTTCTCCGCCATCCGCAGACACAGGCTGTGCAAAGAGCAAGGCAAAAAGAGATATAAAAATACAAAGAAGAAACGCAAAAGCTATTTTTCTCATGATCAATGGATTGCGAGCCAGAGGTTCGCTCTGGCTCGCAACATAAATCAACTCCTGACAGACACGAGGAGTTACGGTGAACCGGCAGGGCAGTCGTTGCCGGAACCCGGATTTGCATCTACGCAGTGAATCCTGGCTTGAATGACCGGGTGAATCGGACTATTTGCGGTAATGTAGTCAGCCACAACCTGATCCATAATGTTCTGAGTTGTCGCTCTCGCGAAGAAGTTTGGATATCCATCACCGCCAGTGGACATGAAGTCGTTCTCGGCGATTTTGTAGTTCGAGGCCCCAGTCAGGTCAATCGCTGCGCCCGTACAACTTCCATCTGGCGCCTGCCGTACTGCACCAGTCACCCGGCTGCCGGCTGGAGCTTCAATATCATAGCTGAAGCACAAACCGGAGACCTGCGGGAAACGGCCCTGAGCGGAAGGCATCAGAGATACGCCGTTCTCCAACATCGTCTTAAGCTCCGCCCCGGTGACATTGAGAGTGACGACGACATTGCCAAAAGGCAACACAGCCAGCACCTGTCCACGCGTAATCAGATACGGCGGAGGTGTGAACGATGGGCAGAAACCAGTGCCGCCACCTGCGGGAGGACAAGTGAGCCGGTCGCGCAAGCCACCTGAATTCGTGATGGCAAATTCGACGCCAATCGAACTATAAGCAGTTCGCATGGCATCCGTAGCAGTATCGCCAACCAGCGACTCACACAAACGCCCATCCAGGCGGCCACAGACGTCCGAGCGCAGGATTTCAACGCTTGAGCTGCCGATCACTGTACCCAGAATAGGCTGAAGTTGTGCGGTAAGATCGTTGATCTTTGCCTGGATTGCAGGATCAGGTGTAACGCCGATATCCCACGGCTTGTGGAAATCCGCAGTCTTGTACACTACAGTTTTTGTATTGGTATCCACTACCAGGCGAACACGCGTGAAGCGGACACCTTTGCTGAGGTTCTCTGTGACCAGGATTCCGTTTGGCCGCTTCGTAATAACCTGGAAATTGGTGTGGTCGCCGATAATCGCATCGACGCCAGTTAAGCTATCCGCCAGGTCGATCAGCGGTCCGCTCGGGTTGGTGAGAGTCCCATCGGTTGCACCCTCGTGACCTACGGCAACAATGACATTGATCTTGGATTTCGAGCGCAGACGGGCTGCTTCTGCATTCACCGTTGTAGTTGCGTTGGCAACGACGAATGGATCAAGGTTGCCAGGGAAGATCAGAGTAGTCAGGTCGCTGTTGGAGAAGCCGACGACAGCCAGCTTGAGACCGTCGAATGTATC
>DATGYJ010000136.1:0-11825 GCA_035298105.1 Anaerolineales bacterium | reverse complement strand
GGTCTCATAATTCTCGCGCCCAAAACTTTTCACGATGCGGATGCCCTGCAGCCCTTCTTCAGCGACGACGGTTGAATCGGCCAACTGGTCCTGGACCTTCACGCTGCCTTTATGGATGCGCCTCCCAAAAGTAAAAGCGATCAGGATCAACACAGGCGCCAGCGCCAGGATGAACAGGGTAAATCTGGCGTTCATGTTGAGCAGGATCACGATCGAGCCGATCAGAGTCAATACCTGGCTGAGAAGCATCGTTAGGTTGGTCGTCAACATGGTGCGCATTTGCGTCACATCGCTTGACAGCCTCGAGACAATATCCCCCACACGGCGCCTGGCATAAAAATCAAGGGAGAGCTGTTGCAGGTGGCCATATAAGGACGTGCGCAAATCGTAGACAATGTGTTCTCCGACGTAAGCCAGCAGGTAGGACTGGAGAGCGGAGAAAGCGGCCTGTAACAGGAAGATGCTGACCAGTAACCCCGCCAGCATGTTCAGCGGACCGAAGCTCCGCGCTTTGGTAACTGAATCCAGCAAACGCACGATCACCAGCGGGAAAGCTAGACCAAATCCGCTGGAGAGCAGCAGCGCCAGGATCGCCAGCCCCATGCGGCCCCAATAGGGCTTCAAGTAGCCGAAGAGACGGCGCCAATTCACGGACTTGAAGGATATGGCCGGTTCATTTTGATTGAGTAACGCCGCCCGGTCTTGGCGACTGTTTGAACGATTTTCCATTTTCTAAATTCCTTTCAAGTAAAAGTTCATAACTCTATCTACGAGTGTATGGATAATTCTTTGCTATCATAGACTGCTTCCGTAAACACAATATAAACTTGCGGCGGCAAAAAAGATCCTTACCAGCGATTAAGTGGCAAGGATCTGCCGGGCAGCCTGCAATTATGATGCATTAATACTTTGCATAATAATCGGCCACCGTGTGGAAAGACTTTTTTGGCTCCCAGGACATGTCCGGGTAAGTTGTACCATGTTCATTAGCGTAGCTTTTCACCAGGCTATAGCTGGCCATGTCGAGATCAAATTTTGGGTCCAGATGATGGGTGAGCACGGGTGAAACAAACGTGAATACAAAGGTGCCATCAACACCTGCATGGTCGAGTGTAGTGAGCATATCTATCAGTTCATGCGCCTGCAAGGCTTCGTCACGCACATACTCGCCGTCGAGTTGCTTTTGGTCTTTTGGGTCGACGATCATAAAGCCTCGTGCGCCTTTATCTTCCGCACCCTGGTAGGTGCAAAGCCCCACTTCGCTAATGATCAATGGTTTACCGTGGGCGAAGTGCCGTTGCAGACGTTGAGTATAACTTTCTCTATTTTCCTTCACACGGTAGTAGTCCAGACAAACAAAATCGAACAAGTTCCAGTCCACAGCTTCGATGGGTGCGGAGGCATACGTCACTGGCCCATGAAAGACCTCCCGTACGGCTGCATTCGCTTTCGCCAAAAAGGCGTTTAGTGGTTTATTGTGTGCTCCTGATACTTTAAGCCTCCACCACATGGACAGTGGGTTACCAAGTCGTTCCATGAAGTTATTCCCCGGCAGAATACCTTGCATGAACCAGGTCAATTCACATCCCAAAATGAATATCAGTTGCGGCCATTGTTGGCGTAATACTTCAGCTGCAGCCGCGCATTTTATCGTGTATGCAAGTGTTTCTTCCGGATTTTTATTGTGAAGATGAGGTGATAACCACACCTCCAGACCTTGTCTCAGCGCGTCTTCGGCTGTGACGATCAATCTATCGATGTCCGTCCCCGAAATCCTGATTGCATTGCAATGTAAATCCTGCCTGATAATTTCAAGCTCACGATGCATGATCGATACATCGAAGAGCGGTCGCGAGATATAGTCGTGATGAAATTCAATGCCTACGTCATAATTCATACCTCTTCGTTTCATCGCGTTACTCCTTCTGCTCTGTGCAAAACACTGCACAACGTGGCAGCCCATTCGTCCGGAAGATCGACAAATGAGACGTGATGTCCAGGGAAAACAATCAACTCGCAATCCAGCAACCTCGCCAGGATCGGAGCTGTCTGTGCGTAAAATCTCTTTTTCTCCAGAGATACTTTCCCGGCAGCCATAAATATTTTGACCCCATTTTTCTTTATCATCTCAATATCGGGCAGATAGTTCGTGACCGGGAGTAATTCCTGTTTCACGAAGAAATCACTTGTATTCTCTGGCTGCTCGCGGAGTTCCAGAATTTTATCCTTATGGTTTTCTGAGCGCCTCGCAGCCTTCACCATTGGCTGGATTGGAAGGCCAACTCCAAGGACAAATTTGAGCATGGCGGGTAGTGTGCCAAAGCTGAATGCGATCCCATAAACGCTTGCAAAGAAGCGTTGCCATTTCTTCGCATGAGGTTGGAGCCGGACAGTGGGCGGTTCGTGGACTACGACTGCCTTGACCGCTTGAGGCTGGGTTTTTGCTATATCGAGGGCGATCACGGCGCCGCTACTGTTACCAAAAACAAATGCAGAGGTCTCACCCGCTGCATGCAGGACGGCAACCGCGTCTCGACTCTGTTGGCTGACTTCGAAATTCTGTGGATGATTGCCCGTACTGCGAGAATTGCCGCGGCGGTCATAAGTGATCACCTTGAATTCCTCCGAGAGGATATCGGCAACAGGTGAATATACTCTTCCATTTCCACCACCTCCGGGAATCATCAGGAGGGGCTGTCCGGCCCCACGCACCTCGTAATACAGCTCATCACCTTCTGTGGAAACGGAACCTGTTTTTAGACTTACATGTTTGGTTGTCATTTCCTCATGCTCGTTTCTGGGATGTAGCCATTATTTTTGATTGCGCCCGGAAAGGTATTGTTTCAATTCTGATGCAATCCGCTCGGGTGCCTCCTGGTCAGGTGCATTATGATTGAGGCCGGGCAGCTCGATCTGCTGAGTAAAGGGAAGCGTTTTCGCCAGGGCAGGCAGAATGTTCCGTAAATAAGCTGGACTCTTCCGGCCATTGAGAAGCAGTGTATCCGCAGAGATGGAGCGATACCTTTTGTAAGTCGAATCGAGACGTTGGATCTCCTTAGCTTCCCAAACGACGGTTGGCAGCAGAGCGACCATCTCGAGACCCTCCTCATCACGTAACATAAGCCGCGCCAGCGGATACAGGAACCAGTAAGGCAAGTCGGACATCCAGTTCAGGTGTAGGCCTTTAATGAAAATCACAAACGCTGCTGCGCCATCCTTGCGTGCGAAGGCTTTCTCTACAGGAGCAATCCAGCCAAAATCGACCGAGCCATCGATCGAGACAGCCGGTTCGTAAAGCGCCAACTTTTCGATGGGCAGGACGGCGGCTGCCTCAAGCGCGATAAAACCGCCGGCGCTGTGGCCGAACATGATATGAGCATTCGTTTTTTGCAGAAGGGCGCCTAAATCTTCGATTTCGCGGTCAATAGAGTAACCCTCGCCCTTCGGGCCGCTAAGCCCACGCCCGCGGCGATCGGGAAGATAAATGGTATAGGCATCTGACAGCGCTTCAGCCAAACGCAGATAATGATGCGAGGCTCGAGCACCGCCATGGACAATCACCAGACCCGGTCCGTTGCCGATCTGGCGATAGCCAATTGTCGTGCCATCTGCCGAAATTACCTGTCCGGTACTGAACTGAGTGGGGGTCACGGCTGCTTCTCCAGCCGTCATTTTCGTGAAGGTGGTCATCTGGTATTTCCTTTGTTCGCTAGTTAGGATGAAATCATATTTACGTGGCAAGAATAGCGTGGTTTTGTAAACCCAGTTTTAACAAAATGACCTCCCGAGGTGTTATCCAGGGAGGTCATTTTCAGTTTATCTACATCAAGTGGAATTCAAATTCGGGCGACACCCATCCGGAAATTCATTGACGGTCGTTATATAGACCTTCCGGCAGAGAAACGATAAAAGTTGTTCCCTTGCCCAATTCGCTCTCGAGACCGATACTGCCCTTGTGCAGATCCAGGATTTTTTGAGCAATCGAAAGTCCCAGGCCGCTGCCACCCTTCGAGCGGGTGCGCGATTTGTCAGCTTTGTAGAAACGCTCAAAGACGCGCCCCTGGTCTTCCTCAGAGATTCCCACACCTGTATCTGTGATCTTGAATTCAATGTTGCCATTCTGCCGATATAACTGAATGTGCACCTTGCCGCCCTCCGGAGTGAACTTGATGCTGTTATGAATGAGATTGATCCACACCTGGCTTAAGAGGTCCTCATCGGCAGTGATCTGAACCTCTTCAAGCGCAACCTCCATATCCAACCCTTTTTCCATCCATTGCGGTTCACAAGCCAGAATCAGGCTGCGGATTTGCTTATCCAGCCGGTAGGGTTTCGGCTCTAAACGGACCTGATCCGATTCCAAAGTGGCTAACTTGAGCAGGTCCTCGGTGATGCGCGACAACCGTGTGCTTTCCTTCTCGATGATGCTGAGATAATGATGTCGCTCGTCAAGGTTGAGCTGGTCATTCTCCAATGCCCGTGCAAACCCGCGAATAGAAGTGAGAGGAGATTGGATTTCATGGGACACATTGGAGATAAACTCCTGGCGCATATTTTCCATCTGATCCAATTCCAACGCCATCTTATTGACAGTATTTGCCAGCTCGCCCACGATTTGGTTATCCTGAAATTGGTTTTCCAGGCGGATGCTGAAATCTCCTTGCGCTATTTTCTCCAGGGCTTCGATGATCGGCCGGAACACATTCATTTCCGGTATCCAGCCTCTTGACCGCGCAAACTTGCCCACCATGCCAATCATCGTGCCCGTGAACAGCAAACCCAGCAGTGTATTGACAATCTGAGTCAGCAACGGGGAGGGATGCCAATTCAGGATTCTATAGAGATAACCCGTCAGGAAAAAAGCGACTGCGATCATGCCACTCACAAACACCAGCACGAAAACAAACCAGGCCAAGCCAAGGAGCCTTGGATGAACTCTTCTTCTCATGAATTGATCTCCAGCCGATACCCCAGGCCACGGATGGTCGTGATCTTGAAAGAATGTTTTTTCTCAGGGAAACGTTCCCGCAGACGGTTGATATGCACATCCAGTGTACGGTCGGTGCCAATGAAGTCATAACCCCAGATGTCTTCGATCAACTGCTCGCGCGAGAACGTCCGGCCTGGGTAACTGGCCAGCTTGAACAGCAGCTCAAATTCCTTTCGAGGTAGGGTCAAGCTTTCGCCATTCACCTTTACCTCGAAAGATTGTCGATCCATCGTCAATTCCCCGACCTGGACGGTCTGAGAAGCCGCAATCCGATAGCGCTTCAGGAGCGCGTGTACCCTTGCCACTAATTCGAGCGGCTCAAAAGGCTTGACCAGATAATCGTCTGTACCCAACTGGAATCCCTTGAGTTTTTGGCTGGTCTCGCCCTTAGCGGTGAGCATCAGGATTGGCAAATCGTAGGCAGCGCGCAGTTCCCGGCATAGCTCCCAACCATCCATCTTTGGCATCATGACGTCGATGATGAACAAATCGACTTTGACATGATCGAGCTTGGCGAGAGCATCTGCTCCATCTGAAGCTTCATAGACCTCAAAGCCGTCGTTCCGCAAAAACAGGCTTGCCAACTCCCGAATATGAGGGTCATCATCAACAATAAGTATCTTGCTCATAAGAACCTTTTTAGGATTAAGGCCTTTGTTCGCCTTATCTGAAGAGAGTACATCAATTATGTAAACCGTATATTAACAGACAATTGGCCATCCATACATGAACCTTCGAGGGACTGGCTATCTGGGGGAACCGTCGCTGCCCCTTCGCTATTCTGCTGGTCTGCCTATAAGTTGCCTATAAGGTGGCTATATCCTGGCTATATCCTCCTCTCGCTACTCAGTTGTTCAAAAGTCGCTTTCGTCTGGGTCTCCGATGCCTGACTCGCCGTTCTCAGTAGATTTTTCAAAAGTGGTAGAAACGATCGATAGTTCATATTATTTCACAGTAAAAGGCTCAGAAAGGGGGAGAGGGGATACGAGTTGAGTTGGTTATCAAGATGTCTGCTACGAATCAATGGTTGGTTGCATACAGCTTTCTGAGAACGACACTTGACAGAATACCCAAGTTGGCTATAATCTAACTAGTTGGTTATAAATCTAACCGGTTAGATAGTTATAAAGGAGATGAAGAAATGTCTGAGCCTGCAAGTAAACGCGGTAGATCCCATGATGCAGAAGGAACGCAGCAAATTATCCTGGATGCTGCTGAAGAGGTGTTTGCAGAGCATGGTTTTGACGGCGCCCGCATTGATGCAATTGCACAGGTCGCTGGCTATAACAAGAGCCTGATCTTTCAATATTTTGACGACAAGTTGGGCTTGTACAGCGCGGTAATTCGACGCGCAGACGATCAAACTCGGGTCTGGCAAAACGAGGCTCTCGGCAGTTTTTTAGCAGCTAAGCCATCCATGGATCCTGGTGAAATCAGCGATCTACTGCGGAAATACGTAGGCTTATATTTCGATTATTTAGTGGAACATCCCCGTATCCTGCGCATTTACATGTGGGAGATGGCCGAAGGCTGGCAAACTTTCTCCAGGATCGTATCGCAGCGTGATTTCGATGATGTTGATCAGTTCGCGCCTGTCCTGGCCAAGCTACAGGGCGCGGGGCTATTGCGTTCGGATTTAAATCCCCTTCTTCAGCTGTCGCCTGCCCTTTTTGTTGCTGCCCTTTATCTTGCACTTTTACCCTTATATAAGGTATTGCTTCCGAATATTGATTTTTATTCAGCCTCTGAATTGGCACATGCGCGCCAGTTTGTGATCGAATTTACAGTCAATGGGCTTCTAAACATACCCACGGAGGCAAAGCCTGGAAAGAGATAACTATGCTGAGACGTACTTGGGCAATCACACAAAAAGAATTCATTCAACTCTCTCGTTTTCCCGCACTGCTCATCGGATTGACAGCAGGAGTGGCATTGGAATTGGTCCTGTTTGCCTCTGCCGTTCACAACAATGTAAGCCATATCCCGATGGTAGTAGCCGACCAAAGCCGGAGCGAGGCGAGCCATTCTTATTTGAACGCTTTCACAGACTCGGATAGCTTCGTGATCGTTGCCATGGTTCCGGATCAGGCAGATATGATCCGCGCGATTGATAGCGGGCAAGCCGGCATTGGGCTTCTGATCCCGGCTGACTTTGCGACCCATATCGAGCAAAAAGATGCCAACGTCCTACTCGTAGTGGATGGCTCAGATTCTTTCACCACGCAGTCTGCTTATAACAATGCCGCGGCTATTTCGCAGCAGTATGCCATCAGCTTGACTCGCCAGCAACTCAGTCCTTTGAATACTCATATACAGATCCTTTATAACCCCGACTTGGAAGATCTATGGTTTATCGTGCCCGGTTTTGGCGCCTTTCTTTTGTTCGGCATTGCACTCAAATTGACGGCGTTTGCTATCGTACGTGAACGTGAATTGGGAACCATTGAAGCGTTGCTGGTCACACCCATTCGCCCTATGGAGTTGATGATCGCCAAGATGATCCCGAATTTGTGCATTGCCATTTTCAATATGGTCCTGACCTTTTCCATTGGATTTCTGATCTTCGGTGTTCCCTTCCGGGGCAGTCTTCTTCTATTCTCGGCGTTGGCCAGCCTCTTTGCAATTGGTAGTCTTGGTTTGGGGCTGGCTATCTCATCTTTTTCTCAAAGCCAGGTACAGGCAAATCAAATGGCGTCTTTGATGAATATTGCCGTTATGTTCTTAAGCGGTTTCATGTTTCCTGCCTATGGGCTGCCGGTGTTACTCCGCTGGTTTGGATACAGCATGCCAATGACCTTTTTCCTGCCAATCGTGAATGGCATTATCACCAAAGGAGTTGGACTAAAAGATCTATGGTCTCCAGTCTTATCTTTATCTGCGCTCACGATCGTGATCTTTTACATTGGCGCCCGTCTTTTTAAACAAAACCTGGATTGAAGGAGCTTGAATGCAATTGAACTTTCAACGTTTAGGCGCGCTCATTCGCAAGGAAATCATTCAGATTCTGCGTGACCGCCGCTTCATTATGCTCTTCCTGGGTTTGACCTTTGTCCAGCTATTTGTATACTCCTACTCCGCCGCGCGGACGGTCTACCATATCCCGTTAGCGGTAGTGGATCAGAGCCGCGACCAGACTAGCCGGGCATTCATACAGGCGCTGGTCAATTCCCAATACTTCAACATAACGATGTATCTTGATAATCAGGCAGAAGTCGTCCAGGCCATTGACCAAGGAGCGGCAAAGGCCGGAATTATTATCCCGCCCCATTTTGCTGGCGGCGTAGATAAAGGTTCTGCCGATTTCCTGATCTTGCTGGACGGCTCAGACCAGTTTGCGGTCCGATCCGGATATAGTGCCGCGGGCTCGGTAGCTCAGCGTTTTGGTTTGCAGGTATCAGCGGCAAGCATTGTTCATACCGGAGCAAGCGCTGCAACGAGTGGCACCCTGCCAATTCTTACATCGACCCAAATTCTATATAACCCAGATATGAACGATAAATGGTTTGTTATTCCTGGAATCATCGGGATGATTTTGCAAACCCTCGCCATTGAGCAAGCCGCCATATTCCTGGTCCGAGACCGGGAGTGGGGGACGATGGAACAAATTCTCGCTACGCCTGTTCGGCAACTGGAACTGATTCTTAGCAAACTGCTTCCATTATCCATTCTATGTTTGCTGACTTTTGGAATCAGTGTCGGGTTAGGGATTTTCTGGTTTGGAGTTCCGTTTCATGGCAATCTATTCTTATACTTTTGGCTGGCTCTGCTCTTCCTCGCATCCTGCCTGGGACTGGGATTGGTCATTTCCACGCGAGCCAACACACAGTTCGAGGCAGAAACGTCCAGCCTGATTTTCCTGTTGTTCGGCCTGCTTTTGAGCGGTCTCTTCTACCCAAGGACCGGCATGCCATTGATCCCTCGCTTGATCGGGGATATTGCTCCCTTGACGTATTTCCTCCGCATCTCGCGCGGGATTTACATGAAAGGTGTCGGACTCAGTTTTCTGTGGGGCGACGCTTTGGCGCTCCTTATCTACACTCTGATCGTAGTCTTTATTTCCTCCAAGAGATTTAAGATGCGGCTCGATTAATAGCACCGTCCCGAAGGTTTGAGTGGCGCAACACGGTCTTATAGAGCAACCTTCGGGGCGTTTTACGGAAGGTGAGTAATAAAGGTGAAAAGATGAATGAATTAGCGATATCGGCCAGGGATCTCGTCAAAGAGTTTCGGACCAATAAAAGCATTGTGACCGCAGTGAACGGACTCTCATTTGATGTCAAAGCTGGTGAAACGTTTGGCTTGATCGGTCCGGATGGCGCAGGGAAAACAACTACAACTCGGGTGCTCCTGGGGCTGCTTTCCCGGTCTCAAGGAGAGAGCGCTGTCCAGGGCTTTGATTCCGTGCGCGATATGTATCAAATTCGAGAACGCGTTGGTTACATTGCCCAACAGTTCTCGTTGCCTCCAAGCCTGACCGTTATGGAAAACATGCTCTTTTTCGCCGGAATCCAGTGCGTCAGCCCTGAACATCAGAAGAAGCGCATCCCGGAGCTGCTGGAATTCGCAGGACTGAGTGATTTTACCGGGCGGTTGGCCGGAAAATTATCTGGAGGGATGAAGAAGAAATTAGCCCTGGCTTGCAGTTTGGTTCACGAACCCCAGGTGGTCATGCTGGATGAGCCAACGTTGGGCGTGGATCCTGTCAGTCGCCGTGAGTTTTGGAGCTTGCTGGGAAATCTACGGGCGGAGAGGGGGCTCACTATCTTTGTATGCACGCCTTATATGGATGAGGCCGAACGCTGTACCCGAGTGGGGTTGATGTATAAAGGCAGGCTGATCGTGAACGATTCACCCGCCAACATCAAAGCGATGCTCCCCGGTCACTTGTTAGAGTTTACGCCATCTGCTTTTGCTCCTGCGCTTCGAATTTGCACTGAGCTGGAAGGCCTATTGGAAGTTCAAACATATGGTGAGAAGCTGCATGTCTTTGTGGATGAAGTTTCGAGGCGCCAAACCGAGATCGAAGCTGCCCTGGCTTCGCAGGGTATCAGCCATGACGGCTTGCGGGAGATAGAGGTGCGCATGGAAGAGGCATTCATTAGCCTGATTCGCCGGCAAACCCAAAAATCTCAAGCGCAGGGAGACATCCTATGAGGGCCGAACCGTTCATCACCCAGAATCTGGAAGATCCCATTTCAGTACAAAGCCTGACAAAGCGCTTTGGAAAATTCACGGCGGTAGAGGATGTCAGCTTCAGTGTCCAGCGGGGCGAAGTGTTCGGCTGGCTCGGTCCCAATGGAGCTGGCAAGACAACTGCCATCCGAATGCTGCTGGGGCTGCTCAAGCCGACTTCTGGCAACGCGTTTGTATTGGGCTTTAATTGTGCCACGCAAACCAAGTTAGTTCATGCGCATGTGGGATATATGTCGCAACAATTCACGTTATACAACGATCTGACAGCCCGGCAAAATATTCGCTTTTACGGTGGCGTTCATGGTCTGTCTTCTGAAGAATTGCGCCAACGCATTCCTGAAATCTTGCAGATGGCCGGTTTGGAAGGACGTGAGGACACACTGACTGGGACCTTATCCGGCGGATGGAAACAGCGCCTGGCTCTCGGCTGCGCAATCGTTCATCATCCCCAGGTCGTTTTTCTGGATGAACCGACCGCCGGAGTTGATCCGATCAGCCGCCGCCAATTCTGGGAATTGATCTATCAGATGACAAAAGAAGGTGTTACCGTGTTGGTAACGACCCATTACATGGACGAAGCCGAATTATGTCAGCGCGTCGGGTTTATCAGCGGTGGACGGTTAGTTGCTCTTGATACCATCAGTCAACTCAAATTGACCCAGATGCGCGGCCAGGTGCTTGAGGTCAGCACCTCTGAACCCGAAAGGGCAATGAGGGTCTTGAAAGCTACCCAGCATACTGGCTATGCTCCGTTTGACGAAGTGGCTTTGTATGGTGCGCTGATCCATGCCGTAGTACCCAATGCAGATGAGTATAAGAAAGTCATTCGGCAATTGCTGGCAGAAGATAATATTCACATCAATTCCATCGAATGGGTCGCACCCACGTTGGAGGATGTTTTTATCTCATCCGTTAAGCGCCTTTGATGGTTCGTCAAAATAATTCCGATTTTTCTCAGGATGCTAATCAAGAAAATGCAGTATGTGTATGAAGGAGTGAAACATGCAAAGAAGAATAATTCCCATAATCATTCTGGTCGTATTGCTCATTGCTGCCGGCGTCTATTATGGCGTCCGTGTGCTCAACAGCAGTCAAGATGGTCAGCTCCGCGCTTCGGGCACCATTGAATCTACGGTGGTCAATGTCTCACCGGAGACGTCTGGTAAAGTGGCTCAAGTGCTGGTCCAAGAAGGACAAGCCGTGAAGACCGGCGATCCGCTGCTGGTGCTGGACGATAGCGTCCTGAAGGCTCAACGGGCGGTCGCCGCTTCCCAGTTGGATTCTGCCAAAGCAGGCGTACAGAGCGCTCAAAATGCCCTCACCACTGCTAAATCCCAGTATCAGATCACCCTGGAAGCTGCCCTGGCGCAGGGCAAGAAGACCCGCTTGCAGGACTGGTTCTCTGACCCGGACTTGTTCGATCAGCCGGGCTGGTATTACACCCGTGCCGAACAGATCCAGGCCATGCAAGCCCAGGTCGATCTGGCACAAAAAGCCCTCAGCGATGCCCAGGCCAATCTGGACACGATCTCGCAATCGCTGGAACAGGCGCATTTCCTGCAAGCCGAACAGCGTTTGCTGGATGCCCGCCTGGCGTATCTGGTGGCCTCGGATGTCAATTATCATGCCCAGACTTCTGCCA
>DATGYJ010000135.1:0-3774 GCA_035298105.1 Anaerolineales bacterium | reverse complement strand
GAAGAACGTGTAGCTGAGCACAAAATATGCCAACAGCGGCCTACGGACAATAAAGTTGCTTGACTTCTGTTCAGTTGAATTCACAGTCTCGTCTCCTTTGTGTCAGTTTTTTCGACTTCCTTGAGCTAAAGAACATCCGGTGGTCCGTATTTTTCATATACTATCGCTTTCATTTTTCTCTCTTTTTTTAATGCTGTGGATGAGCTTCTCAGCCAATCTCAATTCATGCTGGCTTTTGATCCTTTACACCCATAATCAAAAGCCACAAGTAAAATAATGACTCTCCAATAAACGCAAACAAGCCAAGTATCGTCGCATCGAAGTTGGGAAAAAGGAAGAATAAAACAGCCAGTACCGTATAGCATAAACCTCCAAGCATCAACAAGATACCTAGAATTCTGGGAAGGAAACCCGACTTGAAAACCAAATAGCCAAGGAGAAGTACCCAAAAGGAAAAAAACTGGGCGATAAATGTTCCATATTTGCGCAACTCGAGAAAGAACATCACCAGGGCGTTCAATTGATCTGCTTTGAATGCTGTTAGATAACCAGCGCCACTCGATAGAAGCAGGACAGCAAAATGGTTAAGCTCATTGAGCAGCGAGATAGGGACACAGACCATATAGAATATAACCATAAGCGCTGCAATGGTTTTGTTAACCGGTTTGAGTAATTTGTATAAAACTAGGGGCAATGCCATCAACAGTATCTGGCGGACTAGATCGCTCACAAGGGAGAGACGAAAGAGTGATTCAGAAGCCGCAATATTCCTGACAGTTACCGCGGCGTCTCCTGGCACGATCATGCCCGGACGAATAAAAAGTTCAGTGGACATCCCCAGAAAAAATATGATCAGAAACACGAACGCTGCAACTCTTGCGGTCTTTTGGGCCGAACTAATTCTTTCTTTGTTAGTCATTGTTTTTCTCCTGGTATCACAGATTTTTATTGGTAGTTGACACCACCGTAGAGGTGAAGGGCTCTCCGCTCTCAGAAGTTGAGAGCACTTCTTTCAGGTAACTTTATGCGGGTGGATGACTACCCAAGGAGTGTGTAGTCATCCACTATGATTACTCTTTATTTGCAGAAAGTGCGGCAATTGCCTTGGGGTTGAATCCCTTGACGATCAACCAGACCGCCATTACTAATTCCTGCGGGAACATCACCATTTCCAAATAAAACCCAAAACCAGTATCCACGTGAAAGAATTTCAACAGAGCGGCAGTCATGGAGGTAACTACGGCGATAAAGCCCCAGACGGACAACCAGCGAGGGATCAACCGGGTGCGGTAGAAGGTGAGGTATATACATGTAGCCCCAATAAGAAAAATGATGGAACTGACCGGGGCTTTGAGGCTTTCGAACTGATACAAGACATTGCTTATGGACTGTAAAACAACCGAATCAGCTCCGCTGGCAATGTATTCGTTGCCAAGCGCGACAAGTGTCAAAATAATGAGGGCCGAAGAAAAATAGAAGATTCCCTCCAGTGCCCCGCGGAAAAGGACCATCCCCATCGCCAGTTCTTTGCTTGCTTTTCTCATGACCGGGTAGAGGAAAACCGTCATTGCCACTAACGAAATCCCCATCATGAAGGTTAAAAAAGCACCCCATGTAAGCCGGGACGAATTGGCGGCAACGAGGCTCAGCATATCCACACCGACGAGCGGTTTGCCGGAAATGAGTGAGGTAAGCACTTCGCCGCCAATGAGTCCGCCCGAAACCCCAAAAACTGTCCCCAGGAAGTATAGGACGCCTGTCATTACTGCATTCATTCTGTATGTATTCATTTCTTTCTCCTTTTTTGAACGATATGGTTGAGATTCATTGAATTGAACTTGACTGACCGAGACCAATGGCATTCCTAAATCACGCACTTTTTTGAGCAAGCCATGCAACGCGGCCTGGTCAATCACCGGGCCGGTTAGAAGGGTATTGCCGTCCTCTTCCATCGTGATGGCCAGACCATCAAACCGGTCAGCCCACCGGTCATCTAAGTGCCCCTTGAGACGAATTTCGTAGAGTCCAGAGCCGTCATAGTGTTCAGGTAAAGCGTGTGTTTCACTCATGCAGTGCCTCGTGCAATTTTTTCGATTTGGATGAACTTCCACAGCTTCGCATCCATTCTTTATTGCAGCCAAAAGATAACGGAAAATATGATGAAGCGTCATCATTGCATGTGATGATTTAGGTGATGATTTTATTGATCTGGGGGAAAAATAAAAAAAATACCGACAGGGGTGAGTCACCTGTCGGTACTGTAGGATGCTAAGTGAATAATTGCTACAACAAACCGAGTTCCTCGGCGCGGCGGACGGCAGCCCGTCGGTTGTTCACCCCCAACTTGGCGTAAATGTGTTGAGTATGGGTACGTATGGTGCTCAGAGAAACCATGCGCTGACGGGCAATTTCTGGTCCGCTCAATTCGGTTTTGAGCAGTCTGAGCACTTCCAGCTCATTTTCGCTCAACGGCGCGATCAATGGTTGTGGGCTGATGGCTTGCTTCTCAAGGAATGAAAACTTGGTTTTTCCTGCTCTTTTCAACAACTCCGCCATTGGTTTGCCTTCATCCAAGAAAATGCGGACATAGCCCTCCGGCTCGGCCAGGGTCAGCGCCCGCTCCAGAGACACGAGAGCCAGGGGAATGTCGCCTTGTGCCGCATGAGCAAGCGTCAGCAACGCCAAAATCTCGATCACACTACCCATCCGTCCACCTGCTTCCGCCGCTTGCAGAAGGCGCTCCAGCAGGTCGATTGCCTCGTGAACGGAACCAGTCCCCCGGTCGCTTTTATACCGGGCGATGAGCACTCGAGCCAGCGTCACGTGCTCGAACTCGCGCAGGTAGCTGGGCGCATCTTCAACGGAAAGGCCCTGTTCACGTACCCACTCCAGAGTTTTGGTCAATTTGCCTTGCGCAACCCATATCCGAGCTTTCATAGCAGATATGGGACAGAAGTCAGGCAAGGGTGATCTGATATACAGGCGTTGCGCTTCATCCAAAAGTGCGAGAGCCCCTTCCAGGTCGCCCTGTGCTGTCTTGAGCCGAGCCTGGTCAATACACAAACGGTATCGCGAAACAGGTGACTGCGCTTTTTCGCCCAGTTCCTTGCTTCTCTGCAAGTGTTGCGCGGCAGCCTCCAGATTACCCCGTTCAAGATGCAGCTTACTTAATTCCCTGTGCAAGTCACCAGCATCAAGAGGAATTGGTTCACCTTGATCCATTACAAATTGTAATAACTGTTCGAGCGTATTGATCGCCTCGTGAAGATGCCCCAGTGCCAGCCTGATATCAGCCAGAACAACGGACGTGCCGATTGCATCCGGGATGTTCCCAGCTGTCCGCAGTTTCATGGTGTAATCGGCGAAGACTCGGTCCGCAGCTTCCAGGTCTCCGCTTGCCCAGTAGGTCATCCCCAGGAGCATGGATGCCTGACTGTATCTGAAAGGATCCGCTTCGGTGAGCTCGAGTACTCGGCTGGCATACCGCACCGTGTCCGGAATATTGCCGAGGGTCTGAGCGATATAGGCGTGACCGACAGCAATTGTCGCCGGTAAAGATTTAAATTGTTCTTTGTCTACAACAACCATCTCAACTGGCGGAGTTTCCAGCTGCGCGTTGCTCGTATCTGCTGATACTAACCATCGTTCGGCATCCTTAAATCGGGACTCTGCGGCTTCCATCTCACCACGGCCCAACAATGCATAGGCGTACCAAACATTGAGCACTGGCCGGGCGCGAACCAAGTCCTCCGACAGTGTCTTCACCCAGCCAAG
>DATGYJ010000134.1:0-6492 GCA_035298105.1 Anaerolineales bacterium | reverse complement strand
TTCTTTGAATTTGCGCGGCGGACAGGGTTCGCACGTATTGAGTTGAATCATAAGGTCACCTCAGCCATGCTGGACGGCCTAGATTTGAAGCGGTTCCAGGTCAGCAGTGTCCACGAACCCTGCCCGGCAGATATCTCTGCTGACGAATTAAAAAAGCGGGATTGGCTGATCTCTTCAATAGATGAGGACCGCCGCCGTGAGGGTGTGAAGGCTATCCAGCGCAGTATCGACCTGGCGTCACGCTGGAAGATCCCGGCGATCGTGATCCATGCCGGACACACAGATCCCGATATGGACCCCGAGAAAAAACTTCGAGCGCTGATCGCCTCCGGCAGGCGCGCATCAGATGAGTACCACGAAATTCATCGGCAGATGATCCAGGCTCGGGCTGAAGCCGCGGTAGCTAGTTTTGCATCGGTCAAGAAGAGCGTGCTCGAGCTGTTGGCCCACGCTGAGAAGACCGGAGTCCGCCTGGGGATTGAAAATCGCTATCACTATATGGAATTCCCCAGTCCGAATGAATTGGAAATCCTGCTGGCGTTGGCAGAGCCAGGGCGTCTTGGCTTTATTTACGATGTCGGACACGCCCAGGTGCTTGACCGCCTGGGTTTTTTCCCCCATGAGGAATGGTTGCAGCGCTTTGGCAAGCGCATCATCGGCGCTCATTTGCATGATGTGATTGGTACGACCGATCACTATGCACCCGGGTTGGGCGAGGTCGATTTTGCCATGGTAGCTGCATATTTGCCGGAAACAGCTTTCCGCACTTGTGAATTTCAAACGATCAACACACCTGAACAGGTCAAGGCCGGATTGAAGTTTCTAATGGAAAATGGTTGTATTGCCGCTGGTCTTAGTAGCAAGTGAACGTTTGAATTGCTTTGTGAACTGAAATGCAAACTTCGAGTTTAAATGACAATGCGGTACTCTGAAAATCTCTTACATAAAAAGGATAATTAACATGCGTGCACTTTTTAAAAAACGCGAAGACGTATTTATTAGCCTGATCCATGACCAGGCGGCCCTGACTCTGGAAGGATTGGAAGCGTTAAAGCTGTATTTTGATAATCATGATCCGGCTACCGCGAAGTTGTTGACTGCCAAGGAAAAAGAGGCCGATGAAGCCCGCCGCATCCTGATTGACGAGCTCAACCGTACTTTCGTGACCCCTTTCGACCGAGAGGACATCTTTGCCCTGTCCCGCGCCATCGACGATGTGATTGACTATGCCTACAGCACGGTCAACGAAATGGAAATCTTTGATGTCAACGCAACCTCCTATATGCTGCGAATAGCTTCCTTGTTGCGGGATGCTGCCTACGAGCTCTTAATGGCGGTCGATCGCCTGGAGTCGCATCCCAATGTAGCCGGAGACCATGCACAACGTGCCAAGGCTCTTGAAAACCGTGTGGAGGATGTGTACCGAGAGGCGCTCGCCGAACTATTCAAGGGCGCAACGGATATCGAGCATGTGGTACTGACCTTAAAATTACGGGAAGTCTACCGCCACCTGAGTAATGCAGCGGATCGCGGCGATGAAGCTGCCAACGTGATCGCCGACATCGTTGTCAAGATCGCCTGAAAGGGATGAATCCATGACGTCGTTGGTGATCGCTGTAATCCTATTTGCGCTGATCTTTGATTTCCTCAATGGTATCCACGACTCGAGCAACATCGTTGCGACGATGATTTCGTCGCATGCACTGTCGCCCCGGGCGGCGTTGAGTATGACCGCGCTGGCGGAATTTTCGGGTCCATTTATCTTTGGGGTTGCGGTAGCAAACACCATTGGAAATGAGGTGGTCGTTGCTGATGCAATCAGTATCCAGGTCCTTCTTGCAGCGCTGATCAGCGCCATTATTTGGAATCTATTAACTTGGTATCTGGGATTTCCCAGCAGTTCGTCACATGCCATGATCGGCGGGTTTCTCGGCGCAGTCGTGATGGGCGCAAGCTGGCGGGCCATTAAACTCTCAGGGCTCTGGAAGATTTTGATCGCTCTATTCGCCTCCCCAATCATAGGCTTTATTTTCGGCTTTATCATCCTAAGAATCATCTTTTTGCTTGCCTGGGATGCCACGCCCCGGATTAACAGCTTGTTCAGACGCAGCCAGATTGTGACGGCCCTGGCACTGGCCCTCAGCCATGGGGCCAATGACGCCCAGAAAACCATGGGTCTTATTACCCTGGCTCTCGTGATTGGCGGCTACTTGAAAGGCTTTGCCGTACCAGCCTGGGTTATTCTGTTGTGTGCAGGGATGATTGCCCTGGGCACGTCTGTGGGTGGCTGGAAGTTGATCCGTACTTTGGGTGGCAAGTTTTATAAGATCCGCCCGGTGGATGGACTGGCGGCCCAACTCACCTCAGCAGTTGTGATTTTAGGAGCGTCGCTGGTCGGTGGTCCGGTCAGTACAACTCAGGTTGTCAGCTCTGGCATCATGGGGGTCGGTGCAGCGGAAAGGATGAACAAAGTCCGCTGGGGAGTCGCACAGGAAATTGCCACTGCCTGGCTTCTGACCATCCCAGCGACTGCTCTGGTAGCGGCAGGGACATACTGGCTCCTGATTCAATTCATTCCATAAATGACAAAGGTCTTATCTCATGAAAAATTATGATGTTCTTTACGTTGGCAATTACACAAAAGATACGATTATTTCTCCTGCCGGCACGAGATACGTAGATGGCGGCGCGATCAACTACGCAGCGCATGCGGCGGTCCAATTGGGTGTGAAGGTTGCCGTTGTCACCCGATTGGCCAAAGAGGATGATCGTGTCGTAGAAAAGTTCATGGCTTCCGGCATAGATTGTTATGTCACCTATACGCCGCAATCCACCCTAATGAAGCTCGAATACCCCACCACCAATCCGGATATCCGGAATCTTTCGGTAACCGGAATCGCGGGGTCGATCACGGCGGGCGATGTGGAAGATATTCGTACGAGAGCAGCAGTGATTGGCACCAGCCTGCGAGGTGAAGTTGGGATAGATGTCCTGCACGCTCTTAAAAGTAAAGACGTGTTTGTCGCTGCCGATATGCAGGGTTTTGTTCGAGTGCTGAGAGATACCGAATTGAAATACGAGCCCTGGGATGAAATGCAGTCCACATTGGCACAGGTTGACGTAGTCAAAAGCGATGCGGTGGAAGCAGAGTTCCTCACGGGTGAAACTGACATTTACAAAGCCGCCCGATTTTACGCGGCGATGGGACCCCGGGAAATCGTGCTGACCCATAAAGATGGGCTCCTCATCTATGCGGACGGCAAATTCCACGAGATGAATTTCTACCCTGCGCGTCTGGATGGCCGTAGCGGGCGGGGCGATACGTGCATCGGTACCTATGTTGCCCGGCGGCTCTCCCTGGAGCCACGTGAAGCGGGAATTTGGGCAGCGGCGGTCACCAGCTTGAAAATGGAAAACCTTGGACCTTTCAACCGTTCCATCGATGAAGTGGAAGCCTTTATCCATGCAAAGTACAATCATGGATCGATTCTCTGAAAAGCAAGTACAAATCAGCCAGTTTCGAGCCGAATTTTCTGCCTGCTACCTGGATCTCTGGTCAAAAATAATTATGGAATGGACGTCAGCCGGCGCGCCGGATTGCGCCTGGCTGGCATATTCCGCGAATTATCTTTTCCGCACGAACAATGTTCGCTGGGCAATCGATCCATTGACGTTAAACTGGAGGCTAAAAGAAGCACCGAAAGTGGATGCGGCATCTGATCTGAAGGATCTATCCTTCGTTCTGTTGACCCATCGCCATGCCGATCATTTGGATCTCGACTTGCTCTCCGCTTTACGGCATCTCCCGATTACCTGGGTTGTCCCTGATTCTATTCGAACCACTGTGATCGCACAGGCAGGCTTGCCTCGTGAGCAGATCATTGCTCCGCGTCATCTGGAACCCATCGAACTGAACGGAATCCGTATTCTGCCCTTCAAAGGCTTGCATTGGGAAAGGACACCTGACAAAAGAAGAAGAGGAGTTCCAGCCATCGGTTACCTGATCGAGCTCAACGGCAAGCGCTGGCTGTTTCCTGGCGATACTCGTACCTACAATGCGTTTCAACTTCCTGACTTTGGCCATGTAGATTACATCTTTGCCCACCTCTGGTTGGGGCGGGGTTGTGCGTTAATGGAAAAGCCGCCTCTGATCGACGCCTTCTGCCAATTTTGTTTTGATTTGAAACCGCGGCGAATCATCTTGACGCATCTCAATGAGCTTGGGCGAAATGCGGATGACTTTTGGGATGCATCGCATGCCGAGAAGGTGTGCTCCAGATTTCATAGAATGTCATCGGAAGTTTCGGTCACGCCTGTCGAGACGGGAGGAAGTGTCTTACTGTAAAACAAATGGAGATAACTTGATATGTTAAATCCCCTTTTCATTAAATTAGGTATTGCCGTTTTGGTCGGCGGTATTATAGGGCTTGAGCGCGAATATCAATATAAGGCCGCAGGCTTCCGTACCATCATCTTAATTACAGTGGGCTCTACTTTATATACACTGTTTTCAATCTCAATTGCAGGGACCACAGATAGCACTACACGTATTGCATCAAACATCGTGACCGGAATTGGGTTCTTAGGGGCTGGTACCATCCTCCGTGATGGGGGCAGGATCGGTGGGTTAACGACCGCCGCGACGATTTGGTTGGCAGCTGCGCTTGGCATGGGGATCGGCGCCGGCGAAATAGAGGATGTACTTGTCGCAACCGGCGTGGCTTTGATCGTCTTATTGATCTTCCCGCGCGTTGTAAGCTGGATCAATAAAATCCGCGATGCTCGGACCTATAGAATTGTAATTGGCACTGGCAGCCTGACTAATATGAAAAAACTGAGACAGGCTTTTAGAGATTGTCATTTGCTCGTATCTGAAGAGCATCTGCAAATCTCTGAAGAATCGATTATCGGTTCATGGCGCACAATTGGGACGCCGGGCAATCACGACGACTTTGTCCAAACACTGGTAAGGAACAAGCATGTGATTCGCTTAGAGTATTAACTGAGGACTTCAGCAGGATTCATACTGGTGATGTTACTTCAGAAGTACTCGCATGATCTGCTGACCTGGATTTTGCCCAAATTAGGCTGCATATCATTACGACGCCTTCTGAAACGGATGGGTCTGAGATGAGCGAAGGATCCCCGAGAGAGCACTAGGAGATCAGTACAGGATCAGTACAGGATCAGTACAGGATTGTTTTGGGAAGTACAGCGAACTTTGGGAGCGAATGCCCATTTTTCACCCGCCTAAGCATTCATGAAAGGAAAGACCTTCACAAAATAGACGCCGGGATGATTTCAGAAGTTCCCCTCTTGAACCAAAATAGGGTACTGAGAAGCTAATACGTTCAGCACGTTCGTGGTTCGAAGTCTGTTGTTCCTTGTAAGCCTCAATTTGATTTTTGGTATACGCGGATATAGTCGATCTGGTAATTCGCAGGGAAGCTCGTAGTATCGTCTGGAGGACCGGGCCAATTTCCTCCAATCTGTAAGTTGGCGATGATATACATTGGTTCACTTGGCAGATGCTCCGTCACGCGGAATTGCTCTACTCCATCCACAAACCAGACTATGGACTCAGAACTCCAGTTTACTGCATAGATATGAAAATCCTTAGAAAAGTCTGGACCATTAATGTGGGTCCCGATCTGACGCGATTGCCCTTGCTCATCCTCATAGTGGAAGGTCATATATAAAACGGTTGGTTCCTGGCACAGAAACTCGAATACATCGATTTCTGACCATATCTTATTTTTGTTTCCATCATCGTTGGTGAGCCAAAAGGCGGGCCACAATCCACGTCCAGCAGGGATCTTTGCTCGCATTTCTATATACCCATCGGTAAATGAAAAACTTTTTATGGTGGAAATTATGCTCGAGGTATAGTCCATCCCACCCATTGAACGTTTGTTGCCCATGATGTTTAGAATTCCATCACTTAATAAGAATGCATCAGTTGCATAGTACTGCAATTCCGGGGGATTGGTACGACCCCACCAGTGTTCTGTGTACCAAACGTTGGTATTCAAATGCGACGAGTCAAATTCATCATTAAATACTAATGCCATGGTGGGTGTCGGTAATGTCGTCGCTGTTGGGCCAACAGGGACACTTGCCCACAATGTGGGCGTGGGCAAGACCGTAGAAGCGACACGGCAGCCAGTAACCACACTGACCCCCAGTATGATAAAAATGATATTGCGCAAGAGATGTCTGGTCGGATGATTATTCACTAGGCCTTGTCTGCCAGCTTTTCTTTCTTACTGCTGTTTCGCCGAACCAGCCAGAAAATGATGCCAAGGACCAAAATGCCACCGGTCAGCACTTCAGCCGTTATTGGCAGATCAACATTAATGGGTTCTTTTGGAGCTATAGCCGCTGCAGGTAGAGGCACTACCGTCGTTGGAACAGCTTGAATGCTTTGGGGTTCATAAAGCACCACTTGCTGAGAAAGCATTTGCGTACCACTAATCATCACTAAATTTCCTG
>DATGYJ010000133.1:0-4650 GCA_035298105.1 Anaerolineales bacterium | reverse complement strand
TTGCTGGGTAGCTACGTCGGGCAGAGATAACCGCTGAAAGCATCTAAGTGGGAAACTCGCCTCAAGATTAGATCCCTGTAATCCAGTTAATGGAGTAAGACCGCAGGTAGACCACCTGCTATATAGGCAACAAGTGTAAGCATAGTAATATGTTGAGCTAAGTTGTACTAATGGTCGAGGGCTGAATCCCGTGATGTGGAGAACTTATTACTCTTCCAATAAGATATTATCAGTTACTGTTCAGCACTAACGTGTGAATAAGTCCCTTGGTGATTGGAGCGACGGGGGTACACCCGGTAACATCCCGAACCCGGTAGTTAAGTCCGTCAGCGCCGATGGTACTTGGAGGGCGACCTCCTGGGAGAGTAGGTCATTGCCAAGGGGCTTTTCTTTTAACATTTCTCACAGTCTTCTCATCTGTGAGTGAATCGTGTATAATATTAATTGCAGGTTCGGTATATGGACATGGAAATGTCCTGATTTTAAAAAGAGGAGTGTGAAGCGTACGGTTTGATCCAGCGATCATTTTGTCGTTTCTTTTTTCAGTGAAATCCCTCCTCGGCCGAGTCTGCATACCGGCCGATTTTCTTTTCTCGGCACTTTCCATGCGGAAAGGAGGTGACTTTTTTGGCATCTGTGAATTTACGAAATGGCGAATCTCAGGATTCCCTGCTCAAACGCTTTCGCAAGAAAGTTGTCAAGAGCGGAGTTTTAAGCACCGTTCGCCGCAAACGCTGGTTCGTTTCCAAGAGCGAACAGCGCCGCATGGAAAAAAAGAAAGCAATTCGTCGTATCAAACGACGAACATTTACGAAAGAGACTGAATAAGTCAAGAGGTCTATATGGCGAAGGAAGAAGATAAAATTCGAGCAGAAGGCGTGGTCGTCGAGGCTTTACCCGGAACCCAATTTCGTGTGAAGCTGGATAACGGCCATGTAGTATTGGCATATCTTTCCGGCAAGATGCGCAAGCACTATATTCGTATTTTGCTGGGGGATCGTGTTGCCATGGAAATGTCCCCATACGATTTAACACGCGCTCGTATTACCTTCCGCCAGCGCAAGACTTCTCCCGCTCCCATTCAAGAATAGCCATCTGACCTCGCCTGTCCGAATTGTACAAAGAGAGACACCCAAAAGGTGTCTCTCTTATTTTTTTCCTTTGGAGGATTTTACTATGTCAATGAAGTTCGCTCTTATTTCTATCTGGGCCGAAGATGTAAGTGCAAATGCCCATTTCTACCGTGATGTGCTCGGGCTTGACCTTTTGCCGCATCATGGTTCGCGCCCACACTTCAAAGTCGAAGGGATTTACCTGACCATCCTGAAAGGTAACCCTGCACCGGCTCAGAATGCTGACCCAGACCGCTTCCCATTGTTTGCTCTCTCCGTCGATAACCTGGATGACATGCTGAAGCGTCTCGCAAAGCATCACATTGCATTACCGTGGGGCATCGAGAGTAACGCCGGTGAACGCTGGGTTATGTTCCATGACCCAGCGGGTAATTTGATTGAGTTAGTCCAGTTCAGCTAATAAAGCTTAGAAGACTGGCTGGTTACAGCGAAATATCTGACCCAGCTGTTTCCCTGCTGTGATTTCATGCGAAGGGATCAATCGTGGAAAATCAAATTTCTGAGCAGTCTATCAAAACAGGCTTTTCAACGTTTGGCTTAATTTGGCTGGGCCAGACCATTTCTTTATTAGGCTCGGGTCTGACCAGCTTTGCGCTTGGCATATGGGTCTATCAAACCACTGGCGGAGTTACCAGCTATGCCCTGATCGCCCTTTTCATTGTGGTGCCTACTTTACTCCTGTCATCTGTTTCAGGCGCCGTGGTGGATCGCTGGAATTATCGCAATATGATGTTGGCAAGTGATGCAGCCTCAGCTCTGATCACACTCCTCATTGCGGGTCTGTTTTATACTGGCAGGCTTGAGCTTTGGCATATCTATCTCAGTGTTGCAGCAAATGCCTGCTTTGCCACATTTCAACAACCTGCTTATATAGCGCTCATATCCAAGCTTGTTTCATCTGAACAACTTGGACGGGCTTCCGGCATGGTGCAAATGGGACTGGCGGTTTCGGACCTGTTCGCCCCGCTTTTGGCCGGTATATTGGTTGTGCAGATTAGCGTGGCTGGAGTGATTCTGATTGACTTCAGCACTTTCCTGGTTGCAGTCGCAACTCTCCTATTGGTCAATATACCTTCTCAAGCCAAACCTGCTCAAGCTCTGCAAAATACAAATTGGGATATCCCCGCGCTCCTTAACGAGACCCGCCTGGGCTGGCGTTATATCGCTGTCCGGCGCGGTCTGTTAGGATTAATGGCTTATCTTGCAATCGCGAATTTTGCTGCTGCGGTGATCAATTCCATACTGGTTCCGATGTTGCTGAATATTACAACGACGGAGACCATCGGAATAATTATCTCGATTGCAGGTGGCGGAATGTTTGCAGGAAGCCTGGTAATGAGTGTCTGGGGCGGACCGAAACGTCGCATGCAGACTGTGCTTGCTTCCGAGTTAATCAAAGGTTTTGGGATTATCCTGATTGGGCTGCGGCCCGCAGCCTGGCTAGTGGCGATTGGAGCCACGCTTGCTCATTTTGCGATTCCGTTCTCGGCGGCATCCAATCAGGCGATCTGGCAGATGAAAATTCCCCAGGAGATTCAGGGCCGGGTGTTTGCGATCCGGCAAATCGTAACTCGCTCGATCATGCCGCTGGCGTATTTGCTGGTGGGACCACTCGCCGACCATGTATTTGAGCCGCTGATGCGATCTCCCCATGGATTGTTTCAAGCCGTTGGATTAGTTGTTGGGACAGGCACTGGGCGCGGGATGGGGCTGCTGTTTAGCTTAATGGGCCTGGTCATCGCTGCAACAGCCACTCTCGGCGCGTTGATCCCCGCTATTCGTAGTGTTGAAGAAGCGTAATTAATTATGGAAGTTCGCGGAACGAATTGAGCACTTTCATGTAATTTGCTCTTTCAAAAGCTGCGGGATCTTTCACCGATTTTTGACTCATACTGCCTTGCATCTGTTTGATGGAGGTATACTCGTGCTCTTCCATCCAGATCTGTGTATACCTCACTATATCTTGAACAGGTTTTAAAAGACCATCCCACAGTAATTCTGAGGCGATCATGGCGACCTGGGCACCTGCCATCATTGCTTTTAAGACATCCTTGCATGTATGAATACCGCTTGTCAGTGCAAGATCTGCATTAACTTTTCCGTATAAGATAGAAATCCATCGCAGAGGCAATCGTAACTCTGCTGAAGTGCTTAGATCCAGGCTATGAACGACCTCCAGTTCTTCGAGATCGAAATCAGGTTGGTAGAAGCGATTGAACAATACGATTCCATCAGCCCCTGCCTCGACCAGCCGCTTTGCAAAATGAGGAATGGACGTCACGAATGGGCTGATCTTTACAGCCAACGGAATGGTGATGACGGACTTGATTTCTGCCACCAATTCCACTTGTGTGTTTTCTATATCACTGGAAGATGTATCTGGATCAGTGGCGAGATAATACATGTTAAGCTCAAGGGCATCTGCGCCTGCTTCCTGGATCTTGCGGGCGTAATTTGTCCAGCCACCTTTCGAGACGCCATTCAAACTTCCGATGACAGGAATAGCGAGCGCTTTTTTAAGATGGGTCAACTGATTCAGGTACTTTTCAGGACTGACGCCATACAAACCACCGTCGGGCAATTGAGACAGAGCTTCAGCGAATGAGTCCTTACCGCGCGACAGATAGTGATCGAGTTCTAGGCTTTCGCGGATGATCTGCTCTTCGAAGAGCGAATACATCACGATGGCCGAGATGCCCGCCTCTTCCAGTTTGCGCGCTTTATCGATCTTCTTTGAGAGGGGCGATGCTGAGGCCACTAGAGGGTTTTTTAGGTTCAGACCAAGGTAGGTTGTCGAAAGATCTGTCATGTTTTATCCCTTTCCCATTCGTCATTGTTAGTATGATCCCGCAGGCTAGTGGGAAGCCTGCGGGATGTTATACATAAGCTAATTTATTCTTTTTTTCCGTTGCCGTTTCCATTGCCATTTCCGTAATGCATGGCCGCCATTTGCTGATACAAAGTCCAGCGTGATTTGGCATCGTGTTGAGCTTCTTGCATCAATTGCTCGGCGCGGGCCTCATCCATTTGGATAAGCATCTTATAGCGTGTCTCGTTATATGCGTACTGCGAGATCGTAATGCTCGGTTCTTTGGATTCTATGATCAACGGATTCTGTCCCTGGGCTGCCAGGCGTGGGTCGTACCGGTACATCGGCCAATGCCCGGACTGCACCGCAAGTTTCTGTTGCTCAAGACTCCTTGCCATATCATAGCCATGCGCAATGCAGGGACTGTATGCGATGATGAGCGACGGCCCATCATATGATTCGGCTTCAAGCATCGCGCGCAGGGTTTGCTGATCGCTGGCGCCCATCGCAATGCGAGCGACATAGACATAGCCGTAAGACATTGCGATCAGACCGAGGTCTTTCTTGGGCAACCCCTTACCGCCCATTGCGAACTTGGCGACCGCTGCGCGTGGCGTTGACTTGCTCGCCTGACCACCCGTGTTGGAATACACTTCGGTATCCAGCACAAGGATATTTACATTGCGTCCACTGGCAAGCACGTGATCG
>DATGYJ010000132.1:0-4138 GCA_035298105.1 Anaerolineales bacterium | reverse complement strand
GCCACTCTGGAACGTGAATTGCAGAGACTTGGCATTACCAATGTCAATTTCGAAAAGATGGCACGTGAACTGGATTTCAAAATCCCTGAAGAGATGTTCATCGCGCTCGGCTGTGGCGATCTTTCGGTCAACAAAGTGATCAAGCAAATCTCTGAAGCCGAGGAAACAGCCGATATTCTCGAAGTAACCATTCCAGCCCAGGGAAAGAAATCTTCGACGGACGCGGTGGAAGTCGTGGGCCTGAAGGGCCTGCTCTGGTCGATGGCGCGTTGCTGTAACCCCATGCCCGGCGATCAAATCGTCGGTTATATCACGCGCGGACGGGGCGCCACGATCCACCGCCAGGATTGCCCCAATATCCTGCGCCGCAAAGATACGGAGCGTCTCCTGCAAGTAGGTTGGGGGAAAGTAGAGCAGACCTATGCGGTCACGATTACCGTCAAAGCTTATGACCGTCAGGGTCTGATGGGAGACATCTCTACGCTGCTTCAGGCTGAAAATGTGAACATCGCGGATGTCTCGGTAAACTTTAACCGCACGGTCGCAGATATCAAGCTGGTTGTTGAAATCCGCGATCTTGCCCAGCTGAGCCGCATCCTGACCCGGATTGAAAATTTACCAAACGTACTTGAAGCCCAGCGCACAAAGCCGGGATAGATTCGATTTACGATTTACGATTGACGATTTACGATTGACGATTGACGATTTGTGACACCGGTACTCTCTGCGGTCACAGGGCACATCTACCTGCACTCGATTTGTCCCTTTGGGACAAATCGTTCCAGCGCAACTGCTTTTGATCCCCAATTGATAAATCGCAAATATCCAATATCAAGTATAATGTCGCCGCTTTCAAATGACTATGTCTTTGTTGAGCGTAGACCAGGCGCGCGAGCGCATCCTTTCTCAGTTCCAGTCCGTCACAACTGAAATATTGCCCCTGGCGGGCTGTTCAAATCGTGTGCTCGCACAGGATATCGTCGCGGCCAACGATCTGCCTCCCTTTGATAATTCTTCGATGGATGGATTCGCCGTCCGCTCTGCAGATGTGGGCGAGGCTGCGACTGCCTCCCCGCGCAGTCTGCATGTGGTCGCCGATATCCCGGCAGGCTCACATCCAACCATCAGTCTCGCGCCCGGCGAAGCTGCGCGTATCATGACGGGTGCACCTCTCCCTGAGGGCGCAGATGCGGTGGTCCCGGTCGAAGATACGGATTTCGATAACCGGGATGCGGGCACACCTGCCCCAAATGAGGTTCAAATCCTCAAGGCCGTCAGGGCCGGTACAAACCGGCGCCCGCGCGGCATGGATATTCACGCCGGCGAGACGGTCCTCCACAAAGGACGGGTTCTCAGGCCACAGGATTTGGGCCTCCTGGCGACGCTTGGGTTTGCAAATGTAGTGGTTTATCGCAAGCCGCGCCTGGCTTTATTCTCTTCCGGTGATGAATTGCTCCCGGTGGATGCGCCCCTCGAAGAAGGCAAAATCCGTGATTCAAACTCGTATGCCCTCGCCGCCCTGGCTGAAGCGGCAGGCGCACAAGTCATCAGGCTGGGCGTAGCAAAAGACAATCACGACGCTGTCAAAGCCCTGCTTGAGAAAGCGGTCGAACTCCACGTGGATTTGATTTTCTCTTCAGCCGGTGTAAGCGTAGGCGCGTTTGATTTCGTCAAACAAGTCATTGACTCCAATGGCAAAATGGATTTCTGGCGCGTCAACATGCGCCCCGGAAAACCGGTCGCGTTTGGTGAATATCAAAGCATTCCGTTCATTGGCTTGCCGGGGAATCCGGTCTCAGCATTTGTCGGGTTCGAGGTCTTCGTACGTCCAGTGATTGGTCGCTTGAGCGGCGCAAATCATGAACGCAGGCAGACTATCCGTGTGAAATGCAAAGAGCAGATTGATTCAGATGGCCGGGAAAGCTATTTGCGGGCGCAAATCCATGAAGAGGAGGGTAATTTGGTAGCTCATCTGACAGGGCATCAAGGGTCAGGAAATTTATATTCACTCGTGCAGGCAAACGCTTTACTAATTATCCCCGCTGGTGTAAAATGCGTGCCTGCTGGTCAGGAAGTGGACGCCTGGTACCTTTGAGGATACATGGAAAAGAGACTATCACAGCTCTCAATTGCACTCACAATTGTCGGTTTGCTCGTTTCAATCTATATGACGATTTTCAAAATCACGAATAACGCAAGTATGTGTATCGGGTCACACGGCTGTTCGGTTGTCAATTCCAGCCGCTATGCCGAGGTAAACGGCATCCCGGTGGCAGTGCTGGGTGTGATTGGATACTCCGCAATTTTGGCTGTGCTTCTCTTGGAACGAAGAATTGGTTTTCTGCAGCAGAACGGGAGCCTGGTCTTTTTTGGACTATCGCTGACCGGTTTTCTTTTTACACTGTATCTGATTTTTGTAGAAGTGGCCCTCATCAAAGCATATTGTCCATTTTGTATCACATCGCAGACCGCCATGACCCTCATTTTTATTCTATCGGTCATTCGCGTGGTCCGACAACCCTAATCTCAGGAGGAGACAATGCCCCGTATTAAATGTCATTACGCAGATTGTGTTTTTTTGGATGAAGGCTATTGCAGCGCTGCGGCCATAGAGTTGGATCCAGACACAGGCTGTGCTACCTATACACCGAGTGATGAAGCTGCGGCCGCCGATGAGTGGGAAGAAGAAGACCTGGAGGAATGGGAGGAGGATGATGCAGAAGATGAAGACGATGAGCTCTGGGATGAGGAGGAAGACGAATTTTAGAGTCTCCTTCTAAACTGAAGATTCATGCCGTTTAATGCCGGGACACAGCGACGCTGTGTCCCTCTGCTTATCGGCAAAAATGATATAACAGCACACCTGCTGCGACGGCTAGATTCAGTGAGCTGACTCTCCCGTTCATCGGCAGAGAGACCGTCACATCACAGGCATTTGCCTGCGCAGCGGAGAGTCCTTTTTGCTCACTGCCCATTACCAAAACCCAGGGGGTCCTTGGGATGACAGTTTGATAATCCACATCGCCATGAGCGGACGTGCCAATCAAGTGACAATTCTTTTGGCGGGCCCATTCTGTAAACTCATCAAAGGCAAGTTGAACGATAGGTTTCCAAAAAATCGCTCCCATGCTGGAACGCACCACGCCTGGATGATACAGTTCCACGCCGCCCTCGAGCAGGAAAAGCATATCGGCGCCGACCGCATCGAGCGTGCGCAGGATAGTCCCGACATTGCCAGGATCCTGGGGCGAAACCAGCGCTGCGGCGCTGCGAATGGGCTTGAGATCATCCAGACGCAGGTGCTTTTGACGAACAATTGCCAGTATGCCCTGAGGGTTGTCCTTGTCAGCCATTGATTCCATCACCTGGGCAGAAACAGGCTGAGGCTTGCGCTGAGCGGACACTGAGCGAACGGAGTGAGGCGAAGTGGAAGACGCAGCCTCGAGCCGCCTGATGAGGTCACGCGCAAAACTGCTGGTCAAGAGATCTGGAGCATAGAAAACGGAATCCACCTCCCAGCCCGCGGCAACCGCCTCACCGACATGATGAATCCCCTCCACCAGAAAAGCTCCACTCTCCATCCGGGCCTTTTTCTGACGCAAAGCGCGCGCCTGTTTGATCAGGGGATTACTCAGGCTGGTGACGAGCGGCGTTTCCATAAGATGTCCAGGGACCCGGTGACGCCGTATCTCTACTCAGCCTTTACAACTGTTAACTTAGCGACCATCCCCGCTGCGATATGACCTTCTGTTCTGCAAACGACCTCGTAGTCCCCAGCTTCGGATGGAGCAGTAAATGAAGTGTTGACGGAACCACCCGGCTGCAATTCAACTTGCCAGAATACATTGGAAAGATCTTCATTATCGAAAGATGGACCTGCCGATGTACCGAGTTTCATGATCACAAAATTATGCACAACGGCTCCGTTGTTGGTAGCGTTCAATGTAATTTCCTGGCCAGCCGGGACGGTAAATTGGCTGGGTTGGAATTGAAAGTCTGTCATGGTCACATTGATCTTCGTTGAAGCGCCGCCGCCCCCACCACAGGATGCAAGAGTCAGGCTGAAAAGCACAGCCATTATGATGAGAGTTCTTTTCATTCGATTCTCCAGGAAAGAATTTTAGTGCATTTATTGTAA
>DATGYJ010000131.1:0-13096 GCA_035298105.1 Anaerolineales bacterium | reverse complement strand
TCTCGTCATCCGCCTCGGCCGGCGAACCGACGGCTGCAAGTGCCGCGCGGAAGACGGCGCGCCGGTTGCGCTCGACCAGCTCGCCGAATGCCTCGACGTCACCAGACTGCGCCCGCCGCACCAGGTCCAGGTCGGTGACTGTGTCCGACTCGGTTCCCGTCACACGATAAGTAGACTCAGCCACGCCCGGTCCGGTTGGAATAAAACCTGGCCCCTATTCGCACTAGAATCAACAAGATGCTGAATCACGAGCAGGTCCTGAAGCTCATTCGCGACCACGATCGAGGGATGAGTGAGCCGGGCCGCCGAGCGGGCTTCCTGCATGAAGCGCGCCTGGAATTCCTGCTGGCTGGCCAGTTGGGCTAGCATTACCTTGAGCGCGACCGGTCGCTGCAGGTTCAAGTCATACGCCCGGTAGACGGAGCCCATGCCACCTTCACCGAGCAGGGCCTGGATTTCATAATGATCGATTTTTTTACCAATAAGATTGTTCATTATTCAATAGTTCGGATAAGTATTTATTACGGTTTGCTAGCCATGGTTCGTTAAGACTAGGCAATTCAAGCGATAGTCATCGGTCTTTGCGGTCGACTGTTGCTTTTCCACGTAAATCGAAGTGCATGAGGTCCTTTGCTCCTCCGTATGTACCACCCCAGGTCAAGCCTGATTTCGTCAAAGCTTCGACCAAGAGCCTGTCTAATTCCATAAAACCTTTTTGGGCAGGGTCGTTGTGACCAGCAAAATCTCCCTTCCCTTCCCCTTTTTTATCTTTGCCTCCTGTTGGGTCGTAAAGCGCAGCATAATCTTCTTCGATCAACTTCTGCCAGTCCTCGACACTGCGCTTGTTCTCACGCTTGTTGCCCGCGTTGTGAAGTGCTTCTACATGCTCTTTTAACTTATCCTTGTCCTTTCCCAAGGAAAAGTAAGTCTTGAGCGCTTCGGACTCTGTGTTCAGGCGATCCCACATTTCAAGGGCACTCTTTCTTGTTCGTCCTTTTTCTGGCGATTCTTTGACATCCATCTTTGTTCGTGTAACTAATAGCGTTGCATTCTTGATCACCGCTTGTGCCGTCTTACGGACTTTTTTATGAAAGCCAATATAAGGGTTACCCTGGTAGTTGATGTCTACCGCTAAGCCGTAGCAGTGCAAACTTGGCTTCTTACCGCCGGTTGCGGGCTGCGGAGGCCGCAATCCACTGATAGAATACAAGTTGACATAGTGGGCATAATCCGCTTTCTTTGAAAATCCTGGTTTCTTATGATGTCTCTTCTCATAGTCCTCATCGATCAAGCGCTTAAGGTATTCTTCAGCCGTTGCAAAGTGATCAAGCAATTCTTGATGCACGCCAGGCACTTTGCTACCCTTGCTTGGCCCAATTGGCACATCCATGAACGTGGCATCGGTTCTGATGCCTGCGAACCAGTTTTCGACGGTTTTCGCCGGCGAAACTGCAATATCCATTTCGATATCACTCTTCGCGATAATTCTGCTGCCTGCTCCTAATTCCTTAGCGAGCTCTTTCTCCTCGGTTTTCTCCTCATCACTAAGCTCCTCGCCCTTCGTCTTGCTCTTCGCGTCGAGCTCACGGTAGCGTTGCTGCGCTTTTCTGAGCTTGGGAAGAAGTTTTCGCTCGTCATCCGTCAACGCCGCTTGCGCCTGGGCATCTTTTGCCGTCTTTGGTTTCTTTTTGCTATCTTTGCTTTTTGAGGGTGCCGGTTTTGTATCGGTCACAGCGCTGCCACTCGCCGCCCCGGGTGCAGCAGTCGCTTTTACGGCCGGTGGTGTTCCCTTGGGAGCGGTAGGCGCTTTTACCGCCGGTGAGGTTCCCTTGGGGGCAGGAATAGCTGTAGAGGCTTTGCCGCCTGGTAAGCCTTCCAAAGCCTTTTCGATGCCGCTGCTTTGGCCCAATAACTGTTCATGGTAATCAGCGCCCGTGCCCCATTTTTCGTGCAAGTGGTAGTTCATCCGCAAAACCCCCAATGCCTGGGATCCAAGCGTCGTGATATGTTTGTTCGATTGAAATGCGGCCTTCAACTTTTTTCTAAGCATCTTGTAGGTACCGGGATACCCTCCCGTTTTAGAGTGATAGGCACGAAAACGAAAGCCATTCGCTCGCAGCCAGTTCGCTTGCTCCTCGTCGGTCGAGGCCGCTTTTTGCATTTCTCCTAATTCATTCTCAATCTGTTGCACAAGCCATTTGGAGGTGCTTTCCGCTTCATCCAGACCTTTCTTTTTGTTGACATGTATAGCGTCGAATAGGACCAACTCACGCAGGCGGATTTTTTGGGGTTCACGGCCGCTGCGATGCAGACGGGCAATCTCGTCCCCCCCTCCACTATGCCCGGTCAGGATCACTCCTCCTGGCTTTACACCCGAGGGTAATTGGTTAAGCTTTTTGAGTGCCTCGAATACGCTCCCGATATAGTCATCGCTATTAAAATCTCCGAATTGCGATTTGAGGCCCCCTTGTGGAAGAATGCCGATGACTTGACGGCCGCTCGCCTCGATCTGCCCAGCAATACGGTCGAGGGAGATATCGCGAACTGTCTTCTCCCCACCACCGGGGACCGGAGTGCGGTCTGGATCATCCGGCGTTGTATCATTCACTGTAGTCGTTAGTCGTGTCTTGCGAGTTCGATAGCCAATACCATAACCATGGAAATGTAAGAGCACATCTACGTTTAGATTCTCTTCCTTGGAATCTTGAATCGCGGCAGGCACAAGGGCGATAGCCTCATTATTCGCATCTTCATAGGCGGCATCTATTGAATATTTGCTTTTTTGTCCCACGTTCAAATTACTGAGTGGGATGCGCCAAAGCTTGCCGATCTTGGAAGGTTCAGCATTGTATGTTTTCGCAGGCGCGCCTTTCCAGCCAATCTTTGGCGTGGGGTCCGCTTTCATTTTGGCTGGCGCTGGTTTGCGTTGGACCGACCACCTCAACCCGGCGATCGCATCCCTGGCTTGCAAGCCTGCCATGGATACGTCTGCCTCCAGGCTGCTCACGCTTGGATTTATTCCAACCACCGTACTGCCTTTGGGTGCCATGGTCGTCACAGCGCGCTGTAAGTAGTGATTCCCGGCCGTCTGTCCGACCTGCCTGGCCATGATCTGTCGCTGGATGGTTTGGAGATAAGGGTTGTTCAAGCGGGCCGCCTGAGACCCGCTATTGGGATTACCGTTCGCGCCGGCCAGGTCGCCCGATAGCTCACCAATGCCAAAAGAGGAGCTCGTCTGCTCCGGAAGCAAAATGGGCTCAGTCTTCGGCCCACTTTTCTTGTTGAGTGGGACTTCTCTACTCTGTGTCTGTTTGGTCGCGGTCATCACTAGGCACCTTCGTCACGTGGTTTACTTCACCTTCAGATGCAAGTGAGGAGGTTTCGCCTCCTCCAGGACGTGCACTCCTTTAGCTTCCGCCACCTCTATGAACGTCTTCTTCTCATCCTTGCTCATATCTCTCTTGCGGACATCCACGGCTCCCGCTTCCAGATGGTTGGAGATATAAACACCTTGTTTGATCTGCTCTTCGATGACAGCTGTCATCGCGGCTTTGATCTGCTCGTCGGGTTTCTTGTCGGCATTGGCTTTATCGTAGACTTCCTTGACCGCTTTGGCCGCGTCTTTATTCTTGTAGAGCGCGACGACATCGTCTCCGATTCTTAGCTTAGTGAACATGCGATCCGCCTGATCAGCAGCTTTGCGGGTGCCATCCGTGATGACAATATTCCTCTTCGTTTTTTCGTAGTAGGCGTCTGCAATTTCTCTAACCTTCTGCTCGACATCCGGACTGAGGACAATCTTCGAGCTCTTCAGAGAATAGTGTTTGACTGTTGCGGCTGCAGGGGTATTCTGATTGCTGCCCGTGGGCTGGGTGACTAGCGGTTGGACAGGGTTGGAAGCAGGCTGGCCCTTGTCTGCGATGCCGAACGCCTTGAGCATTTTCGGGCCGACCTTACCATCCACCTCTGTCTTTGGTTGTTTCTTCTGCCATGCCATGACCGCTCGGACCGTTGCCTCATCCACGCTGCCAGTGCGCTCCTTCACCGGCATCCCCACCGCTTCCTGCACCTTCAGCCATGTATCCCGGGAATAGTTGCGGTTTTGATTCCAGGGAACGGCAACAAAGACCCTGGCTTCCTCGAATTGGCTCAAGAGTGCTGTCTTTTCGTCTTCCGTCAGCGGGCTCGCCGAGCCACCACTCTTTTGCTTACGCTCCGTACCGCCCTCGATCATGCCTTTATTTTTCTCGAAAATCCCTTGGGTGCTCACATGGTCATAATGCCATCTCTCCGTGGGCAAGTTGAGCCAGCCATAATTTCCAGCGTGCTCTAACAACCAGGTGTAGCCAGCATCGCTGGCGTGGAAGTCGATCGCACGACCCGTTCCATGATTGGAGGAACCTGGCCAGGCCACAAAGCTCCGTGAGCGGGAATGCTTGCGATGCCAGTAAAGCCATTGGGTTTTCAGATCACGAAACGTCTCGCCGGCCTCTACCTGCCCCCCCGCGGCACTGGCTGCTCTCAGCATATCCTCTAAATTCGCTTGTGCTTCTTTCACCAGCAAGCCCTTCACTTTATTTTTCGGACCCTGCGAGCCGTCTGGCATCTTAGCCGATACACTGAGGTTGACAGCTTCGGGTATGCCCCTTTTCTTATCATCATATATCTGCTTGGCATCGGCTGGCGCATCGTCGGGTGAAGCCAGGCCCCTGAACTGAGCAAGTAATTCCTTGCCTTTATCGCAACAATACGGAGGATCTTCATCCAGGTGTAACTTGACATCGGACTGCTTGGCTGGAGCTGCCGTGGCAGCTTTCGTACTTCCATTTTTCTTATCCGCTTTTGGCCTGCGCTTCAATTGCACCAGCTGCTTCAATGGATCGGAAGGAAGTTGCTTACTCCCAGCTTCATTGTCCTTCAGGAGCTGCAGGACGGTCCCGTTACCCGCGATCCGCTGAAGTTGTAAAATCGCCGCTACCCCAGATTTTTCCTGGCACTCATTTTCCAGATCGCGCGTTCTCTTAGACCGTTTCCAGGCTTTGTTCGTAGGCGTTTTCTCTACTGGTTGCTTTGCCATCGTTCCGGAATCATCCTTTTCGATACTTCTAATCTCTGCATTTATTCATCATCCTCGCCCTCACAGCCAGGGAGCATCGCCGCGTTTCAGGCCTTCGTTCAGGAATGCCACGAAGCGCTTGGCGATATCCTTCATCCGCCAGCCGTTAAGGCGGATCTCCTCGTGAGGGTCTTTGTGCGAGCCAGAATACCCTTCGCCGAGAAATAGGAAGGCGACGCTCTCGATCGCATCCTTGACCTCGCCCTCGGCGTTGGGGGCGAGACGGATGGCGCCGGGGGTGCTCTCCTCGTACGGGATCGAAGGGACCGCATGGCGGACGAACGAGGCGAACCGGTTCGCCGCTGGCGCGGTCGTTCCTACTTTTGTCCAGACCCCGTAGTATTGCTCGAGGAGCTTGGAAACGGGCGCGGTCAGCTCCGTGTCGATGTTCGAATAGCGGACCTCGCGCTTCTCACGCTTGCGGCTCTCGGCCGTCGACTTCTGCGTGCTCGACGCAGCTAGGACCTGGGCATCCATGTCGCCCAGCAGGTCCTCCTTGGAGGCCTTGCTCCGCCCGATCTCCTCCCAGAGACCGAGGTCGAGGGCCGGGTCACCACCGACCTCGTCGGGTGGTCCCTCCTCGGTCGCCGGACCGGTAGGCTCTTTCCGGGGTGCTTCATGGATCTGCTTGGCCCGCCGGGTCCACTCGACCCACCACGAGGCCAGGTCCCCGGCCCAGGTGACGACGCCGAGCATCTTCGTGCTATCGGCGAGCTCACCCAGGTCTGCCTTCCACGTGGTACCGGCCGTCTGGAGATCGAGGGCGGCCAGGATGTGCCCTGGGTCGATGACCTCGCCATGCGAGGTTGTGACAGTGTCAGTCTCATACAGCCCATCAACCGCCTCGGCCGGAGCAGACAACACATCGAGCGGCGGACCCTCAGCGCCAGCCTGATCGTGGATCACCTTATCGAACTTAGCGCCGGCTTTTCCGCTGTACGAGCTGTAGTAGAGCCGTCGCAGGCGCTGGAGCACCATCTGTTTGTCAGGTCCGTAGCCGTCTTCCACCTTCTTGATCCAGTAAATGAACATTTCGATTGGATGATCAACCGACTTGCGCTTGGTGATCGGACCATAGTCCCAGGCTTCCCCAGGACGGTGCCCGGCGCCCGTTTTCGGCTGGCGCTGGAGGAGATGGGTCATGGTCCGGTTGCCCATCGTGCGCTGAAGGGCAGGGAGCATGGCAGAGCTTAACGAAGGCGAGCCGCCGGCGCGGGTTTGCATGGATCCATGATTGATCATTGCAGCCGGTTCTGTCTGCCCTCGCAATGCGGGTTTCGTTGTTTTTCGGTTCTGGATTTGTGCCTCCGGCTTTGGTTTGGTTGCTTTAGCGCCCATATTCGCTATCCGGAGCCATCTCGTTCGCATTCACCAGCCTGCCCATCTTCTGTAACTCTCGCCTTGTGCCGTGCAACAAGTGCTCCATCGTCACGACGCCGCCATTGGCGCTGGCGAGATAGGCTGCACTGACGATGATGTTACGAATGTTGCCGCCTGCCAGCTTATAGCGGCGTGCCAGGAGAGGCAGGTCCAGTTCAGCGCGCGGCACCAAGGGCGGGAAGAGAGACTGCCAGATCCGTAGGCGGTCTTCTTCTTCCGGGAAGGGAAAGTCCACGGCGAATTGCAGGCGGCGGGTGAAGGCTTCATCTAAATTGGCGCGTAAATTGGTCGCCAGGATAGTCACGCCGTCATAGGCTTCCATGCGCTGGAGTAGATAGCTGATCTCGACGTTGGCATAGCGGTCATGCGAGTCACGCACTTCGGAGCGCTTGCCGAAGAGCGCATCGGCCTCGTCGAAGAAGAGGATGGCGTTGCTGCTCTCGGCCTCGGAAAAGATCCGTTCGAGGTTCTTCTCGGTCTCGCCGATATATTTGCTGACGATGGTGGAAAGATCGATCTTGTAAAGGTCCAGTCCCAGCTCGGCGGCGATGATCTGCGCCGACATGGTCTTCCCGGTGCCAGGCGGACCGGCAAACAGGATGCTCACCCCTCGGCTGGAAGCCAGCTTCTTGCCCACTTCCCACTCTTCCAGTACCGTAGCGCGCCCGCGTACCGTCGCCACGATCTCCTGTAACAACGAGATTTGATCGGCGGGCAGGACAATATCGTCCCAGCGATAGCGGGCAGGGATTTTATGGGCCAGGCTGGAAAGCCTGGAGCTCGAGCTGGCCCGTGCGGCTGCCATCAGCTCATCTTCGGAAAGAGTTCTTCCCTGTTGGCGCGTGTGGTTGACGGCCAAAAGAACGGCAGCGCGAATCTGCTCGCGGGTCAGAGCGAACTGGCCTGCCAGATCCGTGAGATCCAGCTCTGTGGTCGTCTGTGCGTTCTGGAGATAATCGGTCCACAGATCTTTGCGCTCGTGAGAATCAGGGATAGGAAATTCCTGCCAGTGGATGGGGCGTGCCTCCGGCAAACTGGCAGGCCGCCAGGCAGCCTGCGCCGCCAGGATCACCATGCCGGGGTGCTGAGCGAAGGCCGCCAAGCCGTTGGCTGCGAAGATCGGGTCTTCCAGGCAAACATCCCAGCCTTTGATCAATAAGAGAGAGCCTGTCAGGTGGGCATCCCTCAACGCGGTCCGGATCGAGCGCAGCAGGCTGGTCTCTTCTGTGTTGATGGCACTCAAGTCGATGCTCAATAGAGATCGCTTGGCAAGCGCTGCCAAATGGTGGGCAGCCGCCTCTTGAGCCAGCCGGTCGGGGCCTGAGAAAATAAATAAAGGGTTCTGTTTCAGGAGGTCGCTCGAATAGGTGGTCTCTACCTCGGCTGAATTTTCGCTGTGTGTAGGATCAGAGGGGGCAGGGGTGAGGGAAAGATAAGGGGCTATCTCACCGGCTGGTTGGTAGCTTCCCAAAAGCCAGTGGACGAGGGTCTCGTCGACCGACAAGGACTGGCTCAATAAAGGAGCCTTATTCTGCCCCGGCTCTGAGAACCGTTCGAGCAGGTGGTATTTCAGCAGGGGCGCATCGCTGGCGAAATGCGAGAGCGCCTGGACGCGTTCCATACCGGACGGGCATAAAAGGTCCAACACCAGGTTGATCCCCGGGCGCCTGCGGGTCACGTCATCTTGCAAGTAGCCGTAGATCTTTTCGTAGCGCAGATCGAACGCCGGGGCAAGGCAGATCAGCAGCACATCTTTTTCGAATTCATCCAGGTCGAACGCTTCGATTAGGCTTTGCAAGCGAGTCGGCTGCCCTGGCTGAATTGCGAGCGCCTGTAGAACGGCTTGTCGTTCAGCTTTCAGGAATGCCTGTTCTTCCGCTTCCGGTAAAGGGCTGGTCTGTCCCCAATTCGACCCAAAGGGACGCTGTAACAAATGCACTGCTTCGCTGTCCGACACATATAAGCCGCGGAAGGCATCGGCAGGGTCCTGACCCGCGGCTTGCCAGCGCCGCACGGCCCGCTGGAGCTTGAGGTCGATGCGCGCAAGCTCAGCCTGCAAATGTCGTACGCTGAGCTCTTCCACAGATTGGGTTTCAGGGGAGAAAACGCTTCCAGAATTTTCGGATACCATTAAACAAATGCTCCCAGGACAACCGCCAGCCAAAGAGGGCTGGGGATTTCTTTACACCGATTTGGGTTTGAATGAACCGCGTAATCCCATCCAGGTCAGAGAAATAGAACCGGCAATCACTGCCGACCTGTTCAACCGAACCGCGCCAGATCGCGTGCCCCTTCTCGTTATCGGCGCTTTCCAGCCAGAGCCTGACCACAAAAGAATAGTTTCGACTTTCCAAATCGTTGCCTCGAAAGAAAAAGAAAACTGGCTTATGAGCCAGTTTACAGAAAGGGCGTCTTTCGAGCGCCTCGGCAGAGTCTCTTAAAAGGGATTTTTCCGATCAATTCCGCCACATAGAAGAACCGAGAAGTCCGCAAGGGAGTCCGCAAGTTCTACTTGCAGATAACACGTAGGTCACACTTGCCCCATGCCCTGCGCCGCGCCCATGCGTATGCCCTCTCTCTGGGCAACACCCTCCAGCGGGCAGGCGGGCAGTGTGACCTGTTTTGCGTAAAGTGAGTTATTTAGCTTCCAGCACCTGGTGGATCATCTGCTCCAGCAAGTGCAGCTCGGTATTCGTCTGTTCGACGATCATTTCCAGGAAATGGAGTTTTTGCAGCATTTCTTTGAGAGGCGGACTTGCCAGCCTGTCTGTATTGCTGCCGAGATTTCCCGAGTCGTGGGCTGGCCCGCTATTGGGCGCACTGGAACTCCGCCGAATGGTTTCATAGAGATGCTGTGTCTCCTGCACAGGCTTGAGACCCAACTCGGTCTCCAAAACCTTGCAGAATGACTGATATTGGAGCAGTGCCGCTTCCCGGTCGCCCGCCAGCCAGTGGATCATCATCATTTGCCGGTGTACTTTCTCGCGAGTTGGGTCAAGCAGGAGGATCCGCTGACCATATTCCAGGCCACGGGCGTAATTGCCTTTGCGGCTATGATGATCCACTAATCTGATCAGCATGTTCAGGAAAGCTAACCGTAGACGCTCACGTTCGTATAGACACCAATCTTCATAGACCCCTTCTAATAGGTCACCTCGATAAAGCTGTACAGCAGCTTCCAGGACAGCCTCTTGTTCAGGGCTCAAATCCTGGTCCTCATGCTCCACACTCCAGCGTGCAGCTGCCTCGAACTCATCGATGTCCAGCCGGCAGGCGTCCGGGTTGGTAAAAGCAATATAATCTTCCTCGATGGTGACAAAGTCCTCTACGTCAGCGCCTGCAGACTGAAACGCCTGACTAAGGCGCCACAGGCTATTACGCAGATTCTTGCGGGCCACCTGGGATGGACTGTCGCTCCAAAACACGGCGGCAACCTGCTCGCGCGTGTGGGGTGTGTGTCGATTCAGAAGCAAATAATAGAAAAGAAGACAGTGCTGTTGTCCCGGAAAACCGGCGATGGCTTTGCCATCATAATATGCCTGACCTGGCCCTAGTAATTTGATGCCGTACATGGATATGTTCACCTTCATCACAGGTACTTCTAAAAGTCCTCTAATTTACACCCAAACGTTTTACGAAAATGAACCCACAAAAATGTGTACAATCAGCATATTGCAACGGAATATTCAGCTAATAAAGATATAATTGTATATATTAGGTTCGGTTAGGGATTAATTCACCCCCCGAAAGTAGGGATTTGATCGGTATGACCCGAAAGTATGATTTGCCGAACAATACAAAATATCGCCCCGATCATCCAGGGCAGGAAGCGCATTTGTCGTTCACCGACCGGGAACGCACCATTCTGCAGCTTGTTGCGGAGGGTATGTCCAACCGGGAAATCGCCGAGCGTCTCACGCTCAGCCCAACGACCGTCAAGTGGTATGTCAAACAGATCTTCAACAAGCTGGGAGCCAACCGGCGCACGCAAGCGGTGAAGCTGGCTTCGAACCTGCCCTGGGCGGAGCTCAAATCGCCCGAGTATGAGCCTGCGCCAGATATCCCGGCTGCGTTGACAGAATTCATAGGGCGGGAGAAGGAAGTCAACGAGCTCATTCGTCTGCTACATGATCCCGGGGTCCGCCTGGTGACCATTGTGGGAGCCGGAGGCATTGGTAAGACCCGTTTGGCGCTGGAAGCCGCCCGGTGCCTGGCCGGTCAGATGCCTGGTCTGGTCCGTTTTGCAGCTCTGGATGGGGTGACTTCGCCGCCCGCCATGATCCAGGCCATTGCTTCCGCGATTGGCTTTCAGTTCCGTGGATCGCTCGACCTCGGGCGACAATTGCTCGTCAATCTGCGCAATCGAAAACTGGTTCTCATCCTGGACAATTTTGAGCATTTGCTGGAAGCCGCTCCCTTCATCCATGAGATGCTTATCATTGCCCCACGCCTGAAAATCCTTGCCACCTCCCGTGAACGTCTCAACCTCAGCGCCGAAAGGATCTATGCCCTGCGCGGGTTGGATTATCCAACGACCATCGACCATGCGCAGGAATATGCCGCTTTCACGCTCTTTATGCAGGTCGCACATTACTCCCAACCAGCTTTGCAGCCTGGCTCCGATGACGTTTTTCATATCTGCCGGATTTGCCAACTGGTGGAAGGAATGCCGCTGGCTATTGAGTTAGCCGCCCGGTGGATTGATCTGCTCACCCCTGCACAAATTGCTGAAGAAATCGTCAAGAGCGTTGGCATTTTGCAGACCACCCGACGGGATTTGCCGCAACGTCATCGCAGTATTCGCGCAGTCTTCGAACGCTCGTGGCAGTTGCTCTCCAACGAGGAACGGGCGGCATTCAGAAAATTGTGTGTCTTTCTCGGCAGTTTTGATAGGGCTGCCGCAGAGCGGGTGGCTGGCGCAACATTGTTCACACTGAGCACGTTGGTGGATAAGTCCTTGTTGATGCGGGTTGGTACAGATCGTTTCAAGTTCCATGAACTTGTGCGGCAGTTCGCCGAAGAAAAATTACAGGAGCTTCCGCATGAATATAGGTTCATCTTTGACGAGCATTGCCGTTACTACGCGAGTCTGATGGAGGAATACGAGAAAAAGATCAAAATAGATATTTCAACGGTTGCCGAAAGTATTTTGAGAATCGAGAAGGATTACGACAATATCTTGGCAGGCTGGCACTATACACTGGAAATGCCTCTCGTAATGGAGGTCGGGAAATATGTCTTTAGCATCAGCCTGTTCTTCCAAACCCATGGTTTGAATTCTGAAGCCGAGCAGACATTTAATCGAGCCCAACATCTCTTTGCTGCCCATGGTACATCAGTGAGTACTTCAGATCGTGTACGGTTAATGACCCATTACGGCTGGTTCCTTCTAGACCACGACCAGCCCGAATCGGTGTGTCAAGTATTCGAAGATGCGCTGAAACTTACTCCGCTACTCGATAATTCACACGCGGCGGATGTGGGCATCCTTTTAGGATTTTTGGGTCGTGCCTATTTGGATATCTATCCGGATGCAGCACGTGAGCATGCGAAAAAGGGCTTGGCGATCTGTCAAGTGGCTAATTTTCAAATGGGCATCTGGATTTGTTTCGCTATTTTGGGGGAAATTGAACATAACGAAGGTCACTACGAAGCCGCCTATCACTATCAGTATCAGGCACTAACTCACTCCGAGCAAAACAAGGATTTACACGGTATGCTACAGAGTCTAGGGCATCTTGCTTGCACATGTAATTCCTGGGGTAAACCGGAAAGTGCGCTCAATTACCTACAGCGTGAATTAGCTCTCCTTCGCGCTCTTCCCACTGTCAATCCCCTGTTTCTAACGATTCTTGGGATTGCCGGTATCTATGAACAGCATGATCAACCCGAGGTCGCTCTAGAATTGTTAGCGATCCTTCTCCATCACCCCCAGTACCGGAGTCCAGTGATAAAACCCACAGTGCATATGTTGCTTACCCATCTTCAATCTCAGTTATCGGCGGAGGATATTAATACTGTAATGGAGAAGGCAAGACAAGGTCAACTTTCCAGCCGCTTTCTCGATCCCCATTTCACGATCTCTCCTGAACTGGTTGACCACCTTTTCGAGTTGCTCGATGAAGCTGCAAAGGCTTGATCCTGAGTGAGGGACGAAAAAAGCATCCACCCTGACATTGAAGCTCATTTGCAATGTGGTCGTTTTTGAGAACAATCTAACAATGCCATGCCAAGGAGCAGGGAAATCTTGAAAGGAATTGTAAAGGCTTGCTTATTTCCAGCTGTTAGAATAGTCCCATGTCATCGCTCAAAGAATATTTCCTCCTTGACCCCTCCATTGTTTTTCTCAATCATGGTTCTTTCGGTGCAACGCCCAGACCTGTATTTGAGACGTACCAAAATTGGCAGCGTCGTTTGGAATGCCAACCGGTGTTATTTTTGGGACGTGAATTAGATGGACTCTTGCTCGAGTCGCGCAGAGCCCTGGCTGAATATCTAAACGCGGCTGTCGATGAATTGGTGTATATCCCGAATGCCACTCATGGCGTGAACATTGTCGCTCACTCTCTCCAACTCCAACCTGGCGATGAGATCTTGACC
>DATGYJ010000130.1:0-5598 GCA_035298105.1 Anaerolineales bacterium | reverse complement strand
GATGAATGGGAACAGCGCAATCCTAAAATAGAAGACTCGCGACTTGCCGCAGAGCTTATCGAACACTTGAATGCTAATCTTGAGTTTTATCATCATGCCATTTGGTGGACCATGGATCCGAACCGGCGTTACATGTTACTGGATGGTTATCGCGCGCCGGGAGCGAACGGCCGAAGTGTGGCATCGGTGATTGAGAACCGCTTAATTGGGATTACTGGCAATTCGCTTGTCATGCCGGTCGCACGCGGCAATCACCTCGACCCGCGTTTCCCGAAGGGCCAAAATGCAAATTTGCTTGACTTTTACGCGCTAGATTCACCTGTGCCAGCAGCCCGCGTCAGTTTACCAACCCGTGGGGTGTTTGCTGAAGCTGTGATGGGCTCATGCAACGCGTGCGAACAAATCGATGATTCTAGATTCTGGCGGTGGGAAGAATCGCCGATCGATGAGCCGCCGACGATTGAGCCACTCTCAACGGCGACGCGCAGAAGTGAACCGGCTAATATGCAACCGACAGCTTTCCCAACACCCATTGTTTCAATTCAGAATGCACCGAGCGTTCCTAATCCTACTGGCGTCGGTGCCGTTCTCCAGGCACTAGGCCAGGAATCTTTCCGAGATATGGCAGGGCTGGCCGGGACACAAGCCAATGCAGCAGCAGCCTATCAACAGGCTTTGGATACTGCCTACAAATTCGGCAAGGAGGCGTCTACACTCGCTCAACAGGCTGCGATGCTCAAGGCCGGTGACAAGACAATGAGCGCGATCGACAATGCCGAGGCAGATGGCAAGATTACTGCGGATGAGGCGAAGGAATTGCGAATGTCGGCCTTAAAGAAGATGGTCGGTGAAACATCCCCAGAGGATAAAGCTTCGCAGCAGGCTGAGGTTGACCAGAAGAAGGCGACCACAGATGCCATAAAGAGCATCCCGCCGGAAAACATCAAGGCGGTTGAGACCCCTACAGCAAAAGTTGCGGCCAAACCCAAACCGAAGCCCGCCGTAGGTCCCAAGGTTCAGAACTTCCCGATCGGACTCAAGTCGCACTCGACCTTTACAGGCGGCGTCCAGCGGCCGCTCGACGGCAATATCACGCTCGACATCAGTCCGACCGGCAACCTGGCGAGTATGGCGCCGATCTCGTACCTCATCCCGGTCAACGGAGGTGTTGGCGCACCGCAGCAAGTATCGCTGGCGGCGGGCATGTACGGAGTCACTGTCCGCTATGCCCCCTCGAAACTCTCGGATCTCGCCTTCCTGCGTGAGCCACAACTGGAATCTGTCGGTGTCAATCTCGGCCGACTGGTCGAAGGTGTCTTTGATCTGATGCAAAAGGACCTGGCAAGCGACTGGGAGATTAGCGCCCCGGTCGAAGGCGAGTTGTTCGAGGTTCCCGACAAGTGCAAGGGGCTTTCTTTCTCCCTACTTGCCGAAATGGTGGAGAGCCCGGCGCTGTCGTTCGATGCCGAACTGGGGGCGGATGAAGGCTTCACGATCGCCGCCGACGGAAAGGTTTCGTTTGACAGTAGTAAACTGGCCGGACTTGCGACGACCATCGCCGAGACACTCAAGATCAAGCAGGCGACTCTCCTCGCGGCACTTTTGTCCCTGTTTACCGTCCAAGCCAGCATCGACAACAACAAGCACATCACGATCGCCGGCGCGCAGAAGGTCAAACTGAATTTCAAGCCAGCGATTCTCAAGCGTTTTGTCCTCACGCAGATCAAGTGAGTGAGGTGCGGGCAGGCAGGCAGAAGTCTCGTGACCTCAGCTCGGCGTGGGTCTCTGACCCTACCGAGAAAGTAACATATGGTCTGATGCTCTATGAGTCTGGGAACGCACAATGACTGCAACAAGGAAGGAATGAGCCATGATGATGGAGAATTCTGAACTTACAAAAAGTCGCTCTTAGAATTGAATTACCAAGTAACTCAAATAGGGCAGCAGAGTGAGATGACGCGCGAGTTCTTTGAGCCATATCTAGAGGAATTCATATGTCAGATCAGGCCCGGCGTGATTCGATCCTAGGCTTCATGCCAGCTGATTATAAGTCGAAGGTCGATTGCCACAAAGATCAATACTATCACCGCATAAATATAATTCGTGGATTCCAATCTTTGCCGGGCGTCTTTGCATTTCCTGGTATGGTTTCGGCACGCAAGACCGCTATCTTGTAGCCCGATATAGGAAACGGATCGAGCATCTTGTGAATAAGACCAAGTCTGGATTCCAACTTTCCGAATAATATTTTGTTGGGCAGACAGAAGATAGTGATGGTCAAAGTGAAAAGCTGAAAACTCTCGGCGTCAAGTATGCCCTCTATCAATGTCGCGATGAAACTTTCATCACTACAAGGCTGGCTTCTTTATTTCTTCTGATCATCTTCACAATGCGGATCGTCATATTTTACACACTTGTAAAGAATTAGAGCGCTAATACATTTTTCTATCTTTGAGGTTTTACGCTGCCAAACGAAACAACAAGCTCCACAATTCGTCCGTCTTTGCAGCCATGATGAAATCGTTCTTATGCAAACCTTTTACTACATGCGTCCACCATTGGACAGTTACTTTCCCCCACTCCGTCACAATCAACGGATGATGGTCTTGCTGTTCTGCAATTCCACCGATCTTATTCGTGAATTCCAGTGCCTGGGCAAAGTTCTTGAACTTAAAAACGCGTTCCAGCCGCTTCTCTCCATTCACTGCCTGGATCTGCCATTCAGGGATTTGAGGATGCAGCCTATTGATCTCAGCCTCTGCCAATGTTGGCTCATTGGCGCGTGGGGTAGTGCATTTCAGTTGGGATAACTCGCTCATCGCGAAATCTACTTGGGGGTCGCATTTGTATCGGATACGGAATCCGATTCTTCTTCAGAGGAAAGCGACTCCTTGAAGGAATGCAGGCCTTTTCCAAGCTCGCTCATGGTCCTGGCTATGCGCCCAGGCCCAAACACAAGCACCACGATCACAAGCACGATCAGAAGTTCGGGAGCACCAATATCAAACATAGACTTTTATCCTTTCACCAGTAAGTGTAAAACCAGCAAGTGAGAGTTGGATTAAACCAATTCACACATTCCGAAATGGATCAGCCGATATTATTGTCAATAAAATACAAATAACCCTGTCTTCCACCTCGCTTAGTCCATAAATCCACCGATTTACGAATTCGTTTCAGGCAATCCATTCTTTCCTCCACCGAAATTGGCTCCGGCTTCAGCTGAACGGTCCGCTCCCCTGCTTTTATCAATGTCCGACCCAACTGCCCGGAATTCTACCCGGTGTAGATTCGAACAAGCGGATCACATAGGTTCAACACGCAAGCAGCCTCACTCCATGAGAATACCGCGCAGACTTCATGGTTACTGGTCTACCTGTGTACTTGTATACCTGCCTACTTCTCCAACGCCTCCACCAATAATCCCAAGTCCATCGTGCTTGGCAGATGCACGCGTAGAACTTTTCTCCCCACCTTGATCAACGCTTCATAATCACCCAGTGCCTGCGCACGGATCAATGTTCCAAACGTCAGGCCCTCGGTAGGAATTTCAAAGTCTGCTGCGGACTCGGCCGTGATCACAAGAAACAGTCCGTTGTCGGGTCCGCCTTTGTGGAATTGGCCCGTCGAATGCTGGAAGCGCGGACCAAAGCCAGCAGTCACGGCGTTGCCCGTCTTGGCGCGAATGGCAACCCGCATCTCCTGTAAGAGCTTGATCATATCGTCATTACGCGGGAGATAAGCGTTGATGGCAACATACCCGTTCGGCTGCGCATTTGCAAGGAAACTTTTCAATACCTCTGCCAGAGTGGATGCGCTTACGCTCGTGGGCGAGAATACGATAAAGCCATCGGTTGTCAACACCGACTGGCCCTCTTCCAATTGACCTTTCTTCTGATAATCGGCGATCTTCGCCTTTGTGATCTTTTTGCTGCTCTCTACATTCGGCTGGTCGAAGGCGTTGACCCCCAAAATCGAACATGCTATGGCGGTGGCAAATTCCCAGCGATACATCTCTGCGCCGATGTCATAAAGATTTGAAATTTGAATTTCAATCACAGGATAACTCGCCTCACGCAGCGCCTTGATGCTCTGATCCAGCTCGCCGGTCTGCCGTAGGTAGACGAAACAGCGATCTTTCCCGTAGACCTCTGGCCCGCCAACCGGCTCCAATGGCACAGGCAGGAGGCCTTTTCCATTCTTGCCGCTGGACTCTGCAATGATCTGCTCGATCCAGCCTGCGAACGCGGCTAAAGGCGCCTCACTCAGGATCGTGAGTTTGTTGCGACCTGCCAGAGCAGCTTCGCCGATCACCGCTCCCAGGGTCAGGCCAGGGTTGCGCGCCGGAGGCACCTGCTCACCGCACTGGTGCTTCATCCAATCGGCGCGGTTGAGCAGTTGGTTCAAATCCAGATCGAGCAAGGCGGCAGGCAGCATGCCAAAGTCCGTCAGGGCGGAGTACCGTCCCCCAACTGTTTCATCGGAGGAGAATATTTTTCGGAAGTTGTTCTTCCGGGCCAGTGCTTCGAGAGAGGTCCCCGCATCGGTTGTAGCTACAAAGCGCGAACCGTCCCCATTGCTCAATGCCCAGAAGTAATCAAACGTTGCCATCACTTCGGCAGTTCCGCCCGACTTGCTGGCGACGATATATAAACTCTTATCAGGCGGAAAATTCCCGCTCGCCAGTGATACCTGTTCAGGATCGGTAGAATCCAAAATCGCGAGTGAGACCGGAGCATCAATATTCGCTGCAGCTTGCAGCGAGCTGAAAACTTCTGCGGTCAGCGAGGAACCACCCATCCCCAGAACCAGGACACGACCGGTTTTTTCTTGATGGATTTCATCTGCGAATGCTTTGTAGTCTGGCATACGTTCACGCGCTTTATCGGGCGAATCCAGCCAGCCCATGCGCTTTTTGACTTCAGCCTGACCTTCGGGATCCGTGGCCCATAAAGTAGGATCGTGACTCCACAAACGGGCAGGAACGGCCTCCTCTTCAAGTTGGGCGATACGTTTGGAAACGGAATCCGCAATGGGACCGAGAGAAGAAACGGCGCTTTTCCGCCTCTCATCAATGGTCTTGAGCAGTTGCGTGAACGCTTCTGCAAAAGCTTTAACTCCTTCGTCTTCCAATTCCTGCGTAACAACATCCATCGAGATGCCCATGGCCTCCAGTTGAGTGATTGCATCCTGGGCCTGGTCGAGATCGCGCGTGATCGTGATCTGTGCAATCCCATGATCGCGAACGGACTCGAGTGTAGCGGGTGGAACGGTATTGACCGTTTCGGGACCGATCAGGTTATCAACATAGATCGTGTCGGGGTAGGCAGGGTTCTTCGTACTGGTGCTGGCCCACAAGGGACGCTGGGCACGTGCGCCTTTGACTTTGAGATTCTCCCACCGGCGAGTTGCGAAAGTTTTCTGAAACTCATCGTAGGCGAGTTTCGCATTGGCGATGGCCGCTTTGCCGCGCAGAGGGGAATCCTCGGGTAGTTTGGGATCGATCTTTGTATCGACGCGCGAAACAAAGAACGAGGCCACTGAGGCGATGTGCTCAACAGAATGCCCAGCCGCCAGGTGATCTTCAAGCCCACTGAG
>DATGYJ010000129.1:0-2103 GCA_035298105.1 Anaerolineales bacterium | reverse complement strand
TTGCCGCGTGAGCGTGTGGTAGGGCAGGCGGGAATTTTAGACTCGGCCCGGATGCGCGCCTTCGTTGCGATGGAAACAGGTGTGAGCGTAGAAAACATCGACTGCTACGTGTTAGGTGGACACGGTGATGAGATGGTCCCGCTGACGCGTCATTCGAACATCGCCGGGATTCCGTTAAAAGAATATGTGCCCGCCGACAAGTTGGATGCAATCGTTGCCCGCACGCGTAAAGGTGGAGGCGAGATCGTCAATTTGCTGAAAACAGGTTCCGCCTATTATGCGCCTTCCCTGGCTTGTACGCAAATGGCGGAAGCGATCCTCAAAAATAAACATCTGATCGTCCCTTGCGCAGCCTATGTGAATGGCGAATACGGCTTGAACGATATGTTCTTTGGTGTGCCTGTAATGCTTGGCCGCGCGGGCGTGGAAAAGATCATCGAGTATAAGCTTGATGATAATGAAAAGGCTATGTTCGATAAGTCTGCTGCTGCGGTGAAGGAAACGCACGAGGCTTTGAAGAAGTTGGTAACGTTGTAATCTGTCATTGCGAGGAGTAGTGCCATAGGTACCCCGACGAAGCAATCTCCCTCGCAAGCACAAAAACCTATTGGAGGAATCATGATCCTGCACGACAAAATCTCTGCACAATTGCCTGAATGGCGCGAACGAATCAAGACCCTTGCCAAAGAGCACGGGGATGTCAAGGTTGCCGACGTGACTGTGGGTCAGGTCGTCGGCGGCATGCGCGATATCAAATCGCTTTTGACGGATGTCTCTTTCGTCGATCCCGCCGAAGGCATTCGCTTCCGCGGCATGTCCATCCCGGAACTGCTCAAGAAGCTGCCGAAGGCGCGCGGTGGCAAGATGCCGTTGGTGGGCGGTCTGTACTATTTGCTCATGGTCGGTGAAGTGCCAACCAAAGAGCAGGCAATGGAAGTCGAAGCCGAATGGGCAAAACGCGCTAGCGTTCCTGATTATGTCTTCAAGATGATCAAGTCCATGCCAAAAGAGACTCATCCCATGATTCTCTTTTCGCAGGCCGTGCTGGCATTGCAAAACGGTTCCGTCTTTGCTCAGAGATATCACAGCATGAAGAAGGATGTCTATTGGGAAGCGGCTCTGGAAGATAGCCTCGACCTGACCGCGAAACTGCCGGTGATTGCAGCATATATTTACCGCATGAAATATTTCGGCGAGAGCAAGAAACCCAAATACAACCCGAAGCAGGATTATGGCATGAACTTCGCGCGCATGATGAAAGTTTCGGATAAGAAGGGCTATGCTGATCTTGCCCGTTTATATTTCATCCTGCACAGCGATCATGAGTCTGGAAATGTATCCGCTCACACCATGCATTTGGTCGGATCTGCGCTTTCCGATCCGTATTATTCATTCTCTGCAGCATTGAACGGGCTCGCAGGTCCGTTGCATGGACTGGCAAACCAGGAATGCCTCGGCTGGTTGATTGAGGTGAAGAACAAGTTTGGCGGCGTTCCCACTCGCGACGAGCTCTATAAATTTGCTTGGGATACATTGAACAGTGGACACGTCATTCCCGGTTATGGACATGCTGTTCTGCGTGTGCCGGATCCGCGCTATATGGCGCAATTGGAATTTGCCAAGAAACGTTTCCCGGAAGATGAGCTTGTCCGCCTCGCCGAATTGGTCTTCGATGTGGTCCCTCAAGTGCTCAAAGAGCAGGGTAAAGCCAAGAACCCTGCACCGAACGTCGACGCGATCAGTGGCACGCTGCAGTATTATTATGGTGTGCGCGAGTTTGATTTCTACACCGTACTATTTGGCATCGGTCGCGCGCTGGGTGTCACTGCGAACTATGTGTGGGCGCGTGCCCTTGGTCAACCGATTGAACGCCCGAAATCACTGACGACCAAGATGCTCGAAGATGTTGTGTCAAAAGCTGCACAACCTGCAGAACCGCAGCCTGCCTAGTTCGATCATCATTCCTCTTGAGAATCTAAAAGCGGCGCACCCTGCGGAGCGCGCCGCTTTAAGTTTTAAGCCTCTTGTTCCTTTGAATGGATTTTATTTTTTGAGCCGAATTTTTCTAATTTTATGATCCGTGCTTTGCTTCGTATTCTCCAA
>DATGYJ010000128.1:0-7475 GCA_035298105.1 Anaerolineales bacterium | reverse complement strand
CTGCCGCTCATTAGCCCGCTGTCGTACAATTTGGTTCCATCTGCCCAGACCTGGAAGACCACGCCTCCGTTACTCCCCACCTCGTCATCTACTCCTATCTCAGCTCCAAAGGTGCTGCAAATTCCTGCCAGGGCATAGCGCACATCCGATGCGGCATGAGCGCCCAAGCCCTTGGCATAGGTTTGTCCGTTGAGCGTAATCACTCGCCCATCCCCGGCTGCTTGCCCACCGTTGCTCATATCCTTCTCTACTGGTCCCCAGCCATTGGTCATTGAACTCCACGTCAGATCACTTAGATATTCCGTTGTGCCCGATGAGATAATGAAAGTCGCGGTATAAGTCACGTTACTCATTCCGACCGTGATATTGTGCTGCTGTGTACCACCATCGGACCAGGAGGCAAAAGCCTGACTACCTTGAGGCGATGGTGCATAGATTGTGTGGCTGGAGCCAACAATCGTTGTACGCACCATTGGTGCTACGCCGCTTTCCCCACCATAGACCACCTGCAAGCCAGTGGGCGACGTCGCGAGCGTCAGTGTAACCGTTTGCGGCTGAATGCTGACCGATTTCGTATCGGCCAGGCCACCGCTGTCTGTGGCAGTCAAGATGATTTCCAGGTAGCTCTCGTCGCCATGATCAGGGACCGTAAAGCTGCCACTTCCTCCGCTGCCCGTAATAAGGAGATGAGTGTGGCACGCGCCGCCGGGACAGTGATGAACAACGATCTGCCAGGCTAGTCCACTTGCTGGGAGCGTGCCATCTTCAGGATCAGTTGCTGACCCTGAATAGTTGATGACATCTCCAACCTTATATGTGAGAGTCGAAGCTGGCTGGTTGATAGTGGCGGTCGGCGGTTGGTTAGCACTGGTGATAAAAGACCAGACCTTATCGGTCGTGAGGGGATTACCCGCCAGGTCTTTGACGCCATTCGCTCCACCTTTGACGGTTGCCATATAAGTCACCCCGGCTTCCAATTTTGCATTGGGATCGAGCGTGACGGTCTTGGTCGTGGGATCATAAGTAACCACCGCTGGAATTGGGGTTGTTGTCCCCTGCTTGACCAGGAAAACTGTGGAGGTGTTCAGACTAGTCGGGTCCATCCCTTCGGAGAAGGTGGCAGTTGTGTTGGCAGTTACTACCACATTTGTAGATCCATCTGCTGGCGAGACACTCGTGACGGTCGGCGGAGTAGTATCCCCTCCCCCAGTACTGCAACTCACGCGGGCATTGGCCCAATCTGCATGGTCACTATCGATGGTGTTGCCGCCATCAGTGACAATCAGCGCCAGCTCCTGCCTGCCAGATAAGCTCACATTCACACCCTGAGTGGCACTACTGCCGCTCATTAGCCCGCTGTCGTACAATTTGGTTCCATCTGCCCAGACCTGGAAGACCACGCCTCCGTTACTCCCCACCTCGTCATCTACTCCTACCTCAGCTTCAAAAGTGCTGCAAATTCCTGCCAGGGCATAGCGCACATCCGATGCGGCGTGAGCACCCAAGCCCTTGGCATAGGTCTGTCCGTTGAGTGTAATCACTCGTCCATCCCCGGCTCCCTGCCCACCGTTGCTCATGTCCTTTTCTGTTGGTCCCCAGCCATTGGTCATCGAACTCCACGTCAGATCACTTAGATATTCTGATGAACTGGATGGAGATGTTCCCGAGGGAGGAGTATAACGGATTCGGCGCAACTCACCCATATTGATCGCCAGATAGTAAAGATTTCCGTCCGGCCCCATCTGGATATCCACCGGCCCATCAGCACCAATTGCAAAGCTTAGAGGACCCTCAAGGAGATTATTGTTATTGTCCACCTTTATGTAGCGGATATACCCAATAGCGTAGTCACCATAAAAGTATGCACCCTGGTAAGCGCTCGGGTAAGCCGTCCCGGTATAGAACGTGCCCCCTGTGATAGCCGCGCCTGTCCCATTATGGTTATAAGCGAAGAGAGGTACCCGAACAGCACCTGAACCCTGATTGTAGAGCGATTGGCATAGCGGCTTGGGTTCATAACCACTCTGTCGAAGGTTGCCCTCGTAGCAGGGCCAACCCATGTTCACTCCGGCCGCACCAACATTAATTTCCTCCCACTGGTCCCAGCCTACATCGCCTAAGTAGGGTAGATTGGCACCCGGCCGTAAGTCGAAGCGATAGGCATTGCGCAAACCAAGTCCCCAAACCTTTGAACGGATGGCGTTCGCATCACCATTCCAGAACGGATTGGTCGCCAACCCTGCTCCGCTTGTCGTAATCCGTACAATCTTGCCTGCCAGGTTGTCAAGGTCTTGCGACCGGAGGGCATCATCATCGACCAGGTTCCATGTCGCCGCGTCTCCATTCGATGCAAACAGGGTACCATCTGTGGAAAACTTGATATTTCCGACTGTATGCCCATACCAATCGGCGGGGATACAATCTGTCCCAACCGGAAAATTCTTACACGAGCTGCTTACATTCTTTCCCAGGATTGCCACCTCGCTGCCTGGCGAAGCCACATCGCCAGAGGCCGTCACACGGGATAATCGGGAAGTCTTCGAACCAGTATATTGGGCAGAATCGTTCTCATAGACATATAGAAAATAGACAAAGCCATTTGAAGTAAAGTTCGGATCAACCGCAACCCCGATTAGCCCTCGATCCCAGTAGTCGTTCACATGATCGCGGATGTCGATGAAGGGATTTGAAAGCAGCGATCCATTCTTATAGATGCGTACAAGACCAGCTTTCTGGGCAATCAAGATCCGACCATCTGGCAGAAAGGCGAACCCGGTTGGCGCGCTCAACCCTGAAGCAACGACTTCCTGGCTAAAGTTGCTTGGGAGAGAAGTTGTAAGTTCAGTGTCTGCGTTATTTGCCGGTTCTCTAAAACTAATCAGATTCGTTGCCGACGCACTGCGCCAAAGACATCCCCTTCTGTTTTGACGCGCTTCAGCTTCTGCTGCTGCGAGTTGGTCCTTCTCCTTGCCTTGTCCGTTTGCCCGAACATGACCTGTTGCTACAAGGTCCAGGGCAACTGATTGCCCGTTGGATATGTAGGCGTAATACATCCGCCGTTTACGGTCATCAAAGACAATGTCAGGGTCTTCCTCGAGCCGCACTGGAGCGTGCATCAGTGATTCGAGTCTCCCAGTTGCTTCTTGACCACACTTCGTATTGCCCATGGGTGTGGTAATGCCAATCAGACCAATTCCCACCTGTTTACCGTCAATCCAGGTTTCGATTGTGTCGCCATCAACCACTCGTATAGAGCCATTAAGTTCAAGCGGCCCGCTCCCAGCCGGGGGCGCTCCTCCAGGAGGGACACCTTGCGCCTGGGAAACCTGCGATAAAGGATCCCCAGCCAAAAGGAGGAGCAAAAGAGATACTAGTCTGATAAACCACTGCTTATATCTCATATACAGTACACTTTCGATATGCCAGCTGTGCCGGGATCCTCAAAATTGGTTATGTTGAGTTGGCCCTGTTCCAGGGTATTTTGATTTCATCGAGAAACCCCTAATCATCCCATCCAGCCTTGACCTGGTTTCAGGATGAATGTGGGGGAATGTCTAACTTTAGCGCTGGTATGGAGTGCTCGGACGGAGATGGTACAGTTGAGCCATACCATTGTCGTAAACCTGCAATGCATCAGGTGGAACAGGGAGGGGCTGATGTATGCGGCTGCTACGTAAACGGGTTATCGTGGATAACAGCAGATTGCGAGTGTTTGGTGTGACACTGGATGTGAAACGGTTGATGGGATCACCAATTTCAGTAGTGTAGGATGTTGTTAAGCGCTCATCAAATTCGGTCCAGACTTCAGCATGATTCAGGTGTGCATCTCCCCACTTCAGGGCCAAAATCTCATCGGGATGATAGAAGTTCCACTTATTACTCAATAAGGGCTCATTCGTTGCTTTCAGGACTGAGACGATACTTATGCCAAATAGAGCACCAGTCAGTCCAAGGGAAATGATCCTTTTAGAACGCAGCGGCTGCCAGTCCGCCCACGCAGCACCAATCATCGCAACTGCAATCATCGAAAACGATGGGAAAAGCCTAAGCTGCAGGTTGCTGGTCAATGCCCCACTGGCATCTGAAACGGCTGCCATTACTTCCTGTATTGCGAACGCTGCATAGAACAGCCACAATACCCAGGCCATTTGGCTCTTTGGTGCTCCAGAATGCCTGATCCAGCTCCAGCCTTGCTGTAACCAGATTGCCAATGAAACCACCAGCATGATCCAATTCGCAATGCTCAATATGAAGTAAGTTGGAAGATTGAGCCATCCGAATATGGTGTAATCATAGGCAACAAAGACATCGGCCGTCTGCGCTCGAACATTCAAGAACAGGTTTTCAATGAGATTCCAGGTGTTTTGTGCAACTCCAAAATTGTGGCGAGCAGGCGGATATATAAAAAATGTAAAAATGCAGGTCAGCCCGAGACAAACAGGAATGATGTAACGAAGATGATTCGCCAGATTATGGTTCCACACTTTCAGGTGTGGCTTGAGTTTTTCTATGATCCACCCTAATAAATATACTAATACCAGAGCAAAAATAAATGAGGTCGCCAATATGTAGTTACTCGCCATACAGGCAAAAATTGTAAAATAAAATAAACCAGTATAGATTGATACCCCTCTGAGGGGGCGACTTCGTGAGAGACTCCGGAAAAGCAGGAAAAGGCAGAGTAACATCAACATACGAGTAAACTTCTCATGAGAGCTGCGTAGGATAACGAATAAGAATTCGGGTTGCGTTAAAAGCAGCAAAGTGGCAAGGGTTGCACCAGGATTACTGCCCGTCAATTCGCGGTATGCGATCCAGGCCGGCAGTACCACGATCGTGGCAACGAGTGGATAGATCCACTGCTGTAAATTCTCTACTTTCAACCCGGTCATTGAGACCACGAATGTTGAAATCGCCTGGTAAGCGTATCCGTTAGGATATACATCCACCATATCAGGATTCGGCACTACTTTCCCTTTGTCGATGAAATCCCGGATATACCTTGTGAAAGCAGCTGAATCGGCTTCCGCCCAATAGCCATCAGATCGAACCAGGAAATAAAGTCCAACCACTGTCATGAAGAGAAGTGGACCTAACCAGAACGGTACGGCCAGCTGAGACTTTCCAAAAGATTGTTTCATACGCATCCTTGCGAATATATCGACATGCCACCGTTAGGAGGCAGATTTCCTTTCATAATCGCTAAAGCTGTACGACCCAGCTAATTCCGCGATGCCTGGCTTCCTAGGGGCAGTAGATGAGTTGGCTTTGTATCGCTTCACCCAGTTGACAACACTTCGTGGACTGACCTTCAGAACCCGACCAATTACCTGGTAACTGTTGCCGTCCTCATGCATCCGAAGCGCCAGCATCCGTGTTTCCCTGGAATAGCCATTGAACTTCGGGTTGGGTGTATATACCCGCTTACATTGACCGCATCGATGCCTTTGGCTCCCGGAATGATTGAAGCCTGCCTTGCTCTGCTTTTCTTGCGCCTGGCAACTGGGACATCTGCTTCTGATTTCATTCTGTTTCGGGTTCATATCCTTGGCTTCATCGTTTACCTTGTTTGCCAGAGGTTGCCCCCATTCGTGCCAAAACACCGAGGCTGTCAGTGTGGCAAGGATAATCAATCCCAACAAAATCACCGGTAACCTTCTTGGAGAGGTGCTGACCAACAATAAGTTACGTAGGTTTGCGGTCTTTGAATGAGCAATCACAATTGACACAGGGTCGCCGGCAATTGAGCGGCCATTTGGCTCCTGAATTTTGGGGGTCAGAATCCAAGTCCCGGAAGAGGCAGGAGCCCATACAAGCGTCGTCGTGACGGATTTCTTTGCCAGCAATTGAACCGTCTTATTAGCTACGACTCTGGTAGTTCCATCAGAAGATGTTGCCGATAATTCGAGAGTTGCCTGGGGAATATCTTCAAGTCCATCGTTACGAAATGTCACTTGAATGGGGTTCAACTCGAGTTGGTGGACTATCGGATTGATTAATGAGACAGAGATGGCAGGTGGGGTGAGAGGCTCGATGGTGAAATGTCCATTGTAGGTAACAACATAATGACCTGGTTCAAACGCAAAGGCATCGAATAATTCGTTTTCTTGAACACGATATCCTGGTCGCAGATCTAGGATAAAGCGGAATCCGTTTGGCATCACGCGAACATCTGAGATCTGCCCCCCTGCTATGGTGAGTGTCTTTCCTGAGAAGGGACTCAACCAGCTCCTCAGATCTTTTGGATCCCGCCTCTCCTCGGTATACGGCCCGAGACGCTCCTGGAAGAGCTGCCAACTTGCCTTGTCGGTAGGCGGCAAGATTTCAAACCTGGATGGCGGATATTCTGCCTGGCGCAGCTCCGTGCCCGCCCGCCCTGAATAGATCAGATACCCCGCGAGAGCGTACAACGATTCTTCAGCCTCGCCGGCCACGGCTGGCTGTGCATCAACTGGCTGCCTGGTGCTCTGGACTGGAACACGCTCGCGCACCCAGCTGTTAATATAGCGACCCCCATCCAGGTTGCCTAGTTTCAGGACCAGTCCCTCTCCGAGATCCCATAATCCTCCCTCGCCCCAAAGAAGGTGTAGTTGATTATCGATAGGACTGAGGTAGAGGCTGGGGGGCACATTCTTCCGAAAGCGGTATTCACCTCGGAAGCCATTCGCTATCTTGGAGAAGGCCTGTAGCTTGCTCTCTTCCTCCCAACCGAGTATGTATCCGATCCCTATCTCGCGCGGGGACCAATCATAGATACCCTCATTCGAGGAGTAGCTGTGGCCTTCGGTGTCAATAAATGTTACTGCGGGCCAGGAATGCCCAATTACCCACTTCGGAAATTTCTCATAGGGTGGAACATCGATAGAAAAGAGTCCTCCCGCTATCGAGGTATCAAAAGTATATGGATAAAAACCTAATACCTCAACCTTGTAATCCCATAATCTATCCCCAACGGTATTGCGCCAGGAGTAACGGACGGTTTCTATATCCCGCGGAACGGGCCGCCCAGCTTGAGCCTCAAGATCCAGACCAGTCGACCATGGATCACCGACCGGGTATCGCTCAGTTCGCAGGACCAAGTTTGGGAAACCCTTACCTTGTCCAGAGAGGTCGTAGAAGGCGAATGGAGACTCGAAATCGGGCTGGCTCGTCTTTCCCGGATCAATGCCATTGAGTAAATATAGTGCATAACTACAGTTTTGATTACGCACGGTAACGAGTTCAGAGAAATGAGTAACTTTTCCCTTTTCCCAGTCCACTATGATGGGTGGACGGAGTTGACCATTCGGCAGCTCGTATCCTCCCGACTCTGCAACATAAGGCCATAGCGGCGATATGCCGAGATTGATATTCATGGGTGTCTTGCATTTGCGCTCGGCATAGTTAGTATGGATATCTGCTCTTCCAGGGAGAGGTTTTAAAACATAGCGAAAGTCCCATTCTGGGATACCCTGCTTCGCAGGATCACGCACCTT
>DATGYJ010000127.1:0-9729 GCA_035298105.1 Anaerolineales bacterium | reverse complement strand
CTTGTACGAATTCTAATCGTTGCGACATGGCGGTTCTCTCTTTCCACGGCATACCAACCTCCTTTGGTTGTATGCCGATTCTACATAAGGTGTTTACCATGTCTCCGAACAGGTGTTTACCTTCTCCCCGGTCCATACAGTCAATGGATCGAGCGGCATGATGGCTTTCGGCGAAACACATGGTGAGCCAATTCAGATCAAATAGAATAGTTCGGTTCTGATACAATTCCTGATGCTACGACTCGGCTTCCAAAGATCTAGACATATCTGACCTGGCCGGTACGTATGATGGTAAAAGTTGCTGGTGTTTGAAACTTATGAGAATCGCTTACGTGACAATCCACATCGAACCAAAGATTATAAATGGAGGGGTTGGCAAAAAAATCAATAGCCAGATTTCCATATGGAAGAATATGGGGCATACGGTCAGATTGTTCTCGCTGACACCCGAACCGATCTCCTCAATTCCTGATATTGAACAATTCTTATTTAAGTCTTCATCGAATGCATTTATTCTCAAATTTATAACGCGCGAGATAGCTCGGTCAACTGCCCTGACGAGACTGATCTCACAAGTGTGGAGATATGAACCAGATGTAATTTACTTTAGATTTGGGCTGTTCACCTTTCCTCTTCAGGACCTTTTTAAGATTGCACCAGTGGTGTTGGAAGTCAACTCTAACGACCAGGCTGAATATCGTTCGCGTGGGCCCTTCTTTTACTGGTTGAACAGGATTACACGGAATTTTATATTTTCTCACTCCACCGGTTGGATCGCATCCAGCCACGAATTGGCAAATCTGGAGATAAACCGTCGCTATCGGAAACCGGTCTGTGTGGTGTCCAATGGAATTGAATTGAGTAAATATCAGCCGCTACCACCGCCCAAAAATCAGTTTCCTGCCTTGGCGCTAGTTGGCTCTCCAGGAATGAACTGGCACGGAGTCGATAAACTGGTTCCACTTGCGGAACAATTTCCCGACATCAAAATTAGTATTATTGGTTATCGCCGCGAGGATTTCCAGGGAGAAGTACCAGAAAATATTCACCTGTATGGTTATTTAGAGCCCGAAGAGGTGAAGAAAGTACTGGCAGGCGTAGATGCCGTCTTTGGTACGCTTGCACTCCATCGCAAAAACATGCAGGAAGCCTCTCCGCTCAAGGTTAGGGAGGCCCTCGCCTATGCTATTCCTGTCATTCTGGCATATCGTGATACGGACCTGACAGGCATTGATTCAGATCTTTTCCTTTACCTGCCCAACGTAGAGGAGAATGTATTGGAGCATACACAAACGATCCATGACTTTGCTTTCAAGGCAATGGGTAGGCGGGTTGAACGGAGTTTGATCGAGGAAAGGATCAATCAATATCAAAAGGAAGAAGCACGCTTGAAGTTTTTTGAAACCATGCTTAATCCACTCGGGAGCGACTCTTGAAAGACGAGCACCTTTCTATACTGTTGCTGGGAACTCAAATGGCTACCGGAGGCGCCCAGAGAGTCTTGCTTGATCAAGCGAGTTGGTTCTCTACCAATGGTCATCGAATAAATGTCGCTTTTCTTTATGACAGAGATGGCTTGTACACAAGGTGGCAAGATTCATATCCGTTTCCAATTTACAACCTTAATGCGTTTCAGGACAAATCAGGAGTTTTGAGGCAAACCTTTTTCATTTTCAGGGGTCTTCAGCATCTTTGGAAATTGCTGCGCCAGGGACGCTTTGATGTGGTTGAAACGTTCACATTGGATAGTAATTTGTTCGCGCTTCCTGTTGCTTGGCTTGCCGGGGTGCCTGTGCGTATGGCTACAAATCATGGCTGGGCCAAGAACGATTCGCTCTTGAAAAGAATTAGCCATAATCTCTTGCTGAAACTTGGTGTGATGGATGTCCTGGTTGCGGTTACCGAGGAACTCCGGAGCAGATCAATTCGCGAAGGGGCCAGGCCTGAGCGTGTATTAACGATCCCGAACGGGATCCAACTTTTGCCTGTGAAGAAAAAATCTGCCGAGACCTCCCAAAAAACTTTAAGTATTCCCGCGGGTTATGCATTCTTGTTATCTGTTGGACGTTTGGTACATGAAAAAGCCTATGAAGTTCTAATCCAGGCGATTGATATTGTTGTGAAAGAATACCCTAACATGATGCTCGCAATTGCAGGTAGCGGCGTGTTGGAAGATGAACTTCGGAGACTAATTGAAAAGCTTCACTTGGATGATAAAATCCGTCTGCTTGGTAACCGGCATGACGTACATGATCTGATGGCTAACGCTGATGTTTTTGTGATGTCTTCCCGCTCCGAAGGCATGCCGATGGCACTGCTTGAGGCCATGGGTTTCGGTTTGCCCGTGGTAATCACTCGGGTCGGTGGACTTGAGGAAGTGGTGGAAGACCAGACCCAGGGATTACTAGTTCCTCCTGAAGATCCTCAGGAATTAGCGAAAGCCATATTAAAATTGCTCCATGATCCTGTTTTGTGTTCAAACATGGGTAAAAATGCGCGTCAGAGAATTGAAGAGAAGTACACGACAGAACGGATGTGCAGGCAATATGAGAGGACCATGCTAGCTCTTTGGCGAGAGAAAAGAAAATGATGAAGTCTACTCCAATGAAACTAACTTCGGCGCCCGCTGCAGGTCGCTTGCTTTTATGGTTTGGCGCCGGATTCCTTTTATATAGGGCCGTGCTTGAGTTCTACCAAATTGCCTGGGGAACAGGCGTCTGGCTCGGACAGCTGGCACTGACCTGGGGGGCCGCACTTGCACTTTTCGGGTTATTCGGGGTTCTGTGCCTGATCGGAATTTGGCTGGTCCTCTGGTCTCCTCAAAAATTGGAAACAGGGCTTAGATCTCTATCCTCCTTCCGCAAGTGGCTCGGACCTTTTCGTTGGATCTTGGCAGCCGTATTCCTGATCCTTCCTGTTTATTTCCTTCAATACACGTTTTGGGGAAAAGTCTTGCATGGGCCTTATCTGCGAATAGTGGTGGCAAGTTTCTCAAGTATTCTGCTTGGATGGGTGCTTACGAAAGATTTCCAAAGCTTTATAGATTGGCCAGCTGCCTTGACCGCTCTCGTATTGGTGACCGGAACATATACTTTTTTTGTTCCACTGCTCGAGGTGACAAGCTATCCGTTCTCTTTGGGATGGTCCGAGGGAAATAGGCTTTGGGATTATTCCATATTATTTGGCCGTCATCTTTACCATTACCCCTTGAACAAACCTATCCCCGTTCTATTGGATATTGGCAGGCAGTTCGTCGGTGGCATTCCATTTCTGGTCCCTGGAATAAAAATATGGCAGGCCCGTCTATGGCTTGCCCTCATCGATATTGTTCCCTATCTGATCCTGGGCTGGGCGGCTTTCCGCCTGGACAAAAACCATCTTTGGCGTTGGTTGCTGGCTGGTATCTGGGCATTTGCATTTGTACGACAGGGACCGATTCATGCTCCTCTATTATTGGCCGCGATCGTTGTGGCGCTGGTATGGGGGCGTCCGTTATGGCTGGCTGTTCCGTTGATTGCAGCAGCGAGCTATTTCGCCGAGACCAGCCGTTTTACATGGCTGTTTGCGCCAGGCATTTGGGCGGGTATGTTGGAATTAAGCGGCGTAATTACCCAAGACCATTTCCTCGATAAAAAGATCTGGTCACGAGCAATTTCTGTGGGTGCTGCCGGCGTCTTTGGCGGCTATGCAGCTCCGTTTCTTATTCCCCCTCTGCTTCACTGGATTGGGACAATTGGCGGACAGGCTGGGGGAGCGAGTGTGGTAGGCAGACTTGGCACGGGTGTGACTCCGTCATTAGTAAATTTCGGGATTTCTGTCCATCCCTTTCTCTGGTATAGGTTGCTTCCGAATGCAACATATGGAGAAGGCATCCTGATTGGATTGGCGTTGGCAGTTTTGCCTCTGATCATCATTCTGCTCTATCTTGTGAGAACAGATCGCTGGCAGCTCAATAGATGGCAGAAATTTGCCGTATTTCTGCCTCTGCCTGCTTTTCTTGCGGTGGGTTTGATCGCCAGCGTGAAGATCGGTGGAGGCGCAGATCTTCACAATATGGATATGTTCATTATCGGTTTGATGTTTGCAGGCGCAATTGCCTGGCGTCATGGCGCTTATCAATGGATTGATGAGATCCATAGCATCCCTGTCTGGGTTCGATTGACGCTCTTACTCATGATCGCTATTCCAGGCTATCAATCTTTGAGGCTTATGTCGCCAATTTCGATCACAGAAGACATTAGAACAGTGGCCACTCTTGCGGATATTAATGAAGATCCTTTGCCCAACCCTTTGCCCGATACGCTCCCCTCTGAGCCGGATACTAAAAAAGCTTTGGAGAGTATGCGGCGGGTGGTGGCGCATGCCGCTCAGACTGGCGATGTTCTCTTTATGGATCAACGTCAATTGCTCACATTTGGATATATCACCGATGTTCCGCTTATTCCAGAGTATGATAAAAAGGTGCTGATCAATGAGGCGCTGAGCGGAAATGCTCGCTATTTTCAAGGTTTTTATCGGGATCTGGCAAAGCAACGATTCTCACTGATTATCACCAACCCTGTAAATAAGCGCCTTGATAAGAGCGAAGGCAATTTTGGCGAGGAGAACAATGCCTGGGTGAAATGGGTCTCTACTCCCCTGTTGTGCTATTACGAATCTCTGGATAGATTGAAACGAGTGGATGTAGAACTTTTGGTGCCGCGTCACGATATTTCGGCTTGTGATCAGGTACTTCCAATCTATACAAATGAGTAACTTTTCTTTGCTGTCTTCAACGAATTCTTGAGATCGTTACTATGGGATCTCTATATCTAAATCTTCCCTATCTCATCCCTCGCCTGGTTCGCCACTTCCTTCCTGAAAGGCTGGTACGCACTTTACTTTTACGAAGTATTATCATTCGTCCGGGGCTTGAGACAAGTAGCCCGTTCGCGGCGGTGCAACGCTATGTAGATGCGCTCTCAGAACGCGGACAGTCCTTTCATGGAAAACGTGTTCTGGTCTTTGGTTACGGTGGTCGATTTGACATTGGTTTTGGCCTGCTGAAGGCAGGCGCTGACCACGTTATTCTCTGCGATAAATATGCTTCGCCGGACGAGACTCATAATTGGCAAATGTTCGCGATGGAGGACAAATACTTTGTTGTGGAGAAGAAAGGTGTGCGTCCACGGGCAGAATGGATGACATTATTGGAATCCGATATTCGTGAAGTTCGATCCACAAAAGAGATTGATCCGGTTGATATTGTGCTAAGCAGCTCTGTTTACGAGCATCTTGAGGATGTGGATGGCATTACGCGCGCTCTGGCAAAGTTAACAAAGGCCGACGGTATCCACATCCACTATGTGGATCTACGTGATCATTTCTTTAAATATCCATTTGAAATGCTGCGCTTTTCAGAAAGCACCTGGCGTACATGGCTGAATCCTTCCAGTAATCACAATCGTTACCGTTTGTGGGATTATCGCAGGGCGTTTGAAGACTGCTTTGGGCAAGTTGAGATTGAGATTTTAGCTTGCGAACAAGCACTCTTTCGCAAGCAAATGCCCTATATCCGTCCGGAATTTATCAGTGGTAACCTGGGTGAAGATGCAGTGACATTGATCCAGGTGATCGCATCCAAACCCTTGGATTAAAAATGTATCTTTTCAGTGAGTTTCAGATCGTTCCTTTGCTCTTATTATTTTTGGTCTGGGGAGTCGGCGGATGGTTAATGACCGTCCGTTGGTTTGATTTGGAACCTCAGGAACGCGGCCTGGTTGGATTCGGAATGGGGATGATGATTGCGAATTGGATGGGTAATTTTCTTGCACGCCTCCTCCCAATGTCCATTGCCTTTTGGTGTGCAGCGCTTCTGACTTTGATATTCGGAGTTCTCGCGGCCTGGCCATTGAACCGCGAGCTGTTATTGGGGCAAGCAAGGATCCAATGGTCCAAATGGTTGTTGTTTATCATCGCAGTATTTATTTTCGTGTTGATTGGGCGCGGTTTGGGAATGTTGGATGACTATCAGAATCTGCCAACTGTTTCGATCATGGCAACGGGCGACATTCCACCGCACCTACCCGGCGCACCAGAGGTACGTTATGGCTATCATTACTTCTTGATCCTGCTCGGCGTTCAGTTCATGCGAGTCGCTTCAGCTCCTCCATGGACCGCTCTCGATTTGGCGCGCGGACTTACGCTAGCCCTTGCCATTGCCCTGACAGGGTTACTGGCATGGCGCCTAACTCGCAATAGAACCGTCACATGGATTTCCGCTGCGTTTTTCGCATTTGCCGGTGGTACACGTTGGCTTTTGCTTCTTTTGCCCGGAACATTATTAAACAGAATATCTTCCACATTAACACTGATTGGCTCGGGACATGATACCGCCTCCAATCTCTTCGAAGCGCTTTCCCGGTCATGGCAGGCCGCGGGTAGCGGTCCTATTCCTTTTCCCTTCGCGTTTGTAAACGGCGTAAATTCTACTGCCATGATGGCGCATAATGGATATGGTGTCTCTGCAATTCTTATTATGCTTTTGTTAATGTTATTGGCAGGCAAACAGAGAACATGGAAAGCGGTTATTCCGCTGACTATCCTGCTTGCTTCTCTCGCGTTAGCCAATGAAGTAGATTTTGCTATTTTGTATTTCGGCATTATTCTCATAGCAATCCTATGGATCGTTCAAAACAAAACGATTCACCCACCTCATTCAGCACGATTCTGGATCATCGCCATCATCCTGGCCGGTATTCTTGCAGTGATACAAGGAGGTATGGCCACAGAAGTTTTTCGCAGCCGTTTTTATCCATCTGCGGCACAAGCAAATTCATACTTTAAGGTAGGCTTTTCCTTTGTGCCGCCTGCGGTAATCTCTTCCCACCTCGGGAAGTTATCTCTCTTGAACCCAACCCAGTTCTTGGCGGCTTTATTCGAAGTGGGGCCCCTTGTTCTCGCTCTTCCTCTCGCCTTGGTTTGGGGCTATAGAGCATTCTGCGAAGAAAAATGGTTTCAAGCTGCACTCGTTGCTTCAACGATCCCAAGCCTGCTTTCAGTTTTCATCGAATACTCAGGCAATGCCGGAATCACTGCTACCACTCGATTGCTTTCCAACCTGTTCTTTATCTGCAAGATTTTAGCAGTTCCGCTTTTCGGGTTATGGCTGCAAAATCAGCCCGACTGGAAGCATCAGCTCCTTTATGGGCTGGGCGCAATTACCATGCTGGGTGGCGTGGTACTTTTTGCAATTGAGCTGATTGCCATTCCTCATCCCGTGTATGCAGACTTTCTTACCGACATGGATGCACGTTTTTATGAAAACTATTGGGATCGCCTCTCCCCGCCCTCGGCCTGGGTCTTTGATCCCGACTCTTCGCGCGCCCCTACCATTTTTGCTCGTCAGGCAGATTCGCTTATCAATTGGGGCGCCAATACTCCCCAATATCTAGCCTTCATTGAAAACCCGGATCCATACCAATTGAACACGTCAGGTTACAGATATGTTTATGCCGATAAAGATTACTGGAAGCGCTATACCTCCCAACTAGATCAGTCCTGCGTGAAAGTGCTGAAAACAGTTGAAGGTGTAAAGCTCTCGCATGATGTTTTTGTGCCGGATTTCCGACGATTAGCAGATATCTCTAACTGTAAATGAACATTATCCAACCCTCGCGCCTCACGTTTTGGCGATTTATCTTTGCGCTCAGTGCCGCACTGCCATTGTTCTCTATTTATCAACTATTTGGGAACCTAAGAATACTGGGTGTGGAATTATCTGCGAGCAGGTCGTGGGCGGCTCTGATTGCGGGACTAGCTCTGTTAAGTCTTTTCTTGCTTCTCCTCCTGGCCTCAACCTGGTCCCGTTATTGCGAGCGAATCCTCTCCCTGGCGGAATTCCCCGAACGCATCCCAAACAACTTGCGCTGGATTAGCCTGTTGTTTTTAAGCCTGGCCCTGGTCGGATTCACCGTTGTATTTATGATTCCCTTTATTAGAAGTCACCTTGGCGGCCTAGGCTGGATACGCTTCCTGGTTTTCTGGTCATTCAGCCTGATCGGGATGTGGAGCATTAAATTGTTTCGCCGGCAAACGCCCTGGTATGTCGCGTTGCTTGCAATTATCCTTTCCCAATCCACCCTCCACCTCTTATTGGTCTACTGGCCACGCGTCACCGATTATCCTTTTGCCATGGGATGGTCAGAAACGAGCCGGTTTTATTACCCATCCCTTTTTGTCTCTGAAAAAGTCTATGGTCAGGAATATCCCTGGCCGATCCTACATCCGACGTTGCACTTGCTCCTGGCACCCCCTTATTGGTTCCATGCGCCGCTTTGGTTTCATAGATTTTGGCAGGTGGCACTCAGATATGTCCTGGTGGCAGCAGTTGCCCCTGCGTTGTTGAAGCGGCTTTCTATCCGGGAACTCGCGGCGCGCTGGGTGATCGGTTTGGCGATGTTCCTCTTTCTGTTTATGGGTCCCGTCTATTTTCATTTGACCATCCCGGTAATCATTGTGCTACTGGGTTTTTCCTCTGAAAATGATCGACGAACCTGGGTTGCTGTGTTAGGAGCGTCCATCTGGTGCGGCTGGAGCCGTGTGAATTGGTATCCCATGCCAGGACTGATTGCATCTGTTTTGTATTTAATGGAAGTGCCTTATAAGGGAAAGAATTTCTTCAGTTATCTCCTCAAACCGGCATTATGGTCCGTTGCAGGCACACTGACCGCCTTTGTCTTCCAACGAATTTACATTGCTCTTTCAGGCATACCCGATAGCAGCGTATTTTATAGCAGTCTAGCCTCTGATCTATTGTGGTATCGGCTTTGGCCCAACTCTTCTTTTTCCTTCGGAATTTTACCGGGCGTGGTATGGGTTTCTCTGCCTGTATGGGTCGCAATTTACATTTTGCTTCGATCTGATGGAGGAGCCTGGCACCCCTTACGATTGATACTCATCTTTGGGGCATTATTCATCGTCTGCGTAGGTGGAATTCTAGTAAGTCTAAAGATTGGCGGTGGTGCAAACCTCCACAATATGGATGCCTACTTTATTCTCTTGTTGATTATTACCACATATCTTATATTTGCACGTTATCGGAAGGAAAACGGAGAGTTGGCGCATTCTACTCCATTACATTGGCTGCTCGTGCTAGCGTTGATTTACAGTCCCGTAGCCACATACCTGCAATTTGGAGTTGGTTTCAAAGCCTACAATGTGACTAGAACAGAAAAGGTATTGGCAAGTTTGCAGAAGCATGTGGATGACGTCAATGCACGGGGTGGTGAGATACTCTTTATCACTCAGAGACAACTGATTTCAATGGGAATGCTAAATCATGTAACACTCGTCCCTGAATATGAGCGCGAGGACTTGATGGAAATGGCAATGGCCGACAACCTTCAATATCTTGGGAAGTTTAGAAAGGATATGGAGGACCAACGGTTTGCTATGATCGTGGTGGATCCGCTTAACTTCATCAAACTAGCGAGAAACCGCAGTTTTGCTGAGGAAAATAATCGCTGGGTAATCGAAGTTGCGAAATATATTCTGTGCAATTACCGCGAGGAAACTGTATTCCCTGTGGATGAAATCGCGTTGTATGTGCCACAAGAGGGGGAGCGGAAATGCCCATAAGGGCATCACGAGATCCCTCTGTGACTATAATGATGAGACAGGAAGAGCGAATAATTTAGTGAGCAGGGCGCAGGAGCAAAGGCATGTCTCAGGATCAGAACGGCAAGTCAG
>DATGYJ010000126.1:0-10519 GCA_035298105.1 Anaerolineales bacterium | reverse complement strand
GTATGCCAATCATGGATACGTCATGCTTGACCTCTGACAACATGACCAACTCACTGGCTCGCACGCCACTGACAACTACCGTCTTATTTGGATTGCCTGGATCATTTGGATCTGGAGACCTAATATCTGTGCGCTCGCCCGTAACAATCAACCAGCGGCCTGATTTGAGATCGCTATACAGCCCATCGAGTTCAATCGCATTGTCTGCACCGCCACAGATGGCGTCTTTAATCGGATCGATCGGCTCTTCGGCCAGTTCGAGCTTCTCGCTTTGCGCGAAAACAGTCGTGCTGCGAATGCCGGACAGCAGTTTATCGTCGGCGGTGAGCCAATCTTGATCGAGTGTCAGTTGCGTCACTTTCGCGGGAAAGTTGTAATCAGTTTTGGCAACTGTCTGCGCATCTCTGATTTGCCCGATGACTTGTGCAAGCTGTTGCGGTGCATTCGGCCGGGTGATAACATACCAACTGCCTGGCACAATCTGATCATAGGTGCCATCGAGCGCGATTTGATTTTTCGGCTCCGGCGGCAGCAGCGTTTCGTCTGTGACCGATACAACGGCTTCATCGTCTGCCATGAAGTATCCTATCTTCAAGTTGTGTGACTGGAGCGTGATGCTGGTGGTTTGGTTAAAGGCGATGTTGATTGTCCGTGGCGGCTGACTGTTCACATTCATTGTCACGCTGAAGGTGCCATGCCCTGGTTGGTAAGTCAACGAAGTGGTGCCGCTATTACTCTGGTAGTTAAGCGTGTAAGGATATCCGGCCATTTTACTGAATGTAAAATTGACTCCGCCCAGCGATACAGTAGTCGGTGCAGCCGAACTAAGTGTAATGGTCTGCCTAAAGTCAGCGTTGGCATTAGTGACAGAAATTGTTGCGTTCCCTGACATTCCACCACCATTTAAGACTGTGATACCCAGCATGATGCCGACTGTTTGGATGCCATCGAGCGGCCATTCGCGTGTGCCAATCACTATACCTCGATCCTTAATCGGCTCAAGCGGCGCGGTGTTGCCGTACACTCCGGTCTTCAAACGAAGCGCGAACACTTCCAGCGGATTCGTAGGTGTAACCTGTACATTCGATAGCGCCAGTGGCAAAATCCGCTTGAAATCGGGGCGGATAGCGCCAACAACTTGAAGCCCTGAGTCACTATTTCTGGAGAAAGATTTCGCTATGTTGCGGATAAGCTGAAAAGTATTCGCAGGCGGTACGGAGGGCGGCTTGGATAATCCCTGTATGACATTGAACAATACATCCTTGCCCACTTGCTTAGGAACATCTCCAGTTGTTTTTTCAGATGGAGCCTCGCTAGCAACTACTTCCAACGCTCGATCGCGTAGGCCTTCAGCCATTGAACTCAATCCCGTCGATGGCGGCAATCCGGCTGTTGACTGGAATATGATCAGCGTGCGGTCGGCTGCTGCGTCCAGTTTCACTTCCTTGATGCGAAAGAGTAAAGGCCCGCCATCGACGACGACAAGCAGTGGATCATTCGGCTTGAGGTTAGTGGCGATGCCTCTGAGATACACACAGTCGTTTGGCCCGTAGATGTTGAGCGATGTGCTGTCTACCTTGATCACAACGTAGCTCTGATCCTGGCCAGGATCGACTATCTGCCACACGCCATCCTGCACTTTGAGTACTAAGATACCGGTCGGATATAGGAAAATTCCCTGTTTCTCGAATGCGGATCGCAACACCGGGGTAAGTTGTCCGCTATTGAGGGCATCTTCGAGCTGTTGATTAAGTCCTGTGCTGAACAGGAAGTTGTAGATTGAGTCAGTCGTTTGCGGCATCGTCATGCGCGGTTTCAGTGTGTTCCATGACGCGCGCGCATTCAGCGGCTCGGAGGTCTCGAACGTCTGCGGCCGTTCGCCGGGACCGGGTGCGCTTTGGGCGCGCGCCCCCGCAAGGATAATCACTTCGTCTTTGAAGTTGTTATCGATCGTATATGCCAGATAAGCTGTGGAGGCAACACCGGGACGCAGGGCATAGCCGGTGAGACGCGCCAATTCCAGAATTGAGCGGCGTTCCGTTGCAGTACGAAGATAACCTTCGTTGGCAATGCGTTCCTGATAGAACGTCAGCACATCGCCAACGGTTGCCCACGCATCGAGCAAAGCAATGGACGGATCGTCCGCCGCGCGCGTGGTCAAATTGCGAAGCGGATAAACTCTTTCGGTATCGGGCTGTCCATGTTCATCTTGTCCCTCTTGAGGAATATCGAGAAAATAACTTGAGAGACGCGCCCTCATGGTTTCCAAAAAAGACGCGTGTGTGCCAATACGATAGGCAGGCGCATTCAAGCCTGGACGATTCGAGATCAACCTCGGCGTGAGTGGTTCGATCCCTTCGCAGCAGCCGCATTTGTCGTTCATCGCTCACCTCGCACATCAAGTTTTAGCCTGCCATGTTCAGGGAAACTAGGATCATTATCCAGGCGCGCAACTTCCAATGGTCCCAACCGCAATACGCCATCATCAAGTTCACCGTGATCGCCTTCATAGAGGCGCTGCAGTTTTTTCACGGTAACGCTCTCCACGCCGGTGACTGCCTGCGCTGTGGCGACCAGTTGACTCAGGTAAATACCGCCGCCAAACCCTAGATTATCGGGATGGAAAAACCCGAGTCTGCCATCTGGCAATACGCGACTACTGAAGGCGTCCAGCAATGCTGCCTCAATATGACCGCGCAGGTAACCGGATCGCACGCAGACGGTCATCTCGATATCTAGTGGGACGTATTGCGCCGGTGCTACACTCAGATCATGACCGATCCTGCGATAACGATACAGGCGATCTTGGACCGCATTCAGGAATTGCTGATTGGTTTCCTCGCTGCTGAATGGGTCGACCGCGACCTGCGCTTCATACCAACTTCCGTTCCAGGTTAAGGCCGCGGCGGCTCCCTGCAATTGATCTTTGATCTCACTCTGACTCGTCATCACCCGTGCATAATCGTCAGCGGTGATAGCGCGCTGCAATTCCCTGCGAAAGGCAAACGGCGCGAATAACTTGACCTCAGACATTGGCTCCGGTTCCGTGCCGCTTTGCGCGGGCAATGGATTACGCACGCGCAATTGAACCCCGCTGAGGAGTGACTCACGAAACACCGTACATGAGATTGTCTCCGCGCCAACATTGCCCGTAATGCCATTGCCCACGCGATAGGTCGCAAAGAAGCCCGACCCGGCTTCGGGCAGACTTCCCAATTCACCATTCCCAAAGCGCAGGTGGGCGTATCCGTTATTGTCTATCTCGACCACAAAATGCCGATCGTCTGGACCGCTGTCGAGCAGGTCATTTTGTGGAATCCAGCATGCCCACCTTTGAACCAGATCGTCCACCAGCGAACGACGCGCTTCATCACTCCTGGCAACAGTTTTTTGGTATGTGTCTTTCAATTCCTCCTGGTCCGGGTGCTCCTGCATTGCTCTTGCCGCCTCAGCACACTTTCTTTGAGCCTCCTGATAACCTGCATACAACACCAGAGATAACGAAATGCCGTGTGGATAGTTGTGAGCATTGAAGCCTGCTGCCGTCAATGCTTCGACCAGTGTCTCTTGGTCGGTGAGGGCTGCCCATTCGATCACGCGATAGTTTTCATCGCGCATCGCAAGAATACTGGTCAAGGCAATTTGCGGCAGAGCAAGGCGCGCATCCTGCAATAGAGTGGCGCTGGCTGGACCCAGCATGTCAGGGCTGTCTGGTGTGAGTCCCTCCGCGTATTGGGCGCCAAACAATTCAGTGATTTCCGAGGCAGCATCGTTTAAGACCTGACCTGTTTGCGCCCGCGCCTGCAAAGTGGCGACCCGGCGCGCTTTGTGTCCCAGCCACTTATCCTTTTCACCGAGCAGTCGCTTAATCTCGACGGCTTGCCTGGAGCTATCCATATCCCGCCACGCTTTACCGTCCGGGTAACGTTGTTCTGCTTCTCGCATTGCTTTATTACCAAAAAGGTAATCGAGTTCATCCAGTTCCTGTGTCGTTAGCGTTTTCCCGGCCCGCGTTTTCTGCCACAACACGATAAGCCGATCCTGCACCCTGGACATGAGCATTGCCAGAAGCCGCGCCTGCTGCCGCGCAATCACACCCGGTTGTGGGAATGGCACACGATACGTCAAGGGCGTTTTCAACAACCTCGGTTGGAAGATACCCGGCATGAACGCGACCTCAGTCGGATGCTCCTCACAATCACATTCTGCCAGCGCGGGTCTGTAAGGAACAATATCCAGATCCTCAGGTGTTTCAAGTGTGCGTCCATGATCAACCAGAATGACGTTGCCGCGCGCGACCGAAATATCCCCGATATATTTGCAACCATGATCTGCATCCGTAATGGCTGAAATACACAATGGGAACGGAAGCGTATCTTCCTGTGACCACTCAATCTCGAGGATCGGGATCGGCGGATCGTGAAGTGTGTCTTCGCCTTCAGTCACTTTGATCAACCGCACGGCATGACGATGTGATGGATCGGCGTCCTCTTCCACTCCAGTTTTGGGTCCGCGCATTTCTTCGAAGATCAACACATCACCTGCCTGTAAATGTAATTGACGTTTGCGTTCCGAGTCCGGCACTGGTGCGACAGCCACCTTCAAGGAAACCAACTCTATACCCGATGGTGCATACACATCCTGCAACGTAGCGGAGGTCGCGCCGCGTGGCAGGCAGCATTCGCGCATATCCCAGGTATAGAAATGAATTTCGTTGTGAGCCTTGTAAAGCGGGATAGGCTGTATGGTCATCGGCTCAAAGGCTTCATATTGTTGCGTTGATATGTTTTGCAGGTCTTCAGCAGTCAGCATGGACTCCATTGTCAAGGCGTCGTTGAAGTTTGTGATGAAGAAAATGCTATGGGGATCGAGCGCACTGTTACCCGTCAAGTCAGAATCTGTTTCGATGCAGACCCAGGCGCGCGCGTTGCAACCCTCGTGCATGTGATAATCCACCAGCCGCGCGTGACGCCGTACCGAGATGCGCTGGCGCGCGGTGTCGAGATATGCCTCGGTGGCGACCGCATCCTGATAGTAACTTAGCTGATCGCCTACATAAGCCAGCAACTCTACCAGCGTGATGTCAAGATCAGGAACATGGCGCTCCTCCCAATCAGGCATGATGAGCGCCAGCCGATCCAGAATCAATTGGCGGAAACTGGCGTAATCTTTGGCGAGGTAATTGATGTTGGGTTCGTCCAGTTTTGAAGGCGGACAGATATCTACGGGAGCGCAATCCATATCGCTGGGACAATCCACTTTGAAGGTGAAATCGAGTTGAGCATAACGTGGATCAAAATTGAGGCGTGGTATATCGCTCGGCTGGTTGGCTTCTACCACATGCAGGTTGTATGTCGAAAAATCGCCGGGCTTATTCAGGCGCAGAATCAGGTAATCGTCCTCGTCATCCCGATCGACGCGCATCACTTCCACCTTTGTCACGCGGATGTCCCGGATGCGGCGCCCGCCCTCGATTCGGAAATACCCGCGCAATCGCCACTCGTGATCTTCGGGAGATTCGGTCGCCTGTTTCTGGAACTGATCCGGCGCTTTGCCGAGAAAGTACACGTTGAGCGTCATTTGATCTGGACTCACTTCCAAGTAGTCCAACCCATTCAGCCCGGCTTTTCGCCGGACCGCCTCGCGGCGTTGATCATCTTTGCAAATGGCAGAGGAGTTCATACGTCTTATACCTGCCGCGTGAAGCGCGCGGTCTGTTCCTGATTCGTGCGTCGAACCAGATATTTCAAGTCAACAAATAGAGTCGAGTCCTGGCTGGTGACCTCCAGCGCCTGTACCTGAATCACATCACCGAGCCATTGCTGCAAAGCCGCCTGCATGGTGAATTGCAACGTCGCCGCCAGTTCCGGGCTATTGGGCGCAAAGATCAATTGCAGCAATCCACTGCCAAAGTCGGGACGGTTGAGGCGCTCGCCGGGGTTCGTAAATATCATCTGTTCGATCATGTCACGTATATGATCATCATCGCTCGCCGCCGCGGTTCGCCCGCGTCCGTCGAAGTGAAAGGGGAAATCAACGTTCATCGCAGGTTCTCCACACTTAAGTTGCGGTCACGCGCGTCTGTGTCAGGACAATCATTAAGGGTGTGCCGGTTGGCGCGGAAATTGCCTGGCTGTCCAACAATAAGAGTGGCTGTCCGTTCGATGTGACGCGCGTGGCAGCGGTCACAAATTGCGCCGTCACACAGGGACCGTTCGCCGCGGGCGGCGGAGGCAGCGTACATCCCGCAACGACGTAAGGTGAGGTCATTGTCACGGTCGGTTGACCCATCACCGTCACGCGCGGGTTGGGAACTGTGGGCTGCGCCTGACCGGCATGAGAACACAATACGGTCGCGCCGACGTGCAATAAAAAGCCGGGCATCTCACACCACCGTCAACGCGCCGTTGTTGATCGTCACTGTCGGACCGACCAGAGTGATCGACGCGCCTTTGCCATTCGAAATGTAGATCCCCGTATCATTGACAACGATCGTCGCGCCGGTCGTGCTCTTCAACATGATGCCGCCTGTGGCAGGCGAGGGCGGCATATCGCTCACGACGATCATGTGCTGCAACAAGGATTGGATCACAATGTTCGGATCAGCGGGATTACCCGCGAGCGCCAACGATGGCACTTCCGCTGAAATGCCCCAGAAGCCTCCGACCCAGATAGGCTTATCAGGATCGCCATCCTCAAACTCGATCCAAACGCCCGCGCCAACCTGGGGCACCACAAAAACGCCCTGTTGTTTGCCTGCTATCGGTACACAGGGCATCGCCCAACTCGTCGGGATCACGTTCGATACCGCCGGTACAATTGCCTGAATGCGCCCACGTTGTTCCGGGTCAATGTTATTTATGACCGTACCGCGATATTTGCCGTGAAACTTTTGTGCATCGCTCATGGCACCACCTTTGGTACTGCTGAGACCAAACCATTGCGCGCCAATTCAAAGTTTTGTTTATATTCGCCGCGCTTGATCGAGTGCGTTACACTTCTGACATAATATAAGCCGTCGAAAGCCGGTCCTGCGCCGCGCACACCCACCAGTTGACGCGCCTTCAAGATGCGCCCATAACGCAATACATTCAGGCTGCCTGTTGCAAAGACGGCGTCAGATGTACGGGAAGCTTCAGCCATTCCATAAAGGATCGCCTTGAGAGGCGATTCGAAAACTGTTTTCGATGGCGGCTCAATTCGGGGTGGTAGCGGTGGCACTAAGCCCAATGGCGGGTTGAGAGGGGTAATATCCGGGATTGTCAACCCAATAACTGACTTGGTTTTCTCCTCATAAAAGAAAACGCGCGGCATCACCTTTCGCTCTTTATCGAATCTGAACTGAAGGGATTCGACATTGGTATGTGCATCCATGTTGGTGTTCAACGCAGGTTGCGGCACCCCAACCTTGATCTCTGGTCCCCAATACGCTACACTCATGCCCGGCGCGGGACCCGGATCGAGATAGAAAACGTAACCAGAATCCAGAGCAAGCATCTGAATGTACGCAAGGTCTTTGCCTTGATGGCGTGGGAAACGATTGATCGGGATCGGAATGTCAGTGACGATCTCCGGAATGGTCAACGGTACGATACCGAGCACCGCGTACTTCGCCAGTATGAATGCCACACGCGCGAAGTTTGGCATTGCAGGGTATGGAACGCCGCTGAAATCAACTACATCCATCACAGCCGTTAAGTCCTTGCCGCGAATTGTTAAGACCGAGTGAGCCGAATCCGTGCCTGGGGCGACTTGGTGATCCAGCATCACACCGTCCATCAGCACATTGGGCGTACCGTTAAGTGTGATCACAATAACGACTCTCATGATCGGCGGCATTGCGCCACCCGAAAGCAGAAAAATAGTGTGCAGTGGCGAACGATTGCTGAGCGTGAAAGTCAATTCAAAACCACTCATCGAGGTACCAGATGTCGTTGTAACCGTTATGCTTGTCAGCGCGTCGATGACCGATTGAGGCGCGGGGATCGGCACGGCGGGTCCGATCAACAGCGTGAGGTTGATTCCCTTAAGCATTGGGCATCCCTGGTATGCCTTCCGGCAAGGTGATGCGCAGCCGCCTGCCAATGACTTCCAATTCGTCCGGGCGCATCGCGGCGTTCGCGTCACACACGCGCCAGAACTGTTCCGGGTCGCCGAGATAATGCGCGGTAATGTTATCCAGGCGTTCGCCCTGCGTGACGACATGTTCCTGCAACAAAGCAAATTTTTCTGGCGCGGGCAAAAACCTTCGCCGCACATAGATGATCGTTTTGCCATCCGCAGTTTCGAGCGTCGCGGTGTCAATGGTGTAATAACGACTCGTGGGCGGAAAAGGGCTGGTCTTGAGGTTGCTTCGCTGCAACATGTCCTGCAACGCTTCATTCGGATCGATCATGGGATACCTCCAATGCCGAGCGCGCCCAACGTACCTGCCGTATTGCGCTGGGCGAGTTTTTCCTTCTGCTGCAAATAACTCATAAATAGGTTACCGCCCTTGTGACTAAAGCCCAAATCGTCCACACTCAACACGCGCATCCCCAGGCTGACTTTGGCGCGGATTGGATTCAAGTTAACGTCAAATGCTTCTTCGGTGATGCTAAACTCCGTCAGGCGCACCGGCATGATGCGGTTCTTACTCCAGATGAATAGAGTCAGCGGCGCTTCCATTGGAGCTATTTCCAACGTGCCGGACTGCGCGAGGCTGTTGTTGGATGCCAGTTGCGTGCTGGTCGGATACACAATCGTCTCCAACGCCGCAAGTTGCGGATGGATGCCCACTTGAATCACCTGCGTCTCTGCCACTTCGAGTTGATCGGTCGCATCAATCTCTGCGTCGAGCTTGATCGTCTCAACCGGCGGTCCTTTCAAGCGCAATGCCTCGGCGCGGTCGCCGCTTTCTGCGCCGACTCCCTTGATTTGCAGCGAGCGCGTCAGCGTATCGGGGTTATATTGCAGAGGGATGATGCGTTTGATCTGCGTGGTGTTTGGGTCCATCAGAATGATGCCGCCTTTAAGCAGACGGGGAGAACCAGGAAAGGTAGTCATATATTCAGTCGCTTTCGCGTTGACTCATTTTGATGTCATGACAATCATCATGATCCAATAAAGGGTGACCAGAATCGGAAACCATGCTGCCAACTTTGTAGTACTCAATGGCTCGAATCTCCATTGGTAAATCTTCTGCTCGATCAGCGGCCTGGTTGGATCGCTCACATAGACATAATCTTGCAATTCAAGGTCCTGCTTGACTTTTTTGCCCGCGTCCTCAACATGACTACGATAGACTACTACAAGGTATCGGTCTTCTGCGCCCATGACATACCAACAGAAGCTGGTGACGAGACCCAACCAGGCAAGTGGATTAGCCTGGCCGATGAAGGCGCCCTTGTCTTTGAACCAAAGCCATAACGCCGCCGAGAGACCTGATTCAAGCACCAGGAAAAAATTAAAGCGTGTCCACATGCGAGTGTATTGGGCTGCCAGATAATTGATCTTCAGTTCGTAATCCTTTTGCAGGAAAGGGCGCTGTGCATCCGCGTTCTCTTTTTCTGTAGCTGCGTGATCTTTGTTTGATATATCCATTGCTAGTTTCCTGTGAACATCCGATTCGCGTGGCCTTCACTATTCAACATCACCGAATTTCAAGGGCGCTCATCTCATCACGTAACGCTGGTTGAAAGATTAGCAGATCAACGCCTATCAGCGTGCCTTTGAGCAAACGAGGGGAGCCGGGGAAAGTGGTCATTAAATTCTATTCCTTGATTGTAGTCTTATCTTTTTCCGGCACGCCAAAGGTGGTCTCCACCATTCTCTGCACCCAATGGACAACATCACGCATGCCAAAACCGACCAGCGCCCCCATGCTGAATGCGCCGAAGTTATCCGTAGGTGTTGGCAGGACAGCCGTTGCTCCTGTCGTACCGCCGAAGAGCGCCGCTCCGCCTCTCACCAATGCCAGAACAATCAAAGACATCGCCGCACTCTCCCATGGCGCAGAGATGTACTTACCAAACCAGCGCCGGTCATACTTCTTTTTGATCAGATAGAAATAAAACAAAACACGAATGTTGTATGAGATACCTCCAAAGAGGCTGCCCACGATGGTGTAGCCAACCGTCCGGAGAAATGGATCTGCAATGGCTTTATCCGTCAGACCGAGTTGTTTCAACACCGTCAGGTCGCCGCCCCAAACATTGGTAATAGCCAGGCTGTTAGAGCGCTCAAAATGATGTAATACGCCATCATGATATGCACATCCCAGAAGATGGCATCGTGGACATTTTGGTTTTTACTTGGCAACGATTCAGTGGACATGGTTTCTTCTCCTACTTTTGCAGGTCGCTCCGGTGTGGATGGCTCCGGTGATGAAATTATTTTCTCCAGCGAGGGGGCAGTATCCTTCTCCATCGGCTCCGCGACGGATTCGAGTGCAGGCTCGGGCTGTGTCGCTACTTCCGGTGTTTCCAGCTGTTTCGCCGGGGTTTCAAATTTGCTGGTTAATGCATGAAGGTCCATAGGT
>DATGYJ010000125.1:0-2433 GCA_035298105.1 Anaerolineales bacterium | reverse complement strand
TTAACCCCTCAACAGAAGAAAGAAAATCGAGCCATCAGTCAAGTTCGTGTCGCTGTAGAACACCTGATCGGCGATAGGAAAAGCTTCCACATCCTGGCCATTAAATTCCGAAACCGCATTACAAACATGGCCGATCAAGTGGTTTTAGTGGTGGCTGGCCTGTGCAACCTCAAAAACTCCTATGTTGTTCAATAAGTTATGAATGCTTATTTGGGAACATATCTAATCTGAAGTTTTTTTAAGAATCATTCCTGATTGACTGACAAAACTCTATAAGTTCTTTCAAATCAATATCTTAAGTTTTTAGCGACTGGCTCCCTGGGCAGCTGACAAAATTTTCAAGATAGGGTAAAAAATCACCCCCCTTGAACATGAACCGCCAGCGGAGTTGCTATGACTAATGCCACTGCATTATACCAGGGATTGCTGAGTCTACTGGATCGTGGCCAATGGCAAGACCGGCGGCACCTGAAGACAGCCGTGAATAGGATTGTAGGGCTGATCTTGTCGAGTTCGATTAGCCTGACAGGCTGGATTCCCTATGCGATCAGGCGGGCCTTGCAGGCCCAAAGTGTTCAACGGCGCTTCGCCCGTTGGCTGGACAATGACCGGCTGGACGTCCACTTCTTGTATGCGCCCTTGATCCAGGAGGCGTTGCTCGCCTGGGGTGAAGCGACCTTGTATCTGGCGTTGGATACGACGATGCTGTGGGACCAGTATTGCATGATTCGGTTGAGTGTGATCTATCGTGGCCGCGCCGTACCCCTGGCTTGGCAAGTGGTAGAGCACCGCAGTGCCCAAGTGGCCTTTCGCCTCTATCGAGACCTACTCCAACGGGCGGCTACGTTATTGCCATCGGGCACTCGCAAAGTGGTGTTATTGGCCGACCGGGGCTTTGCCGATGTCGCCCTGATGCGGCTGTGTGATCGCTTGGGATGGGGCTACCGCCTGCGGATCAAGAGTAATTTCCTGGTCTATCGGCGGGGTCATGGGAGTGCGCTCGTTAAGCAATTGCTTCCGAAGCGGCAGGGCAAAGCCGTGTTTTTGCATTATGTCGCCTTGACGGGCGAACGCTACGGACCGGTTCATGTGGCTTTGGCCCATCCGCAGGGCGAGGAAGACCCCTGGTTGATCGTCAGTAATACCTTGACCGGGCTGCAGACGTTTCAAGAATATGGCCTGCGCTTCGATAGTGAGGAGAACTTTTTGGATGACAAGTCCAATGGGTTGCAGTTGCAAGACTCCACGCTCCGTTCTGCCACGGCGATTGAGCGGTTGTTTTGCGGGATTGCCACCGCCACGCTGTATCTGGTCGTCCAAGGCAGCGAGGTGGTCGCGCAAGGGCGCCGCCGTGAGGTCGATCCGCACTGGTTTCGGGGAAGCAGTTATTTAAAGATCGGTTGGCAGTGGCTGAAGCATGCCATGATTAAGGGATGGCAGTTGATTACAGGCTGGTGTCTGAGGGGAGGGGAGGATCCTGATCCCGCCATGGCATCGCGACGGCAGTACGAGACCGCGCAGCGCAAATTCCAGCGATTTACTTGTGTGACAATAGCTTATGCGACATAGTTTTGTCAGTCAATCAGGCTACTGGGATTACGGTTTACTGTATGCTGTTGAAAAAGCGGGAGGTTTTTTTCGGCTCTCTGGTATCTTGCGGGGTAATCAATTATAATAGAAACAACAAGTTATAGTCTACGGTGCAGATTCAAGTAAAGAGGTAATGAAATACTTATGGACCGTTTTGAAATTCCTTTAGACATCGAAGATGTCAAAATCAAACAGGTAGAGTTCACCCCAAATGATGAAATTATTATCACCGTGACGAGTACCTTGGAAGGTACCCATTGTCATCGCTGTGGCAAGAAAATCATGGCGACTTATGGCTATGGGAGAGAGATTACACTGCGTCATTTATCGATTTTAGGGAAGTCGACGTATATTCGAATTAAGCCTAAAAGATATCAGTGTCCTTATTGCGGGGATCACCCTACTATCACCCAGAAGGTATCGTGGTATGAGGCTCGGAGTCCCCATACGAAGGCCTATGAAACGCATGTGTTACTCAGTTTAGTGAACAGTACGGTAGCAGATGTCAGTATTAAAGAGGGGGTGGGTTATGAAGCGGTGCAGGGAATCATTGACCGACGGGTGAGTGAAAAAGTCGAGTGGAATGAGTTTAAGGAATTAGCGCAAGTGGGGATAGACGAAATCGCCGGCAAGAAAGGGCATCAGGATTTTTTCACCATTGTAACGACGCGGTTAGCGACGGGGGTGCTGCGGGTGCTGGGGGTGTTGGAAGGGCGCGAGAAAGCGACAGTAAAGAAGTTTTTTCTTAGTATTCCCAAGAAGTTACGTAAAACGATTCGAGTGGTTTGTAGCGACATGTATGAGGGTTATAGTAATGCCGTTAAAGAAGTATTAGGCAAAGAT
>DATGYJ010000124.1:0-33366 GCA_035298105.1 Anaerolineales bacterium | reverse complement strand
AAGGCAATCTTGTCAAAGATAAAGATGGCAACTGGATTCAAGGGCCAGCCTTGGATTGGGGCACATTGCCCGCGCGCGTCGAAGGCGTGATCGGGGAAAGGATCGCACGCCTGCCTGAAGGTTTGCATGAGACGCTCACAGTAGCAAGTGTAATGGGTTACGAATTTACAGCGCAGGTGATTGCCAGTGTCCAGAAAGTGCAAGAGCGTGAGCTCGTAAAAGACTTGTCGCGTGAATTAGAAAAGCGTTATCTTCTGGTATTCGAACAGGGCGAAATAAAAGTTGGCAAACAGTTTCTCTCCTTGTTTCGTTTCTCTCATGCATTGACCCAGCAATTTCTTTATGACGAAGTTGGCGGGGGTGAACGGCGTATGTTGCATGGAGAAATCGCAGAGACATTGGAAGCCATATCTGTCGATCATACCAACGAGTTTGCCTTGCAGTTGGCCCACCATTACGACGAAGCTGGCAAAGCCGAAAAGGCTGTGTCTTATTGGACTCTGGCAGGGGACGCCGCTTTCGCGATCTATGCTCAGAATGAGGCGATCGCGGGTTACACCCGTGCGCTGGAACTCAGCAAAGAGATCACCATCAGCTCGGAGCAACTCCACCATTTATATATGTACCGCGGCCGCGCCATGGAATTGACCGGGCAATTTGAGCAGGCCCTAAAGAACTATGCTGAGATGCTAACCACCGCGCGCGCGCGCAAGGACCGCCGCATGGAATTGGATGCACAGGTGGCAGCCAGCACACTTTATTCCACTCCCACTGCTGTGATGAATGCCGAAAAAGGCCAGGCATTATCTGAGGAAACACTCAAACTGGCTCAGGAGTTGGGAGACCAGTCCATTGAATGCAGGGTGCTATGGAATTTGCTTCTTGCGAATTTGCACGGAAGCAAGACAGATAAGGCCATAGACTACGGGGAGAGATCCTTGAGTCTCGCGCGTTCCTTGAACCTGCGTGAGCAGATCCCCTATACGCTCACCGACCTGGGCCGGGCTTACAGCAGTTCGTGCCAGTTCGAAGAGGGTCAAGCGCGGTTGATAGAAGCCGCCGGCTTGTGGCGCGAGCTGGGCAATATGACCATGCTGAACGATAATCTGAACGCCTTGCTGTTAAGTCTCGTTTATTGTGGAAAATACGAGAAAGCCCTGGAGATTGCAAAGGAGAGTCTTGAGGTCAGCCACACAACGAAGAATATGTGGGCACAATGTTGGCCGCATCATATGCAGGGACAGATCTGGTTCGAATACGGAGAGATCGACAAAGCTTTGGATGAACTGGATACGAGTGTTCGTGTGGCGGTAGAGGCCAATGCGCCTATCCACATAAAGTGGTATAGCGCTAACTTGTGCTGGGCATACATCCAGATCGGAGCCGTTCAAAAAGGGATGGACTTGTACCGTGCTACCCGCGTTCCAAATCAGGAGCTTCCCATGCCCGCGGCCTGGACTCCAACGGCGGTGGCCTATGCTCTCTGTGAGATTGCAACCGGGGAGCTTGATCTGGCTGCCTCCACTCTCGACGCACGCCGCCTCAGCAACGGCATTACGGACTATGTGCTGAAACTGGCCCAATGCAGGCTGGCATTAGCTCGTAAAGATCATGCCCAAGCCATGGCGATCATTGACCCAGTTGTTAAGGACAGCCAGCAATTCAAAGTCGGCCAATATCTTCCTGAGGCGCTTTTCCTAAAAGGCAAGGCTCATTTGATGAATGGCGAAGGGGATTTGGCAAAAGGAGCATTCGAGCAAGCCCGGCTCGCAGCCGAAGCCATTGGCTCCCGTCGTCTCTTATGGCAGATTCTCGCTGCGTTAGCCGGGGTCGAATCTGATCCTGAAAAATCGGCTGCGCTCAAGGCTCAAGCGCGTGAGACCATCCAATTCATCGCCGATCACATACACGAAGATGCAATGCGATCACAGTTTCTGCAATCTGAGAGCGTCAGCGCGATAATAGCCTGATGTTATCCCCCTGGCCCAACAACTTTGACACCAGATATGACAAGCAGCAATGTGACTTTCGTACTTTCATAGAGTTGAAGTTCAGCAAGCCAATGAAAACCAATCTATTCGACAGTGCAGAGAGAGGTTTTGATGTTAACTTGGCAAAACAATGTACCTCGTTTTGTTGCAAAAGGGTTTGTTGGGGACAAAATGACATTCTTTTTCGGCTCTACAAACATTGATGATATACCAATTGCAGAGTTTCATTTTGTAATTCAATTATTCGAACATGACGGCGCGTGGTCGATTTATACCGAATGGCATCAATGGGGCGAACAGACCCAAAAGCCGAAAGTGGAAGCATTCATATCGGATTTGAATAAGGCACTCAAAACTCGCAAGGATTTTGATTTTAGAAAATATTGGCATGATTGGAGCCATAAAGACACATACTTTGCTGTTGTAATTCGTAACGCACTAGGAGATTCTCAAAATGTTGTTTGAGGACACGTATCATATCAATATGTTGAGCAGGCGGGTGAAGTGATGATATAAAGGTTAGGCTTCCGTAAGACCGAAGAGGAGATACCTCGCATGCACCCCGAAACACATGCACGCCTGATGTCAATCCTCAACTGGGCGATTCCCATTCTGGGCTATCCATTCATTCGCGCCGGGCTTCTTGGTTGGATGGCAGGCGCAAAAGGATGACCGGGGTGAGGGAGAAATCACTCTGCGAGTCCGCTCAGCGTGGGACTTCACCCCGCCGCAGCAAGCAGTCTACTGTTGTCCTGCTCAATGCATCACCGTATAATCTTATATATAGCTGCCTATACCCCTGGCGCTGTAGAACACCCCGCACAAGGATATTTTGCGGCTTTAGGCCTGTATAACTCAGGGTTAGCTGCCAGAATCTGTCTTGCCAACTTTGTGTTGCTTCCCTTTATACTAATATGTAGTTGTGATAACAGGTCGAGTTAATTCTGGAGGGTTTTGCCATGTCAAAGGATAATATGATTCGTTGGAGTGGTATTTTTCTGATACTGGCTGGCGTATGTATTGCACTGGGGACGATCATCCACCCATCGAAGGAAACCCCACAGATCATTCTGGCGCAGGAAACCCGACTCATCACCGGTCATTGGTTCATCACCTTTTATAGTGCATTTCTCATGCTGGGACTTCCGGGTGTATACGCCTCCCGGTCCAAGCAGTTGGGTCGGTTGGGCTTGGCAGGCTTCCTTTTGTTGTTCTTTGGTACGCTCTTTTATGCGGTGTCGAGTGATTACGGCTTTAATGCGCCAGTGCTAGCCAAGCTAGCCCCGCAAACCCTTGACGCCATTAATGCTTACCCGTCGGTTGTTTTCATGGACGGGCTGTTCGTTTTGCTCCTATTCCTGGGTTTTATCCTCTTTGGAATTGCGATCCAGCGCTCTCATGTCTTCCCGCCCTGGTCGGGTATACTGATCGCCTCCGGATGGTCACTGTTTATGATTTGCGCGCCACTGGCTTTATTCGTTTTCGAACCGCTGTGGATCCTTGCAATCCTCGGAACCGTAATGTTGGGATTAGGATTGGGTTGGGTTGGCTACCTACTCCTGTCTGGTAAAGAACTGGCAGAAACTTAGCCCACTGGATGAACAGAAAAAGAATAAAGGAAGAATCAAATGAGTTTTTGCCTAAAATCTAGCCCCAAATGGGGTGAAAATTATTCATGCACCAAAGCGACCTTAAAACATAAAAGGCAGCCCAAAAAGCGTGCACCGCACGGCTGGGAGTCGGCGCCTTTTTGGGGGTTGTTTCTGAACTTTGACACGCCGCTCCGCGGCAGTCCGTTTCCGAACCTGTTTCTCTCCAGCCGCAGGTAACACAAGCCGTTAGCCCGCTCGAAGATATTTTATGAGCAGCCGATTCTAGGATAACAGAAACAAGGAAAAACATCATGAGGGCATCCGCTGAAATTCCATTTCGTATCTGTTTTGGTGTTCTTTGGATCCTCTACTTTGGAATCCGTATCTATTTCCAAGGTAAGGTTACCGGCAAGAGGGTCATCATCCGTACCCATGAGAAACAGGAATCCCTGTTCTTTCGCTTATTTGCACTCGCTTATCTCTTATTGCCTCTTTATTTCCTCACTCCCTGGATCGACTTCGCTCATTTTCCTCTCCCAGCTTGGTTACGTTGGCTAGGCGGTGTCGTCGCTTGCGCCGGTGTCGCTTTATTTAGTTGGGCACACTATGTTCTTGGGATGAATTGGACTGCCATTTTGGCATTATCCAAGGAACATGAGTTGGTCACTCAAGGCCCCTATCGATATGTCCGGCATCCGATGTATAGCGCTTTCTTCACCATTGGCTTGGGGTTTCTGTTTCTATCCGCCAATGGGCTGGTCGGATTCCTCTATTTGAGTTCGCTTATATTAATGTATGCAATGCGAGTTTCCCGAGAAGAAGAGATGATGATCAGTCGGTTCGGAGAAACCTATCGAGAATATATGCAAAAGACCGGGCGAATTCTGCCTCGGTTCAAAATTTGATCTTGCGGAAAGGCTGTGAGTTGGTCTATATTAGCGGGCTAACACTGCGGACACCCGACCCCTGCGCGAGCATCAGGGCCACACCTGTCCCGGGTGCATGTGCCGGGAGTGCAGGTGTGGGGGTGGGGACGTGCCGCGCTTTCAGGCATTTTCATAGCTTGAAGCTGGTACCGTCAAAGTGGCGTCCTCTCGTCCCGTCCAACAGCGAGTACTAACGCACACCGTCGAGCGGTTCCAATGAAGAATTAAGCTGATGAGGATCTATGGAAAATTCAAAATTGCTGATATTCCCCAAAGCGAGAATACTTTTACTTGCCTCCATCCTGATATTGGTCGGATCAATCGTTTTTGTCATCCCTTCATTTCACAAAGCCCAGGCTCGCTCGTATTTACAAATGCTGGAGAGTTTATCCTTCAACAGATATCTGCATTTACCCATCGACTATGAGGGTGTTGCTCATTTTGGGGCATGGGACGGCTATCTCTTTACCGCAGCCGAATACCAATGCGTACTGGGAGGACACTACAGTCTGCTGGCTCATGCCGATACCGAAGCAGACAAGACGGTGATCTGGCTTCAACCTGGTCAAGAGTGTTGGCCGGAGCATCCTAATTGCGGTTACAGCAGGGTATATAGCGATGAAGAGGCCCTGGCCTATATGGTTGCCGGGGCAAATGCCAGTCCATTTGGGCCGACTTCTGCTGATCCAGATAACCCGGTTGCCGGGTGGAATTACATCTACGTTCCCACCTGCGATGGCAGCTTCCATTTCGGTGATGCAGCAGCCGATTATGACAAGGATGGGGCGCCGGATCATTTTCATAATGGCTTGCGCCAGACTTCCGCGGCAGTCAGCTTGATGAAAGAACTCTTTCCGAACAGCCGGAAAATCCTAATTGCAGGAAGCAGCAATGGAGGGTATGGCACTTTTGGAGCCACACCCATCGCGCGCCTGGCATTCCCGGATGCCCGGCTTTATGTTTTGGACGACAGCGGTCCTGGCCTGTTCAGACCAGAAGAGCCGGCGCTTTGGCCCACCCTGATAAAAACCTGGAATTTAGCCTCCATGCTGCCGCCGAATTGCCGGCAATGCCAGGACCAATTAATCTATCTATTCGATTGGATGCTGGATTATGACTCCAACTTGAAAATTGGGATGTATACGTCTTATCAGGATGCCGTCGTTAGCCAGGTAGTTGGAATGACTGGCGCGGAAAATGAACAACTTCTGCGAACCACTACCGCACAAATTCATCAGAATCATCCCCACACCTTCAAACGCTATTTTATCCAGGGGGATTCACACTGTATCGCCGATTTTTATAACCAGGTCAACGGCGTTACCGTTTGGATGTGGCTGGATGCGTTTGTCAATGATCACTCCGGTTGGGGCGAGATTTTGGAATGAATAGAGATAAACTACCGGTAACGTACGCCGTTCGGCGGCAAACCAAAGCAGAAAGGAAACCAAATGGATACTCTTTCTTCCATCATCAGTTTCTTACTGTATGTACTGGTTGCAGTGCCAGTTTGCCTGGTACTGCACGAACTCGGACATGCCGGCATGGTTTTGTTAGTGAGCAGACAAAAAGTTACCTTTCAGTTCGGAGTCCGTGGCACGAAGTGGGAATTTCATTTCGGGCGGCTCACGATCCTCCTGTATCTCGAACGGGGTACATTTTTGGGTTCCCGTTACCAGCTTGAAGCTAGAGCTGAACTGACAAAGTCTCAGATCCTCTGGATGATCCTCGGCGGACCGCTTGCATCCTTGTTGCTCACCATTTTATGTGGGGGAGTGTGGTGGGCGACAAACAGGATCGATCCCTGGAGAGGTCTGACAATCATCAACCTTATAAACTTTCTCTGGACCATCATCCCACAGCACTATCCCGAATGGCAGGGGGCGCAAGCGGGCTTCCCTAATGATGGACTCCAAATAATTCAACTCCTGCGATCCTCAGGATAAGGAAGCCCTGGTTGGTTGACAGAAAAGGTTTTCGGAAAGTGTTGGATAAATTCAGTTTCACAAAGCCGCCCTGGGTCTCTTGCTCGGGGCGGTGTGCGTTTAGGGCCGTAATGACTCTATAACAAACGCGCTTGACTCTTGCAATGAAAATTCATAAGATATTGGTGATGGCGTGAACGGGTCCAATTTTCAATCCAAGCCCGCCGAATGTCCGAAACGCTTGGGACGTTTATCCCCTATGGGACTGTAATAATAAGTTTCTCTGGAACTTTATCGAGCCTATCACCGTTATTTGCACTAGAGCTTGATCTTCGCGCTCCGGCGCGGCCCGCAATTTGCTTCAAACGTTCAGCAAATGATGAGCGGATGGTAAATCATAATATAGCAGAGGTGCCCCATGCGATCCAAATTGTTTTTCAAACATGTCCTCATTTCAGTCTGCCTCCTATCCCTTTCATTGTCCGCGTGTCTTCTGCAGGCAGGCTTCGTCTCCACAGCAATACCATCTCCCAGCGTGCCGCCTTTGACCATCAGCACGATCGTGGTCGCGTTTGTCAAAGATGGCAACCTCCAGGTCTGGGATGAGGCGACTCAGCAGACGCAAACCATCGTCAACACAGGCGATGTATTCTCTGTGACAGTGAGCGAGGATGGTCAGAGGATTGCCTTTACACGTGGTTCGTGGGTTGGAGATGTGCTTGACGGACATGAACAATTTGCATTGTGGGCGATGAACCGCGATGGCGGAAATCCTCGAGAACTGATTTCAGCGCAAGATTTGCGCCAGCGGATTAATCCCAGTGAACGGGATTCTTCAAACTTTTATCAGTTTAGCTGGGTTCCCCAGTCACACCAACTCATTTTCAGTGGTACGAAATACATCGTCCAGGCGGAAGGGCTCTCGCACGCTATTCCTCAAGGAGTTTACCTGGTTGACACGGATAAAGGTTCAGTCACCGTGCTGGCTGAAGCCGCGGAGACCGTACGCTTTTTGCCATCTCCCGATGGTAAGCAAATCGCGCTCATGTCTCCAAGCGCCGTGGGTTTTATCAACGCAGATGGTAGTAATAGACGCCAGGATGTTCTGAGCTACGCAGAAGTAGGGCTGGCCGGCCCCCGTTTCCCCACAGGTGTCTGGACTCAGGATTCTAGTGCCTTTGTGGTGACCGGCTCCTTCGAGACAGATCCCGGATTTAACATTAACTTTACGATCTGGCGTATACCCATGGATGGTTCCTCCCCCGAGGCTTTAGCCACTATTACGGGAAGTGATCCCAGCTCGGTCACTTTTTCACCTGATGGAAAGAGGGCCTCATTTCTTAAGACGACGGATCAGCAGCCATCAGAAATCGCGGGATGGTTCATAAAACCTCTCATCCCTGAAGCGGGTCCGCTGGCACTTCCATACTACGGTAAGCAAACCTTCCTTGCCAATCTGCACTGGTCGCCTGCCGGCGATGCATTTGCAATCAAAGATCAGGATCTCCACCAGCTTTGCCCGAACGCCACGCAAGATTCTCAAGCGTGCGGAGAACCGATTCACTTAGGCAGCGGTACGATCACCGCGCTGCAATGGGTTGACACCTCTCGATTTTTATTTGAGGGCATCGAGCCAAACACCTTGTCCCTGGGCAAGTTAGATGGCACGATCACTCCCATCGTCACATGGACAGAGTTACAGAGATGGACAGAGAATGACATAATATCAGGCTGGAGCTTTTATATCCCCCGTTGATGGATCGTAGGAAGCGATAGAAGGACAATCAGAAGTGCAATTAGTACTAGCCATTCTCGTCGGGCTTGCAATTCTTGTTCTAGGCTTCATTGCACCTAAGCTTGTGTCACGGATCGTTATCATCGGTGGTTTCTTAGGAATCGTCTTTGCAAGTGTTTATGCTAATGGTTTTCCAAAAGGCTTAGTTGAAGGAATAGCGATTGGCGGACTCTTGGCATTTATTGGTTGGCTTAGATTTAGAAAAAGTTTTGCAGATACAGAGAGGGCACGTTCTCGATTGGAGAATAATTCTAAATGTAAGGTCTGTGGCAACAAATTGTCTTATCACCGAGTGCCGAAAAAACTTGGTCAACTCTTATTAGGTAGAATGACATGTAAGAATTGCGGAGCAGAATATGATATTTCGTTGGGGCAGCTCATGTAAAGTAATGCGTGCTAACAAAGCGTGGTGTATCCTGAAACTCACACCGCAACCCCAGGGCAAGTGTGGTGGCACAGCCCGTGATTTGCTGAGCAAATCAGGCAGGTGTCCTCTGCTCACTGATGTGAATCCAGCTCTGATTTCGACAGGCTCAATCCAAGGGTAAGGGCCAGGCCGCCATGATCCTTCGCTGCGCTCAGGAGGCAACCAATGTAGCCAGGTGACTGGCTGTGATCTGTATAAAGTCAGGAACGCGAACTGACCCCTGGTTTATGCTGCCGCCCTGAGTCGATTGCTCGGGGCGGCGTGCGTTTAGGGCCGTAATGTCTCTATGACAAATGACGCTTGACTCGCGCAATGAAAATTCATAAGATATTGGTGATGGAGTAAATAGGTCCAATTTTCAATCCAAGCCCGCCTAATGCCCGAAACGCTTTGAATGTTTATCTCCTATGGGATTGTAGTATGGTTTGCCAAAAGGGTCTGAAGCGAAGCGACTTCGCATAAGATATAGTTAGCCCGCGTGCAGAAACTACCTTGTACCTTAAAATTCAGAGTTGAGCCTCGGTGGGTAATTTCGAAATGGTCTGAAAGCAGGGAAAGGAGTGCTGATATGACCACCTATATTGTTGTTAGCATCGCTGGAGGATTCCTTTTTGGTATTTTGGATGGCTTGATAAACGCCAATCCTGTGGCTCAACGCCTCAATGCAGTTTATAAGCCAATTGCCAGAGAATCTCTAAATGTTATCGCAGGCATCGTGATCGATCTGGCATATGGCTTTATTCTGGCAGCAGTGTTTCTACTGCTCTATCAAAGTCTGCCAGGCGGAGCCGGATTGGAGAAAGGATTGAGTTTCGCGATCCTGGTTTGGTTCTTCCGAGTTGTAATGTCCGTAGCTTCAACCTGGGTAATGTTTATTGTGCCTGCTCGAACTCTTGTGTACACCCTCTTTGCCGGGCTAGCTGAAATGGTTATCCTTGGCAGCCTCTATGGTTTTACTTTACATCCTGCGTCGTGAAGAAAGTGCAAGGGTTTTGTTTTCAATCGAGGAGCAAACAAATTTATCAGCGGCGGCTCTGGTTCGAGAGAACAATGAGTCAAGCATAACAAAGGTTGCAGGCTAACACAGCGTGCCCCCGGTACTGATCAGGGAAAGCGAATTGACAGATGTCTAAGAACCGTAAAACCTCACGTTCTCGTTCGGCGGACAAAACGAGCAAGTCACCCGTAGAAGTCATAGTTGCCAAGTACGGGCTTGTGGGCACTGGGATTACGGCACTACTCGGTCTGCTGGGGATTGCTATCACTGCATACTTCACGTATTTAGCAACTCGGACACAAGTCGCACAGCCAATTGAAGCCACGCAAACCTTTGAGGCCAGGCTGGCTACTCCAATTCAGCATATCTCTGGCCCAACGGCTGCACCGAATGAGACACTGTCAGCGACTCATGGAAGCACAACTGTTCCAACGGTTCAGCTAGCAACTTTGCAGGCAATAGCCTGTATCACGGACCAACAAGAGTCTGGGACGCCAACTAAGGTCAGGGCAGACTCTCTGTTTTATTCCTCGACTGCGCTTGGCCGTATACAGGAACTGCCCTTGGTGAGCGGCCAGAAAATCCCTTTCAGTAGTGTAAAGAGTTTCGAGGCCGTAGAAATACACGAGAAGACGATAGGTGGAGTAAAGATAGCGGTTACCTTACTCAATGGGGATATGGTCATCGGCGTAGTCGTGAGCTCTCAATATGACGGTTCGAGTTTGACAGGATCAACAGAGTATGGCTCGTTCGAATTAAGATTTTTGGACGTGAAGCGAGTTGAGTTCCGAGAGGGAGGTAACTGTGATTAGCCTAAGCAATGAATTGATAAAGCGGGCTAACACAAGGTGCTGTGTCCTGAAAAGTCACACCGCACCCCTCGCACTCGCTACGCTCACCTGCCTGATTTGCTAGGCAAATCAGGCAGGTGTCGTCTGCATTCCCTTACAAATTTTTATTCAGGCGATGTCGCCGCCGCCTCGAAGAGCCGAAGGTGGACGGCGGCTGGAGCAGGGAAGAGGGTCGGGCCGCTAGGTAGCAGGCATATGGATATTATGACAATTTTCTTCTCAATAAACCCCGTGGAAGAGTTTTCTCAGGATTGTAAGCCAGCTACAAGCGTTTCGCATGGAATATTTGCGGCTGCTGCTCTAGCTGGGCAGATGCAAGAAGGACAGGTGTAGCCATGATTCTCCCCAAGGAACGCGACCCTCGCTTCATCACTATCCGCCGCGGCGGGACGCTCACGGATTTGGACCATCAGCTTCTCGCCTTGTGGGCGGCCGCGTGCGCAGAGCACGTTCTGCATCTCTTCGAGTCGGTGCAGCCCTCGGACCCTCGGCCCCGGCAGGCGATCGAGCTCACTCGGGCATGGGCGCGTGGCGAGATCAAGATGTCTCAGTCCCGGGCGGCGGCTGGCCATGCCCAGGCTGCGGCCAGAGAGCTGAGCGGAGCTGCTCGGCACGCCGCATATGCTGCCGGCCAGGCCGCAGCGGTGGCGCATGTCGCCGCACACGAGCTCGGTGCTGCGGCCTACGCGATCAAGGCCGCGCGTGCGGCTGCCTCCGGAGGTGAGGAGGAGAGCGCTGGCCGGCTCGAGTGCCAGTGGCAGCGCGAACGGCTGCCGGAGGCGATTCGCGAGCTTGTTCTGGACGACCAGCGGCTCAGAAACGATATCTGCTGGTCGGTGTTCGACTGCTGACGGGCGTGACGCCTGCCCTTTCTCGCTCTTCACCCAATCCGATTTCCATGGACAATTATCTTCTCCTGGCCTGACTAGTAATTGGGAATCGTACTTTAGCCATACCCAGCTATCGATAAATCCCAAATCCATTTCAAGCACTCTCCGGTGCACGGCTTCGTCCAACTCGGATTGATGCAGGGGTGCCAGGAGACTTTCTTCTGACTTTTGCTCTTTCCGCCGCACCAATCCTTAATTCGTTAGGCTGCTTGTCGCAATCATGTATCTTCGCTATGTGAGGCAACCAAATAGGAAAGATAACTGACTGCCTGTCCATTTGGCTAGTCCAAGACTCTCCCATAGACGGGGGAACGTCTCCCTGTCTTCTGCTACACTAAATTGCAGCTAAACTGCAATAGGAGAAGACAAATGAGCAAATTAATCAACGTCCAAAACCAAAGTAACAGAACGACAATTCGCAACCTGACAATCTTTACCACTGTTGTGCTCGCCAGCGGCTGGATTGGTCACGGAGTAGATTTGCTGATGGGCAGCACGGGTATGGATACGCCTGGGCTGGCTGTGTGGCTGCTGATCCCGCTGCCCTTTTCTCTGCTGTTGCGGGCCTTGGCCGGAGATGGCTGGAAGGATTTTGGCCTCAAGCCAAACCTCCGAGGAAATCTAATCTGGTATGCCTTTGCTCTGCTTGTCTATCCTGTCGTGACAGCACTTGTTCTGTTCACTGGGAAAGCATTCAATATGATCACATTTTCAGGCTTCTCGCCTGACGTTCTCGGTCCAATCCTTCAGGTTTTCGCAGTAGGCCTCCTGTCGATGTTGATCAAGAACATTTTCGAAGAGGGCGCCTGGCGCGGCTACCTGGCCCCAAAAGTCTATTCCCTGGGCCTAAATGATTTTGTGGGGCACATTATCGTCGGGTTGATTTGGGGAGCATGGCACTTGCCCTACTACCTGTTTTTCCTAGATCAAGCCTATCTGCAAAAATTCACAACCCTGAACCTGGGGATATATATTCCCCTGGTCATGATCGTGTATATCGCATGGGCCATCGTCTTTGGTGAGATCCGGCTTCTAACCAATTCCGTCTGGCCGGCGCTCCTGATGCACGCAGTCGAGGATGCAGTGCTCCTCCAACTGTTTGAGGCGAGGCTGATTCATATCATGCCCGGGACCGATTGGCTAGTATCGCCAATGAATGGCCTAGTCATGGTTTTCTTCTTTACTGCATGTGGAGTCGGGTTGCGTCAATTACGAAGGCGGAAGATATCACTAGCTTCAAAAGGCAACATCAGAATCCTCTCGGGGGCAGCCTGATACAACGTGCACCCTGGGAAGAGCACCGAGACCACACCTGCACCCGATTTGCCCACCTGCACTGCGCGCACACCTGTCCTCCCACTCCGCTACGCTTCGGGGACGCTTCGCAGTGGCGGACGGTGCCAGGGGGCGCAAGTGCAGCGTTGGTCACTGGATGCCGTATCTAGAACGACAATTGGGCGTCTCAATTAATAGATGAATTCTGAATCCAGGTTATTGGAAAGCGCGCGGCGTTTCGATCAGGCGGCTTTAGGGGAAATTTATGACAGCTATAGCCCAGGTGTTTTCCGTTATGCGATCCGGCTTCTGGGCGACACGGATCTCGCCGAGGAATGCGTTGCGGAAACGTTCAGTCGCTTTCTCAAAGTGCTGCATAATGGCGGTGGTCCGCAGGATTACCTGAAGGCCTATCTTTATCAGATGGCTCATCATTGGATCACCGATTTCTATCGCCGGCAGCCTCCTCCTGCGATCCCTTTAGATGATGAGATGGCGAACGAACTGGATGATCCCGTGCAAGTCGCCGCGGAAAACATAGACCTCGAGCAGATTCGGGCAGCCCTCGTACTGTTGACTCCAGAACAACGCCAGGTAGTGGTACTGAAGTTCCTGGAAGGCTGGGATAACGAAGCGGTAGCAGCTCAGTTGAAGAAACCCGTTGGTTCGATCAAAGCCTTGCAGCATCGGGCTTTGGATACATTGCAGCGTGTATTACTTCCCGCCCGGGAGGCAAGCTATGAGTAGTATTCCAGAAGAGCAAAATTTAGAAGTTATTTCCCTGATCGAGAAGTTACTGCCGGTTCCCGAGCGCAGCCCGCGCGCTGTAGAAGATGGCAGAGCCAAATTCCTGGCAGAAGCTCGCTCGTTTCAACCAACCATATCCAGAAAGGCAGAACAGCGTCACATGGAGTGGAAGACAATCTTTTCAAGAAAGGTACAACTCAGAATGGCAACAATTTCCACTCTTCTCGTGATTTTTACACTGTTGTTTGGAGGCACCGGCGCAACAGTCTATGCTGCCCAGGGCAGCTTACCCGGCCAACCGCTATATGTAGTAAAGCTGGCAAGCGAAGATGTCCGCGCTGGCCTGGCACCTAATAACCAGATCCGCCAGGAGCTGATGATGAACTTCGCCGATATGCGTTTAGAAGAAGCCTTACAACTTGCGGCAAAGGGAAAGGGCATTCCTGGCACGGTCTGGGATCGCATGGATAGCCAATTCGATTCTGCCCTGCACGCGGCGGTTGGGCCGGATGATGAACACATGCGCCAGCAGTTGGTCCAGATCCAGGTCAGAATCGCAATCGATTTCGCTAAACTGACGAAGCTTTCGAATGACCGGCGGTACAGCGGCGATATCGTCAAAGTTCAGGTGACCTTGCTGAATGTTCTTCAACTGGTCTCGCTGGGCTTGACGGATCCACCAGCTTTCCGTCAGCATATGGGATCGGATCAGTATCCTCGTGACTGGCAAGCAGCCACGCCAACGGCCTCGATTACCCCTCTACCCACGATCTCGGCAAGTATGACCCCTGCACCTGGCAATGCCACGCAGATGCCGAACAATAATCGGAATGATCAATGGCACGACAACCATCATGATGGTTGCTGTCAAAACCACAACGCCGGTGGCGGGGGGGATCACTAGGTGAACTAAAAGTGGGTCTTAATGCTCTGGCTGCTTCGCAAAATAGAAACAGCCAGTTTTTTAACTTTAGGAAGAAGCGAGTTAGATCAATCCAATGACAGATTACTTTTGAGGTTGGGCCCAGACCGTTTCAGGGTAATAGGTAGAACCTATTGCCTTCCAGGTTGCTTCTTGCCATGCACAGGGCAATCTGCAGCGAAATAGAGGATATCTCCGGGCCTCAAGCCACCAGACCCGGACGCAGCGCTCTCACGCGGGCAGGTACAATATTTGGGCTTGAGGTCAAAGAAAGTAGTCTCCAACTCTGGATTGGCCAGGAATGGCACGGCTCCAGAATTTCCTTTAGGACATTCATTGCGTGGGTCATGGTATTTACCGCATTTGATACATTTGGTATCCATTGCTTCCTCCAGATACAAGACATTTTTAGCGTGAAGCAGTAAGTTGTGTGGCTGAGTTCGAACTATGTCTGCATCTTCAAGACGAGGCAGGATACGCTTAGTTACAACGGAGCTATCGATAAAACTGCTGGTAATGCTTGAATATGGCTCCGCCTGGCGTGGGTTTCCCCACCGCTAAGGGACCAGTCGCGTAAGCCACCCCTTTCCCCTCCCACGTCCCGGAAAATACGAGGCAGCCAACCGCTAGCCCGTGCCCACTTCGCTCTCTCGCCTGTGGCTCGGCGCTACTCATGCAGCAATGTGCATCATGCTGGGATCAGGGCAAGGGGCTTTTCGTTTTCCACTGCAGGATCGGCGCGGTTGCGCCTGAAACCTTACGATCCGAGGCGATCTCGAACTTGACGTGCAACGACCAGTGCCTGCCGAAGCTGTTTGTCGGAACTTTTATTTAGAGTATACTTATCTCATATTCATCGGTGTTCAACCTTTTTTGGCAAAGGGAGACACTTAATGTCACGCAGAAAAGCAGGTGACAAGAAAGTAACGGTGGGAAATGTTACCGATGTCAGTGGGGAAGTTTATATCGCGGGCGGCGACATTGGCTATACTGCCAGGCAAGTCTCTGTTCTGCTTACACAAATCACCTCCACGCTTCAACCCAAGCCGTTTGACGGGCGCTGTCCCTACAAGGGTCTGGAGGTCTTCGAAGAGGACGATGCTGACCTGTTCTTCGGGCGTGAGAAGTTGGTGGATGATCTCGTCAATCGCGTGAAAGAATCACGAACAGTATTTATTACGGGTCCTTCCGGCAGCGGGAAATCCTCCCTGGTGCGAGCAGGCTTGATTCCTGTTTTGAAGCAGGGCGCCATCAAGAACCTGCACAGCGAGCGCTGGCTGTATGAAACCATGAAGCCTGGACGTGAACCCATCAAAGAGCTGGCGCAAGCATTTTCACGTTTGAAGTCACCAGACCTGGCAGGTTACTTTCGAGCGCATGCCAATGAAATGGATATATTGCATGAGTGCGCGGAATCGGTGCTGAGCGGGCGCAAAGATCAGCGCTTCCTCTTATTCATCGACCAATTCGAAGAGATCTTCTCGACGACGATCAATGATGCGGAGCGCACAGCAGTCCTCAACATGTTGGCTCATGCGGCGACGGTGGAAAATGGACGTATCATCGTCTTATTTGCCATGCGTTCGGATTTTGTCTCAAACTGCGCCAGCTATCCAGGAATTAATGAGTTACTTAGCCAACAATTCCGACAGATTGGCGCTATGCAACCTGATGAACTAGTAAGCGCCATAGCCCAACCGGCATTGCAAGTGGGCTTACGGATCAGCCCTGATCTAATCACTCAGATCATCAACGATATGCAAGGGGAACCTGGCACGTTGCCGTTGATGCAATTCGCCTTGAAAGATCTGTTTGACTCACAGCAAGAAAAGAGTGGCGTCCTTGCATTGACGCTGGATGACTATCTACGACTCGGCGGCGTTCACAAGTCGTTGGAACGTTATGCCGATAATTCATTTGCAAAGCTGGGTAAGGATGAGCAGGAACTGGCACGCTCAATATTCAGTGGATTGATCGAGATCGGACGCGGCACACAAGACATACGCCGCATCGCTTTCTTTGATGAACTCATTCCTGCGAAGAACAAGGCCGAAGATGTAGGGGCCGTTGTACAAAAACTTGCGGACGCGCGCCTGATCACAACGGATGAACAGGCGGGCAAGGATACAGTCGCAATCTCGCATGAAAAATTGATTGATGCCTGGCCGTGGTTAAAGAAGCTGGTGGATGAAAACCGCGATGTGATTGCCCTACAAAATATCATTCTTAATGATTCCAAAGAATGGGACGAAAATAAACGAGACAAGAGTTATCTCTATCACGGGGCAAGATTAGCCAAAGTTCGACAACAACTTATCGCCAAGGATGTACATCTAAGTGGTTCAGCAAATGAGTTTGTGGGTGCAAGTATTCTACGGCAACGTTGGGGAGCATGGTCTATAGCTGCCCTCATAATGACGGTAACGATACCAGCCATAATAGTTATTTCTGTGTTCATTTATGATTTTCTGGTAAGCGCAAAATTAAACCAAAGTATCGCTGATTTTGTTTCCCCGACCTCTTCAACGCAGCGACTCCACGTTCTTGCTCAACTTTATAGGCAAAAAGGCATTCTATCCAGCACCAATTCAAGTCTGCAGGCGACAGAGTTGTTCTATGGTTTATCTACTTATGATCAACTTTCAATGTTCACGGATTATGCAATTTCCGGGGACCCTGGACGACAGAACGATTTGGTAGTTGTTGTGAGCCATCTGTACATTACTGTTGCTGATGTTAATTCAACTGAAGACAATACGGCTTTACTCAAGGTAATGCGCGATTCTTTGAGAACCAACGTGCATGATCGTACCGGCGTTGAACTGGGAGAAGAAATCAGTATGTGGATAGAGGGCCGCCAGCAGGTTCGGAATGGAAATTATCAGGATGCGCTATCAAATTACAGCACAGCCATTGCTCTGAATTCTGGAAACCCAGCTACTCTGTATGAAAGGGCAAAGGTTTATGTTGCACTTAAACGACCCACTGATGCCTTGAAAGATCTTGATACTGCTATTGCTGTGGCAAAACGATCTGCGCCGAATATACCCCTTACCCCCACTCCGACCGGCATTTCCCTATCTGCGAGTGAAATACCAAATTCCGCTCTTACAGATGTTAATGAAGCCGATACCAGAACACCTCCGCCAACTCTAGAATTGGGATTGGCGCCCACGCTACCCTCTCCACTTCTTACCCCACAACGAATCGAGACTTTCCAGTCCAATTTCACGACTTTCATCGACATTATCAATGCAGTTCGGATATTGATTGAAAGTACACCGGAGTTACAAATGGCAATACGATCAAATGGACAGAGTGAGTATACTAATCTGCAATCAGCTGGAATGATACGCAACTACCCTACGATTACACCCAGCTCAACGCCATAAGGCTCTGCTCGGCGTCGGTCTTCCCTGGCACTGCCCACCAAGGCACACTTGCCCTCCCACTCCGCTATGCTTCGGGGACGCTTCGCAGTGGCGGGCGGTGCCAGGGAGTACCGGGGGTGTACGAAACATCCTGCCGCAAATTGACCGAAGGTCTCTCGTTTATCGAACCGCGATGATCGAATACCGGCTTCCCCCTACGATCAATATCTCGTTTCCATCTTCTCCACTGCCTGCTTGGCTTCGGCGAGACCGCAATTGTAGATTTCACGGTAGATCTTGATCGCTTCGATCTTATTGCCCTTCCTGAGCATATCGATGATACGGCTGTCTACCGCATCCTGGCCCTGGACATAGGTGATCCCCAGGCGATTGTATAGAAAATCAAGACGGCTTTCCAGCTCAGCAATACGCGACTGCATACCAAGGATTTCAGATTCTGTGACCATTTGTTTACTCCATTATCAGGGATTGGGATTCGGAATCGTCCAATGAGCGAGACATCAAAAGTCCGTCGTAATATTGTCCGTCATAAAAGGTGGCACGCGGCTCTGTGCCATAGGCTTTAAAGCCGCAGCGTTCATAGCAAGAGATCGCAGAGGTGTTGATTGCAGCAACGCCTAATTTCGCAATAACAATGTTTCTGGTCCTTGCCCAGGCGAGGCAGGCGTTGATCATTTCTTCGGCGATATGCAAGCCTCTCCATTCAGGCTTTACGTAGACACCCCAGACCACCGCACTATGTCTTGTTTTTGGCGAACCACCACGGGCAATGCCGGTCATGCCAACCAAATTCTTTTCATGTTCGGCAAGGAAGATCGTCGATTCGTCCACTTGCATGCTGAGCATGTCCTCCCAGTATTTGGGCGGATGCTGCAAATTCTTTTGGTAGTCTGCACCGAACTCAATGGGATGGTCCCGTAGCGCGCCAAGTCGCAGCTCGCGAAATTCCATGGCGTCTGCAGGACTGGCTGCGCGGATCGCAATCATCCCGCGCGGCGTAGTCAATGAGTTTGTCATCTATTGCAGTTAAAGCGCCCAAGAGCGCTTTCGAATAGGGTGGGAGCCGAGCCTTCGTCGGGCGTGTAAACCTTCCAGGCAAAGACACGCTCGCCGCAGGTCCAGGCTGCGGCCCCGCCAAAGGGCAGGATGGGGGTTGCCGTGGTGGTGATCGGTGTGTAAATCACGTTCATATTCCGGATCAGTTTGACTTCCTGCGTGCCGGTCGTGGTATCGATTCCATCTTCGAGCATCAGATTGAGCAGGAAGGTGGGGTCGGCGGTCCCCGGAGAAAATTGCCACATCAATTGGATCACCAGACTACTGCTGTAGGCGGCCATCAGCCCGGTTTGATAGCTGCTGGGGGTCCCCTGGTTACTGGTGACGGCGCTGACGTCGTAAAGTGCCATATCGGAGGGGTGACCGATGCAAAATTGGTATTCACAGAACAACCCGTTCAAATCAAATGGGGTGGGAGAGGGATAAAGCGTGGGGATGGGACGGGGTGAAGGGGTTGAGATGGCAGATAACGTCGCCGCGACCGCTTGATTGACGTCAAGTTGGGAGGGGGATGAGGTTTTAGGCCCGCAGGCTGTTAGAATGAGGAATAAAATCAGAAATATGGAGCGATAGCGCATGAGCCGATTATACATTTGTTCGGGACTAGCCACCTGACAGTTTGTTCCAAAAGCATTCCGTTGGTCGACTGCGCAGCGTGCGGTGCTCTCCCGCCATATCGAGACCAAAGATAACCTGAAAGCGAAAGATTACATGAAATGTGTGGTCTCGGTACACCCCGACGAACACGGGGCACCCTTCGACAGGCTCAGGACATCGCTCGACCACCGAGGATTGCTGAAAGTTAAAAGTGTTAGGTAACTAGGTTCGGAACATTCTTGATGAAAAATGCGTCTATCAGGCGAAAAGGAGTAAGAATGAGAAGAGTTTTATTTGGAGCTACACTACTGATTTTCGTGTTTGTCACAGCTTGCGCTTCTGCGGCAGCCACCGAGCAGCCGTCTTTCATTCCCCAGGAACCAACACCAACTCAACAGCCAACGCCAACTCACGTGCGGGTGGATTTGACGCCTGCCCAGCTCGCAGCGCTCAAGGCTCTTTCAGAGAAGTTGAGCCTTCCCGCCGATAAAATAACAGTCGTCTCTACTGAAGCGGTAACGTGGCCGAATGGCTGTCTGGGCATCGTACGGATGGGTGTGCTGTGCACACAAAACGAAGTCCCCGGGTTTAAAATCATCCTGGAAGCCAATGGACAGAAGTATGAATTTCACACGAACCAGGATGGTAGTATTGCCCAGCTGGCCGAAGGTGCACAAAATTCCGGTGAGGTAGAGCAGATGATTATCAAACAGTTAGCCGCCAATCTCGGTTTACAGGAGAGTGACATCTCTGTGGTCAGCAGCGCCGATATCGAATTCCCGGATGCGTGCCTGGGCGTTGCCATGCCAGATGTCATGTGCGCGCAGGTCGTCACCCCCGGTCATATTATTGTGCTGGAGGCCAAAGGCATCCAATACGAATATCATACCAACGCGGATGGGAGCCAGGTTCAGCCCGCTACCTTCGCCCTGAACTGGCATCGGGAAGGGGGGATCGCCGGCTTCTGCGATAGCCTGACCGTTTTTCGCTCAGGCGAAATATATACCAGTCAATGCAAAGGGGAGTCTGAAGGCAAAATGGGAACATTCGCGAGTTCACTCTCGGCGGATGAGCAAGCACAATTCAACGATTGGATGGATCAGTTTGGCAGTGCCAACCTGGATGCTTCCAATCCTGAAGGAGTTGCAGACCGAATGGTGTTGACGCTGGATCTTTTTGGAAGCGGCGCCAAACAGCCCACCAAAGCCGAACAGCAAGCTCTATTTGACTTCGCCCAAAATCTATTTCAAAAGCTAAATCAATAATAGATCTCTTGCATAAGCGGTATACAAAAATTCCCAATCCACTAATCCCCGCTAACACTTGCACCTGCATGATTTGCTAAGCAAATCATGCAGGTGTCTTCGCGAATGGGCTCTTATATTAGCGATAACATGGTGCCTGCAGGCTATTAGCGAAAATTCGTGGACAAATTATTCACCACGGAAATGTTCATGACTTTTACAAGCGGTCTAATCAAAAGAGCCCCGCATCACGCGGGGCTCTTTTTTGTATTGTCAGGGTATCCGATAGTATTCTGCCATGAGCGAGATTGCTTCCGGAAGGCTCGCAATGACGACCTAATAACTAGTGTCCGCTGCCAGGCATGGGAGTGCCATCCAAAATCTCAGGAGCTGCGGGTCCGTCGACGATCAGGTAACCAGCCAGTCCGCGCTGCAGCCGGGCGAGGGCGTGGTCGACCAGAATGTACTTGCCCGGGACTTGCAGCTGGAACTCAACCATCGTCGCACCGCCGGGGGGCACCATCGTGGTCTGAACGTTCGTCAGAGGAGCAGAGGTCAGTGAGGCCTGGTCATAGACTCGATCGAACATCTCGCCAATCACGTGGAAAGAGGAGGTAAAGTTTGGACCACCGACGCCGAAGAAGATGCGCACGGTTTCACCGACTTTGGCCTTGAGTGGTTTCTGGGTCGTCAGACCGCCCACAGCGCCGTTCAGTACGAAATACTCAGGATCTTCATTGAGCAGGGCCGGTACATTTTCTGTGAGCTGACCCGTCGAACCAAAGGCTTCATTGGTATAGATCTCGCCCTGCATCACATAGAATTCACGATCGACAGGGGGCAAACCGCCTTCGGGCTCCACCAGGATCATGCCATACATACCGTTGGAGATATGTTCGGCAACCATGGGCGTGGCACAGTGGTAGACAAAGAGACCGGGGATGAGGGCCTTGAAGGTGAAAACTGTTTCTTCGCCGGGCAGGGTGTTGCTGAATACCGCGCCGCCGCCAGGGCCAGTCACTGCATGGAAATCTACGGAGTGAGCCATCTTGTTGTTTGCCAGGTTCTTGAGATGGACTTCGACGGTATCACCCACCCGAACTCGGAAGAACGGGCCTGGCACCTTCCCATTGAATGTCCAGAAATCGTAGGTGGTTCCATCGGCGAGCTGACCGACAATCTCAACCGTTTCGAGGTCGATGCGCACCTTCTGGGGTTCGCGGTCACCAATCGGGGCAGGGATCTCAGTAGGATCTCGAACGATATCAGCGCCGGTAGCCGGAGGATTGTTGACAACGACCGGTCCAGCGGACATTGGCATCGCATTGCCGCTGGCCGGTGCGGCTGCAGGAGCTGCGTTCAGGGGGGCAGTGCCGGTCACCTCGAATTTGCCGAGCATGCCGGCTTCTTTATGTCCCGCAATCAGGCAATTGTAGGTGAAGGAGCCTGGTTTATCGGCGACAAATTCAAATGTGGAGGTCGATCCCTTGCCCGAGATATGCTCGGACTGGGCATTGAAATCAGGGAAGGCGAGATCGTGTTCTACCGAGTCGCCGCCGGTCAGGGTGATCTTGACCGTATCCCCTACGTTGGCGCTCAGGGTTGGGTTGCGGACGCCATCGATGCCGCCACCCATACCAACGAAAGCCATTTGACCATCCGCCATGGTGCTCATGAGCGAATACTCGACAAGCTTGCCTGTTCCGCTGCTCTGGGCAGAAGCACTGGTATTTGCTTTTGCACTTCCGCAAGCCGAGATGAGGACAGTAACCAGCATCAATAAACTTAAGAACTTGAATGTATTTTTCATAGGATACTCCTTTGGGTATAATTTTTAGTCAGACACTTTTTCGATTTCGGCAATCAGTTGCTCCAGAGAGATCTGATAGGTTTCGGCCACATCCTTGAGCGTGCAGAATTGGCCCATAAAGCAGCCTGCACACTTCGTTTTATTCTTCATAAAAACGGAAAAAGCACGCGGCCAGGTTTTTAGCACTGCATCAACCGTCAAGTGAGTGGGTATTTTCTGTGTGTCCATTGCCCCAAAGATACCCGATTGTGAAAAATCCCTCTTTGCGCCTGCGCAAATAACAAAAAAGACACGCAAATTGCTTGCGTGTCTTTGGCGCTTCCCGTCAACTGGTCACTGATCTGCCCCTGAGCCTTCAGAGATTTGTACCAGCCCGTGGGGATTGCGGATCAGTACCCGCTCGCGGCCTGCTTCCACTATTCCCTGGCGCTCCCAATCTGCCAGCACCCGGCTGACGGTGAAAATGGTGGTCCCGGAAGCCTCGGCTACATCCTGGCGCGAGAGCGGCAGCTCGACTGTCATTCCGTTGCCGTCCGTCCGTTTGCCAATCTGCGCCGCTAGCCGCAAAACGGTCAGCGCAATCCGGCGCTCGACACGCTCTGTGGCCAGCTCGCGGTAGCGTTCCTGCATCTCCATAATATAACCCGTCATGAGCTGCATCAGACTCTGGCTGAGATAAGGCCGGACCTGCATCATTTCCTTCAGAAAACCACTCTCGATCGCCAGGGCGGTGCTTGGCTCGAGAGCCTGAGCCGTCGCCGGGTAGGTGGCGTTCTCACGGACCGCACCAAGTGCCCCGAAGATTTGCCATTCATTAATTGTCCTCAAATTGACCTGTTGCCCGGCCGGGTTGGTTTGTAGCAGCTTGGCTTTCCCCGCAACCAGAACGTAGGCATAGGCGGCAGGGTCGCCCTGGAAGAAGAAAAACTCGCCATCCTCGATGGAGCGTGGAATGCCCTTCTGGACGAAAAGCTTCAGGTCCTCATCAGTAGCATCTTTGAAGACATTGACACGGCGCAGGTCTAAGGGATTGATCTTCATATGACAATTCTACTCCGGATAGGACAATTTGCACTGACAAGTTGTGACATTCTTTAACGGCGAGCGCTTGACTTGCGAGAAGCTCATATGTTATTATGATGTCACCCCCACCCCCCTGGGGGGGGTAAGAAAAAGCAGACCGGATGCCTCTATAAAGAAAAGGTGAACATGGAAAACGACAAGCGAAGCAGTCCCGTGGAGAACACAATCCGAAGACTGAAGACTGTTGAAGGCCACTTACGCGGCGTCATTCGCATGGTGGAGGAGGACGCTTACTGCATAGACGTGATCCGCCAGATCCAGGCTGTGGAAGCTGCCTTGAACAAGGTCAGTACCCAGATCCTGGAAAATCACCTCAACTCGTGTGTAACAACTGCGATCAAAGGTAACAATGCCAAGGAGCGTGAACGCGTCTTAAAGGAAATTACAGAAGTTTTTGAGATGTCAACGAAGGTCTGATCGTTGAGTCGTTTGGGGCCCCGGGCAGACCAGTTGTCGAAGGACAATGATGAGAGACACGCTTCGATATCACCGCGCGGATCCACTCGAGGATGACCATATCAATTTAAGGAGAAATACATTATGACCACTGTTACTTATACCGTTCCTGCCATCCATTGTGGGCACTGCACCCACACCATTGAAATGGAAGTAGGCGAGCTGCAGGGCGTCCAGTCTGTGAAGGCCGATGAGGCTACCAGGAAGGTCCAGATCACATTTGAGACGCCTGCCAGTGAGGACAAGATCAAGGCTTTATTGGCTGAAATTGATTATCCGGTTGAAGGCTTGATCAACCTGTAATTTAAAATGTGATTGGGCGCTGCGTCTATGTGGCGCACTCATCGTTTGAGGTTCGGCGCTACCCTGCGTAGCGCGAGCAAAAGTGAGGCTGAGATGCAAGGCAAGCAAGAGCAGCATAAGCATGCTTCTATGGAACCGGCAGGACAGACCAATATGGATTCCGATGTCCATGCCGCTCACACGCACCCTGCCGCTGAAAATCAACACTCCCAGCACATGAGTCATGCGGAGCAGGGTGCCCATGAAATGCAGGCAGGTGAACATGCCGGGCATGTCGATCATACCGGCCACGAGGAGCTGTTCCGTAAGCGGTTTTGGATTTCATTGCTCCTGAGTATTCCGGTATTGCTCTACACGCCTATGCTGCAAATGTGGTTGGGCTTTGAAATGCCTCAATTCGCAGGCAGCCAATGGCTCCCGCCGCTGTTTTCAGTGATCGTATTCTTGTATGGGGGCGTGCCATTCATTCAAATGGCTGTGCCTGAAATCCGTAACCGGCAGCCCGGGATGATGTTGTTGATCTCTCTCGCAATTTCAGTCTCGTTCATTTACAGCCTGGCAGCCACCTTTGTCAATCTCGGCGAAGGCTTTTTCTGGGAATTAGTCACATTAATCGATGTGATGCTCTTGGGCCACTGGATCGAAATGCGCAGTGTGCGGCAAGCCTCGGGAGCCCTGGATGCACTTGCGCAACTGATGCCCGATACGGCTGAACATATCATGCCCGATGGCAGTACCCATACCATGCCTGTGTCAGCCCTCAAGGCAGGTGACCTGGTACTGGTTCGCCCCGGAGCAAGCGTCCCTGCGGACGGCGTGGTGGAAGACGGTCAGTCGGACGTGGATGAAGCGATGATCACCGGGGAGTCGCGGCCGGTCAAGAAGACGGTTGGCGCCAAAGTCATTGCCGGTACGATCAACGGCGACAGCAGCTTGCGTGTGCGCGTCTCGGCAACCGGTGAACAGACCGCGCTGGCAGGCATTATGCGCCTGGTGAAAGAAGCGCAACAAAGTAAATCTCGCACACAAATCCTGGCAGACAAAGCGGCGGGCTGGTTGTTTTATCTGGCAATTGGCGTGGCGCTCCTGACCGCAATCCTCTGGACGCTTTCGATTGGCTTCGATCTGTTTACTTTGCAGCGCGTGGTCGCTGTCCTTGTGATTGCCTGTCCCCATGCACTGGGATTGGCGATTCCACTGGTCGTAGCCATCAGCACTACCTCCGCGGCGCAGAACGGGATTTTGGTCCGCAATCGCCTGGCGCTTGAAATGGCGCGTGAAGTTGATGTCATCATCTTCGATAAAACGGGGACGCTCACGAAGGGCGAGCAGGGTGTCATCGCAATCCGGCCGGCGAATGGCGCTGACGAAAATAAAGTTTTGGCTCAAGCGGCAGCGCTCGAAGGGGATTCAGAACACATCATTGCCCGCGCAATTCAAAAAGCGGCTCAAGATAAAAAACTGCCATTGCCGAAAGTGTCTGGATTTGAAGCGCTCAAGGGACGGGGTGTCCATGCCAGAGTCAATGGAACGGAAGCGTGGGTAGGTGGACCGCGGATGCTCGAGTCGTTGAATATCAGCCCGGATAAGGATATTGCCGATTTCACAGCCTCTGCCGGGGCGAAGGGCCAAACGGTCGTCTACCTGCTTGAAGACAAAAAAGTCTCTGCCGCGATTGCACTGGCAGATGTCATTCGCCCGGAGAGTTACGAGGCGGTCAAACGTCTGCGCGCGCTGAATGTACAGGTTGCCATGCTGACAGGTGACAGCCAGGACGTTGCGAAAGCCGTTGCAGACGAACTTGGGATCGACCTTTATTTTGCCGAGGTCTTGCCTGAACACAAGGACCAAAAAGTTGTTGAACTGCAAAAGCAAGGCAAGCGGGTTGCGATGGTGGGCGACGGTGTGAATGATGCGCCTGCCCTGGCGCGTGCCGATGTAGGGATTGCCATTGGCAGCGGTACGGATGTGGCGGTTGAATCAGCAGGAATTATTTTAGTGAAAAACAACCCCCTGGATGTGGTGAAGATCTTCAAATTGAGCCGGGCGAGTTATCAGAAGATGATCCAGAACCTTATTTGGGCTTCCGGTTATAACGTGGTCGCCTTGCCGCTTGCAGCCGGGGTCCTTGCTTCGGCGGGCATCCTGCTTTCCCCGGCAGTGGGCGCACTTCTGATGTCGCTCAGTACCGTCATTGTGGCCCTGAATGCGCAGCTCTTGCGGCGGCTTGACCTTTCTAAGAGTTAAATCCTTCTGACCGAGCGGAGTGCGCTGCGACTACAAGTCGACGAGCACGACTTTCCGCTCAGCGCGAAATAGTGTTGGAGAATTAATGTCTGAAACGAAACAGTTGACTTTACCGATCACAGGCATGACCTGCGCAAATTGCGTTGCAACGGTTGAACGCAATCTCAAGAAACTGGAGGGTGTGCAGGGGGCGGTTGTGAACCTTTCATCCGAACGTGCCACGGTGGACTTTGAACCCGCCAAGCTGCAGCTCACGGATATGATCGCGCGTGTCCAGCGTGCCGGATATGGTGTGGCGACCGGCGAAGCTGACCTCATCATCAAACGTCTGGCAGATGACAGCGACGCGCGCCGCCTGGAAAAAGCGCTTTTGAATCTTGAAGGCGTGCTGGAAGCACAAGTCAGTTACACCACTGAAAAGGCGCGCGTGAAATATGTGCCGACCATTGTGACACAAGCCGAACTGCGTCGCGCAGTTGCAGACGCGGGTTTCGAAGCTGTTGAACTCGGCGGGGAAGCAGAAGATGCGGAAGCCAAAGCCCGCGAACATGAGATCAATGAACAGCGTCGCTTGCTGATCATTGGTTTGATCTTCACGGTGCCTTTATTTCTATTTGCCATGGCGCGTGACTTTAACCTGCTGCCGGAAGCATTTTATGAAGTGACGGGAATGAATGGGATGCGCACCGTCCCCGCACCCTGGACAAACTGGCTCATGCTCGCTCTGGCGATTCCTGTCCAGTTCTATGTGGGCTGGCAGTATTATGTTGGGGCGTTCAAAGCCCTGCGCAACAAATCTGCGAATATGGATGTACTGATTGCAATGGGTTCCTCCGCGGCCTTCTTTTATTCACTCCCGATCACCTTTGGACTGTTGGCGGGACATGTCTATTATGAGACCGCCGCGGTCATTATCACGCTGATCAAGCTTGGTAAATTCCTGGAAGCCCGTGCTAAAGGACGTACCTCAGAAGCGATCAAGAAGCTCATGGGGCTGCGCGCCAAAACCGCACGTGTTATTCGTTCTGGGATGGAAGCCGAAGTGCCCGTAGATGATGTGCGCGCAGGTGATATTGTCCTGGTGAAACCAGGTGAGACCATCCCCGTCGATGGCGCCATCATCGAGGGACGAAGCTCGGTGGATGAATCCATGCTGACGGGTGAATCATTGCCTGTCGAAAAGAAGCCCGGTGATCCGGTCATCGGCGCGACCTTGAATAAACTCGGTTTGTTGAAATTCGAAGCAACTAAAGTGGGCAAAGAGACCGCTCTGGCGCAGATCATCAAATTGGTGGAAGATGCTCAGGGGAGTAAGGCGCCTATTCAAAAGCTGGCAGATCAGGTCTCGGCGATCTTCGTACCGATTGTGATCGCGATCGCACTCGCCACGTTCCTGGTCTGGTATTTCATTGTCCCTCAATTCACCCATTACCAATTTACCGATTCTGTGTTCACGGTTGCTTTGATCAATATGGTCGCCGTTCTGGTCATTGCCTGTCCGTGTGCCATGGGGCTTGCCACGCCGACCGCGGTGATGGTGGGTACCGGCAAGGGCGCAGAGATGGGGGTGTTGTTCCGCAGCAGTGAAGCATTGGAACGCGCCGGAAAAGTTTCGATTGTTGTGTTGGATAAAACCGGGACGATTACGAAAGGTCAACCAGCGGTCACGGATATCCTCGTAAACGGAACGTGGAAAGCGGAAGAGTTGTTGCGGCTGGCCGCTTCGGTGGAGAAGGGGAGTGAACATCCTCTGGGCGAAGCCATCTGGGCAGAGGCCACCACGCGCGGATTGAGCCTGGCAGAAGTAGCTGGCTTCAAAGCGGAGCCCGGACAGGGTGTGCAGGCGGAGGTCGCCGGAAGGAGCGTTGCCATCGGTAACCCACGAATGATGCAGGCGCGTGGCTGGTCCTTGAACGGATTTGAGTCTCAGGTAACGCGTCTTCAGAACGAGGCCAAGACCGCCATGCTGGTTGCCATGGATGGAAAGGTGGAGGGCGTGATTGCTGTTGCCGACACCTTGAAGGAAGGTTCGCAGGAAGCCATTGCAGAACTGCATCGCATGGGTTTGAAGGTGGCGATGATCACAGGCGATAACCAGAAAACTGCGGAAGCTATTGCAAAACAAGTCGGGATTGACCAGGTATTGGCCGAGGTTTTACCGCAAGGCAAGTCGGACGAAATCAAGAAACTCCAGGCAACGAATTCCGATTCCCGAACGGCGAATGTGGTTGCCATGGTAGGGGATGGCGTAAACGATGCGCCTGCCCTGGCGCTGGCCGATGTGGGTATAGCCATTGGAACGGGAACCGATGTTGCCATGGCCGCCGCGCCCGTGACCTTGATGAGCGGTGACCTGCGGGGTGTGGCGCGTGCCATTCGTCTTTCACGCAAAACACTTCATACCATCAGGCAAAATCTGTTCTGGGCGTTTTTCTATAATGTCATTCTCATCCCTGCTGCGGCCCTCGGCTATTTGAACCCGATGCTCGCCGCCGGCGCGATGGCTTTTAGTAGCGTCTTTGTCGTCAGCAATAGCCTGCGATTGCGCCGGGCGCAGGCATAAATTCTTTTCTTGAGGTGTGGCAGATGACAAACCAAAAATATGTCCCCGCTTTAAGCTTTCGTTGGCTGACGCCGCTCTACGATGCGCTGATAGAAGGACCGATGTCGATCGCGCGTATGCGCAGGGAGCTCCTGGCACAGATGGGCGACTTGAGTAATAAAAAGATCCTGGATGTGGGCAGCGGCACCGGGACGATGCTGGCCATCATCAAGCAAGCTCATCCTTCCGCTGAAGTGGTTGGGCTGGACGGCGATCCACAGATCCTGGAGATTGCCCGCGCCAAAGCTCGAGAGCTTGGCGTTGAGATCCGGTTCGATCAAGGGATGTCCTTTGATCTCCCGTATCCAAATGAATCATTCGAGGTTGTACTCACCAGCATGATGCTGCATCACCTGACCCGGGACGACAAACAAACGACAGCCCAGGAGATGTATCGCGTCCTCCGCCCGGGTGGGCAGTTGTTCGGCGCAGATTTCGGCGAACCGCGTAGTTCCTTTGGCAAAGCCATTCGCCCACTTACGCGTCGCTTCGAACGGGTGGCGGAAAATGTGGATGGTTTTCTGCCGGTGATGTTCAGCCAGGCCGGTTTTAAGAATTACACGGAAACCGGCCGTTATTTCTTCGGATCGATTGCAGTGTTTCAGGGATCGAAGAGTTAAGCCCCTTTTCTCACCTGAATTTTGAATTCATACTAGCTACCTGACGCTTTTGATTTTCAGCAATCCTCGGTGGTCGAGCGATGTCCTGAGCCTGTCGAAGGGTGCCCCGTGCTCGTCGGGGTGTACCGAGACCACACATTTCATGTAATCCTTCACTTTTCGGTTATCTTTGGTCTCGGCACCTGCACTCCCTGGCACCGCCCACCACCGCGAAGCGTCCCCGTAGCGCAGCGGAGTGGGAGGGCAGGTGTGTGCCAGGTGCAAGTGTACGGCGGAGGAACGCCGCACGCTGTGCAGTCCCAGAGGGACTGCTGTCCGCAGGGACAGCGTTCGCAATCGACCAACGGGGTACTGTTCAAACAAACTGTCGGGTGGCTAGAATTCATATATAGTCCGCGGCTCTGGTCAGAATGCTTCTGCACTCTGACCAGAGCCGGTTTTATTTCACTTTCTATCCTGATGAGTGCCTTGGGAGGCTCGGAATATGATCTTCTCAAGAAGGCCTCACAAAAGCCTGCAGTTTCCGACCTTGAGAAAGCCATGACCCACAATACAGTAACTATTGACAAAAAGAACCAGGACGTATAAAATATACGTCGTTCAACTTTGAACGTCGTACAATAATATACTTAGTTCAATAAGAAGAGAGACGATGACCCTGAAACCTGTCACTGACGGCAGCCGGCTGGAACGGAAAAAAGAAGAAACAAAGCAGAAGATCCTTACGGTTGCCATGCCACTTTTTATGAAACATGGCGTGGATGCGATCACCATGGAACAGATTGCGGAAGAAGCGGATCTTGCGAAAGGCACCCTCTATAATTACTTCCCGGTCAAGGAAGCGATCATCGACGAATATATTCAGCGCAGCTTTATACAACGCAGCTCTGAAAGGCTGGAGCGAATTCGAAGGATGCCAGATACCCGCGCGCGCATGATCCAAACCCTGAGCGATTTAATGCAGGGCGTGCAGGCCCAGAAGGATATTTTCGAAAAGTACTTTACCTACCGGATACGGAATATGATTTCGCTCAACCAGAGTGAAAGCGCGCAGAGCGGTCTTTACCTGTTGGAGACTGAGATCATTACGCTGGGTCAAAAGAACGCCGAGATCCGCACCGACCTGCCGCTCGACATTCTGACCGGTCTTTTTGAGTTCGCTTTTGTAAACGTGGCGCAGCAATTCTATAAAGAACCCGGCAAGTTTAAGCCGCGAAAAGTTATCGAACAATGCGTGGACCTGTTTATGAATGGAGTCCGCGCCTGAATTAAGCATGCATAGCAGCAAGGAGGTTGCAATGGCAAGTTTACAAAGCCGTCTTCTTATTTTCGCGATGAGAAACAGGCATTTATTGCGTTTACATCTGAAAAGGGAAACCTGGGATTGGAATACCTCCATCCCGCGCTTTCGCCAGGAATGTGAGGAGGGGAGCAGCCGGATGAAGGTGCCGGACGGGGTCCAGGTATCGCCGGTCGTGATTGAGGGCGTGACCGGGATTCAGGGCCGTCAGGCAGAGTGGCTTGTCCCTTCAAACCCTCGCAAGGACAAGGCCATTCTCTATACCGTCGGCGGTGGGTACGTCAGCGGCTCGTGTAAGGATCACCGGGCCATGGTGGTCAGGATCGCCAAAGGCAGTGAAGTAAGGATGCTTCTGTTCGATCATCGCCTGGCTCCTGAAGATCCTTTTCCGGGTCCACTCGAAGATGCTGTCACGGCTTATCGCTGGCTGCTCGATCAGGGCTTTTTGCCATCCAACATCATGATCGTCGGAGAATCCGCCGGCGGAGGCTTGTGCCTGGCGACCTTGCTTGCGCTCCGGGATCAGGGCGTTCCACTTCCCGCTGGAGCCGTCGCCATGTCTCCCTGGACAGACCTTGCGCTGACCGGAGAATCCTACCGGACAAAGCTGAATTCCAGTATCGATCCACCCGGGATGTCCACCGTTTGCAGTAAGTACTATGTTGGAGATCATGATCCCCGCTTGCCCTGGATTTCTCCCCTTTACGGAGATCTGCATGGACTTCCACCCCTATTGATATGCATTGGCACAAATGAAACCATGCTGGATGACTCGCTCCGCTTCGCCGAAAAAGCAAAGGCGGCGGGGGTAGATGTCAGTCTAAAGATCGGTGAAGGGATGGTCCACTGTTATCCTCTCCTGGCGCCTCTCTTTCCGGAAGCCACGGAGGCCATGAACGAAATTTGCGCATTCATCAGGAAGCATCTGGCATGACGAACCATCTGCGCCTGGAACCTGCTTGAACCAGGTGTGCCGCCTAGCATCTGATCGAAACAAACCCGCTGAACCTCACGACCGAAGGCCTACCTCCATCCATGTGAAGCCCCTTCGGTCGTGTGCATTCAGGTGAGGAGAGCTGCAAGACCTGATTAAGGGAAGATCTGTTAGGCCGCTTATGTTAATCAGAATAATTTAGGCTCTCATCACGGATGATCGTTCCATGATGAATGACCATGCGGACATGCCGTAGATTTTGCAAGTCGTCCAGGGGATTGCCGGAAACCACCAACACGTCTGCAAATTTGCCGGCTTCCAGTGTACCCACCTGATCTTCAATCCCCGAAACGTGAGCGGCATTTTTTGTGCTGGCAACGATGATCTGGAGCGGCGTCATCCCGGCCGCAGACATTTGCTCGATCTCATACATTGGGATCCCCAACTCGAATTCACCGGGCCCGCCGCCATAGTCATTGCCGAGCGCCACTTGTCCACCTTGCGCTAGAAAGTTGTGGAGGTTGCGCACACAGGTCGCGATCGGCGCAGCGTAGTTTCGGAAAACCGTGAAGGTCGGGGTCATGTAGATGCCTTTGGCGACCATGGCCCGCCAGACTTCCGTGGGCACCATATCATAGGGCACATGAGCGATATCGTCCACCCCGGCTTCCACCAGGATCTTGAGATAGGCAGCCTGCGTGATGTGTCCCGAAACCAGCGTCCCGCGTTGGTGCGCGGCCGAAATAATCGCTGCGATTTCCTCATCCGTCAGCTTGGGTAAATCATGCCGCCCGGCATAGCCATCTTCCATGGAAATCTTGATCAGGTCCACGCCCGCATCCAATTCCTTGAAGACCTGTCGCTGCGCATCCTCAGGCGAGGTGACAAATAACTCGCCATACCCATCCGGAACGGTCAGCATGTACCCGGCGGAGATCAGACGGGCCACCTGCGGATCCTGCTTTGCTGCGTCGCGCAGAGCCATCAGCTCTTCGAGCGTATTGGAAGAAACGATGCTCTCATCCCGGACGGTGGTGACACCTCCGTAAGCCCAGGCCTGTAAATTCTGCTCGTTGTATGCAAAATGGACATGGGCATTGATAAAGCCGGGTAGAACCGTCGCGCCTTCCAAATCAAGGACGCGTGCACCCCTGGGGATCTTGATCGCCTCTTTCGGTCCCACCCCGATAATCCGCTCGCCCTGGATGAGAATGACCGCGTTTGAGATAGGCACTGAACTTGTGCCGTCAATGAGCGTACCGTTGATCAGAGCCAGGGTGTCCTGCCGGGCGGTAGGAGCCGCACAGCTGAGGAGCAAAAGAGCAAACAACACCAGGAGACAGTGCTTTCTGATTGACATGGGGTTCCTCTCCCAACGTGGATG
>DATGYJ010000123.1:0-6720 GCA_035298105.1 Anaerolineales bacterium | reverse complement strand
GTGACTTTCCAGCCCGGCATAAGTCACCCAACTGACCTGAGGGTGATCTGCGAGAAACTCTGCCACCGCCTGTGCGTTCTGGACGTGCCGTTCCATCCGCAGGGATAATGTTTCAATGCCCTGAATGAAAAGCCAGGAATTGAACGGGGATTGGCAGGTGCCAAGGTCGCGCAAAATACCTGCACGCGCTTTGGAAATAAACGCCAGCGGGCCGAAATCTTCGGCATAGATCACGTTATGATACGAAGGGTCCGGTTCGGTGAAATTGTTGAAGCGACCGCTCTTGGTCCAATTGAATTTTCCACTATCAACGATGACGCCGCCGATGGAGGTGCCGTGCCCGCCGATGAATTTCGTCGTGGAGTGAGTCACAATGTCTGCGCCCCATTCGAACGGACGACAGAGATAAGGCGTGGCAAACGTGCTGTCGATCATCAAAGGGATGTGATATTCCTGTGCGATCTCTGCGACTTCCTCGAATGGAAAGACATTCACCAGTGGGTTGCTGATCGTCTCTCCGTAAAGTATTTTCGTATTCGGCTGGATTGCACGCCGAAAATTCTCAGGGTCAGAAGGGTCGACCAGCGTCACCGTGATCCCCAGGCGCGGAAATGTATATTTGAACTGGCTGACTGTGCCGCCATACAGTGTTGAGGCCGAAACGATATGATCTCCCGCCTCGCAGAGGGTGAGGATGGCAGTGGTCTGGGCAGCATGCCCAGAGCTCACTTCCAGCGCGCCGATGCCACCTTCCAGATCTGCCATTCGTCTCTCCAATACATTCGAAGTTGGGTTACCGATGCGTGTGTAAATATTCCCCGCCTCCTGCAAGGCGAACAAACGCGCGGCTCGTTCCGTGCTTTGCAGATCATATGCTGCCGTCTGATACAGCGGCACAGCCCGACTTCCGGTAGTGTCCTCCGGCTCATAACCTGCGTGCAATTGTCGAGTCGTAAAACCGAAATGGTGTTCTTTAGTGTGCATAGGGCTCTCCTTGAGATATGATGTACCCGCTTTTCCAGAAGAGTTGTATTTCCCCGAGCCCCGAGTCCTCTCTCGTGGGGAGAGGGTTAGGGAAGGGAAAACAAAACCTCTTCTGGAAGTACAAGAAGAGGTAACGCGTATACCATCCTCTCATCTTCCAGTTAATGGATATTGCTATCCTTCTGTCGGAGTTGGCACCGTTCTCAGTTTTCAGTCATCAGTTTTCAGCATTCAGTGACAGATCACTGTTTACTGCTCACCGATTACTGTATGAGCGGTTGCCGAGGCGTCACAGGGCCGTTCCCTCAGCCTCTCTGGATAAGAGCGAGTATTTGATTGTTAGCCGCAGTTTATATCACAAGATAAGCCGGATTGTCAACACCGCACTCCCTGGCTCGGCTTCGATCCTCTTACCATTCACTGATGCGCTCAAATTTGAATCTGTGTCCGTTGAACGAGCAGCAGCGTCTGGGCGTTCCTGCTCGTTCAACGGGTATTCTAAATAAACTAACCGCCGGTTCGATCAGGACTCCGTAGCGCCAGTGCCGGGAATGCAGCTCTGGAAGGTCGGGAACATTTCCTGAGCGTTGGCGTCTGCGCAGAGAGCAGGCTCAAAAGCAACGCTGGATACGAGCTCTGCGTTAGTACAGGACTAGTACAGGATTAGTACAGAATTCAAAGCTTGATCACGGAGGCAGCAGCATGACAAAAATAAGACTCAACCCGGCGCTGGTCGAGATCCGGGGATGATGGCTGGGATCGTCTATCGCATCAGGTATGGAATACAGACCGCCTCGAAAGCACCCGCTATGTCGACGGGCAAGTGTGGCAAATCAGGCAGATGCCACCATAGCCCCGAAGCGCAGCAAGTGGGAGGGAGTGTCCGACCTACAGCAGGCTTTCGTTTACAAGCAGCTCTGCATTGTAGATCGATCCACCCGCTGCGCCGCGGATGGTGTTATGTGACAGGACCACAAACTTAAGATCGAGAATGGGATCGCGCCTTACGCGCCCGACGACAGTTGTCATGCCCTTACCACTCAACCGGTCAAGTCTTGGCTGAGGCCGGTCCGCTTCACTTCGGACCTCGATGACGGGCTGTGGGCTCGACGGCAATTCTCTCGCCGAGGCGGGGGCACGGTAATCTCGCAGGACGGCCTCAGCCGCTTCAGGCTCGACGGGATGGGTGAATGCCACGCTCGCACAGACGGTGTGCCCGTCGATCACCGCGACTCGATTGGTATGCGCGCTGAAGAGGATGTCCGCCAGCTCGATCTTATCGTGATTCAATCTGCCGAGCATCTTGCGCGGCTCCCACTCCACTTTTTCTTCCTCACCTTTGATATTGGGAATCACATTATCGATGATATCCAATGAAGACACACCAGGATACCCTGCGCCGGAAAGCGCCTGGAGCGAAACGGCAAAGACTTTCTGCACACCGAAGGCCTCGTCCAGCGCTTTGAGCGCAACCGTCAACCCGGTACTCGTACAATTTGGATTGGTGAGAATACACCCACCCCAGCCGCGCTTCTTGCGCTGCACTTTGACAAGTTGAATATGATCGGCGTTGATTTCGGGCAGGAGCAGCGGTACATCTTCTGCGCGCCGGTAGGATGATGCATTCGAACAAACAGCAAAACCGGCTTGTGCAAATTGCGGCTCGAGGTCTTTTGCGATTTCATTATGCAAAGCCGAAAAAACGATCTTCGCCTCGATGCATTCAGGCGTCGCAGGGACGACCACCATCTCGCGCGCAAACTCAGGCATCGGCTCGTTCAATACCCAGCGGCACGCCTCCGAATACTTTTGTCCGACGGAACGATCAGAGGCAGCCAGCGCAACGACTTTGAACCACGGATGCTGATCGAGCAGGGAAATAAATCGCTGACCAACAGAACCTGTCGCGCCGAGAACTGCGACGGGGATTTGAGAAGGGGACATGATAATTTCCTTTCAAGGATGAAGTCTAAATAAAGTAGCCAGGTACACAGGTACACAAGTAAACACGTGTTTGACCTGCATCCTTGTTTACTTGTATACTTGCCTACTTGTATACTTGTTCACCTGTGTACTTGCCACGATCAATTCATGCAGTGCCTTGACTGCCTTTTCGGTAGCCTCTGTTTCAACCACCATACTGATCGAAACATCCGAGGAACCATGTGCGATCGCAAGGACATTGATATCGTGATCGCCTAGCTTGCTGAAAATCTGGCCGGCCACCCCGGGCGTATTGCGTGTGCCGGAACCGACCGCGGTAATAATAGCGACCTCCTCTGATGCCCAGACGCGGTCAATATCCCGTTCGGCCAACTCAAGGGCAAAATTCCTTTGCAATGCCTCCAATACTTGATCTGCAGATTCAGACGGCACGGCAAAACAAATGGACTGTTCCGAGGATGCCTGCGTGATCAGCGGCACGCTTGTCCCGGTGGATGCCACGGATGCAAATGCCCGCGCCGCCACACCTGGCACACCCAGCATCCCGCGCCCTTCGATCGTGACCAATTTTTGCCTGCGGATGGCGGTGACAGCTTTGATGACCTGCTCCCCTTTGTGCACTTTTCCATTGGAATGTCCATTGGCGACCAGTCGTGTTCCTGGGTGTGAAGGGTTGAATGTGTTGCAGATGCGCAGTCCAATGCCCGCCTCGATCACTGGGCGGATGGTTTTTGGGTGCAGCACTTTCGCGCCATAGTATGCCAGCTCGGCGATTTCACTGTAGTTGATCTCAGGTAATGTCTTTGCCGAAGGAACCAGGCGCGGATCGGCTGTCATCACCCCATCTACATCGGTCCAGATCCAGACCTCGTCGGCGGGTAACACAGAAGCAATAATGGCAGCGGAATAGTCACTGCCCCCGCGACCCAGAGTGGTGATAACCCCCTCAGCGGTCGCGCCGATGAATCCGGTGGTGATCACGACAATACCACTTTCCAAAAGCGGATTTAAACAACCCCGTGCTTTTTCAGTGGTAATCCCAAAATCAGGATGCGCATTCTGAAAGTGGGCGTTCGTCACCACGAATTCGCTTGATTCGACGACCTTAACCTTGCCCCCTGCACTTTCAGCCACCGCGCCCAGCAAGCGGACACTCATCCGCTCGCCAAGAGATGCCACTGCATCCAATGCACGCGGGCTGGCTTCACCAATTACGGCGATTGCCCTGCATAAGTCAATCAGTAACTGGATCAGGCAATTGATCTCTCCCTTGGTCCTCTCACAGAGCTGTTGATCTTTGATCAGCTCCTCAGCAGCGGAGAAATGCTTTGCTCTCAAAGTAGACTCTGCCTCGGGGAGCGAATCCACTTTTCCCTGAGCTGCGAGCGTGGCACATTTCAACAGTAGATCGGTCACGCCGGCCATCGCGGAGGTGACAACCACTACGCGCGCATACTCAGTGCGTGCCTCCTTAATGATTTGAGTCGCTCTCCTCAGTGCATCTACCGAACCAACAGACGTGCCCCCAAATTTCATAACAAGGGTTTGTTTCGAGTCTCGCATGATCATTCTCCTTCTAGATAAGACCTGACATGTCTCTGAGAGGACATGCTCATTGTTGACCTTTATCCACGCGAGCATCGTTGAAGGTGATGACGCGTGTAAGACATGTCAGGTCTGTGGTTCAAGGTAAACAAAAACGCCCCACGTTACCGTGAGGCGCTGTGTGTTTTGAGAGGACCTATGATTCGGTTACTTCACTCCACGCACAAATTCCTCACGGAAACCCGGGAGGTAGTTGTAGTCATGGTCATGGTGAAGTACGCTGAGTTCATATTGGGCAGTATTCTATGCCAGTGAGGGGAATGAGTCAAGAGGCGCGCTGTTTGCATCTGGTACACAATGAAATTGTCGATGCTGAAGGCTGAAAGTCTCGGGGAAAGCAAAACTTACCAATTACCAACTTACCAATCTACCAACTTTCACAAACTCCCTCTTGACTTATTTCCGAATAAGCCTATAATCGGGCGAAATACCTTAAGCGAATATGAGCCCATTCTTCAGCCTCTCTCTTATTGTCATCCTTATTGTGGTCCTTATTATTAAGGATCTAATTTCGGTTAGGATGGCAAAGGTGAGAGTGAAGAAATAAAACACACCTAAGTAAGTGCAAAGAGCCGCCCTAACCAAGGGCGGCTCTTTTTGTTACCAAAACTTAAGAGCTGACAGGTCTCCGCGGAAGCCTTATTGTCTGGAAACGTTGTCCACGCAGAGATCACTAAAGGACACGACGTGGTGAGACCTGTCAGGTCTGCAAAGGAGCCGTATGCGATCTGATACTGTCAAAAAGGGTTATGAGAAGGCGCCGCATCGTGCCTTGTTGCGAGCGACGGGGGTCAGGGAGGAAGATTTCAGTAAGCCATTTATTGCGATTGTCAATTCCTATGTCGATGTCGTGCCCGGGCATGTCCACTTGCAGGATTTCGGCAAGCTTGTGAAAGAGGCGGTCCGGGCGGCAGGTGGAGTGCCGTTCGAATTCAATACCATCGGTGTCGATGATGGGATCGCCATGGGGCACATGGGGATGAAGTACTCGCTCCCTTCGCGGGAACTGATCGCCGATTGTGTTGAGACGATGATCGAAGCCCACCGCTTTGATGCTATGGTCTGTATCCCTAACTGCGACAAGATCGTGCCGGGTATGCTGCTCGCTGCGATGCGGGTCAACATCCCGACCATCTTTGTCTCTGGGGGGGCGATGGCAGCGGGACAAACACCAGAAGGCGAAACGATTGATTTGATTTCTGTGTTCGAAGGGGTGGGGGCATTTTCAGCAGGCAAGATCGATGAGAAGAGATTAACAACATTGGAAAGATTTGCCTGTCCCTCCTGTGGATCATGTTCCGGGATGTTTACTGCCAACTCGATGAACTGCCTGATGGAAGTCATCGGTCTCGCTCTGCCGTTCAACGGTTCCGCCCTGGCCAAGACTCCTGAGCGGGAAGCCCTGGCCAGGAAAGCCGCCTCTCAGATCCTGACCCTGCTCGAACGCGATATCAAGCCGCGTGATATTGTTACGCCCGAAGCCATTGACGATGCCTTTGCCCTGGACATGGCGATGGGCGGTTCAACAAATACCGTACTCCACACCCTGGCATTAGCCAATGAGGCCGGTGTGGATTATCCACTCGAGCGGATCAATTCTGTGGCAGATAAGGTGCCGCATATTTGTAAAGTGAGTCCAGCGGGCAAATGGCATATGCAGGATGTCCATCGTGCCGGAGGCATCCCTGCGATCTTGAACGAGATCCAATGGGGGACAGGCATGCTGCATTTTGACCGGTTGACTGTAAGTGGCATGACCCTGGGGGAATCAATTCAAGGAATAGATATCAAAGACGAAGAAGTGATCCGGCGTTATGACAATGCCCATTCGAAGCGCGGTGGTTTGTCCATTCTGTTTGGTAATCTTGCACCGAATGGCGCAGTGGTGAAAGTAGGCGGCGTCAGTGAAGCCATGATGCAGTTCGAAGGTCCTGCCGTGATATTCGAATCGCAGGAAGAGGCCATGGCCGGCATCCTGGGCGGAAAAGTGAAAGCAGGAGATTGTGTTGTGGTGCGTTACGAGGGCCCAAAAGGCGGACCCGGGATGCAGGAAATGTTATCACCTACCTCTGCCATTATGGGAATGGGCCTGGGCGATAAGGTCGCCTTGATCACCGATGGTCGCTTTAGCGGCGGGACGCGTGGGGCATGTATCGGTCACGTTTCACCGGAGGCAGCAGCGGGCGG
>DATGYJ010000122.1:0-11835 GCA_035298105.1 Anaerolineales bacterium | reverse complement strand
GACAATCTCCAACTTGCGCGCATTGGCAATGGGTGTGGCAGTTTCGATTGCCCGTTCAAGGGGACTGGAGTAAATTGCCTTGAGTGGGACATCTTTCAGCGCTTCACCCAAAGCTGCAGCCTGTTTTTGTCCACGTTCATTTAAGTGAATCTCGGGGAGACGTCCAGGCAGTTTGCCGGTCTTGACAAAGTCATTTTCGCCGTGACGGATCAGGAGGAGCAGGGCCATACTACTTGATCTTTCTCTTCATTTCTTGAATTTGTTCTTCACTCATGTCAGGTATATTTTCGCGGCGTTCAATGCCCAATGCCTTTCTCTGTGCTTCCCGCCATAGCTCGAGCCGGGCAGTCACTTGTGTTTCGTAGCCTTCCGGGGAGGGTTGATAGAAATAAGTGCCAAGCAGTCGTTTGGGTAAATACTGTTGGGGGATAAAGTGCCCATCGAATTCATGGGGGTATGCATAATCCTTGCCATGTCCCATGGCGGCAGCGTCACGGTTGCCATCCTGTAAATGCCGCGGCACAGAAATTTGTCCTTCATCCTCAATTTTCTTCATGGCTTTGAAGTAGGCGCCTGCGCTGTTGGACTTGGGTGCCGTGGCGAGATACAGCGTTGCTTCCACAATGGGATAAATGCCTTCAGGCAGGCCGATGTAGTCAAAGGCCTGCGCGGCTGAAGCCGCTACCACGATCCCCATTGGATCTGCTAAGCCGATGTCTTCACCCGCGAGAATAATCAGCCTGCGAATGATGAAGCGTGGGTCTTCACCCGCGTAGATCATCTTGGCGAGCCAATAGAGGGCCGCATCGGGGTCTGAGCCGCGCACCGATTTGATAAAGGCACTGATGGTATCGTAATGGGCATCCCCGTCCTTGTCGTAGAGCACTGCCCGGCGTTGAATCGACTCCTGTGCGACGTCCAGAGTGACGTGAATGACTCCAGCCTCATCTGGCAGGGTGGATTCGACTGCCAATTCCAGAGCGTTTAACGCATTGCGTGCATCACCGCTCGCAACATCGATGATATGGAAGTGTGCATCCGGGTCTAGAATGATGCGCCTGGTTCCGTAGCCGCGCTCCTTATCGGTGAGGGCGCGGTCGATCAGGATGCCCGTCTCTTCCTGATTCAAGTTACGCAATTGGAAGACACGCGAGCGCGAGATCAGCGCTTTGATGACCTCGAAATATGGATTCTCGGTCGTCGCGCCAATGAGGGTCACCGCTCCATTCTCGACGTGAGGCAACAGGGCATCCTGCTGAGCTTTATTCCAGCGATGGACTTCATCCACAAACAGGATCGTGCGGATATTGTGAAGGCGTCTGCGTTCCAGCGCTTCCTCGATAATGACGCGCAGATCAGCTTTGCCCGCCAGGATAGCGGAGATGGTAACGAAATGGCTTTTGGTGGTATTCGCGATCACCTGTGCCAGGGTGGTTTTGCCTGTGCCGGGTGGCCCCCATAAGATGATAGACGAAAACAGCCTATCCGCTTCGATGGCGCGGCGCAGCAGTTTGCCTTCACCGACAATGTGCTCCTGCCCGATGTATTCATCCAGGGTACGCGGGCGCATTCGTGCAGCGAGCGGCGCCTCCTGCTTCATACGTTCGTGCATGGCGTGATCAAAGAGATCAGACATGCAGTGATTATAAGCAGAAAGGGCTGTGCAAGACAGCCCTTTTTTTTATGGGAATGAGGATATGAGTTACTTTCCTTCTTTTTCTGCTGGATTGGCGCCTGTCCCTCGCAGATTGACCAATCTTTTCAGCATGTCAAACCAGAAGGGCGCACCCTGCATTGCTGCCAGAGCGGTGATAAAAATTCCAACCAGCTTTAGTAGGATATTCGTCTGGCTATCGGCTTGCGGCGGAACGAGACATTTGTTGGAGGCAAGGAGCGGAATCCCAAATGTCTGCTTTTCCTTGGGGAACGGTTTACAACTATCATCGGCAGATGCCACACCATTGACCAGATTAACACCCCACCCAACCGGCAGGTTCAGCTGACCAAGTTGTTCGTTGATTTGTTGGATTGCCTGTTCTGGATTGTTTCCGGTACCCGGTTGGAGAAGCTGCACTTGGGAGGCTTGTGCTGCCAAAACCTGGCGCACAGATGGATCTCGCCATAGATAAACTGTGAGATTGATGGAATCCACATTCAAGACAAGTGCAACTACAAAGCCAATGATGAAAGCCATCACCTGTGAATAGCGTTTGAATACGCCACTCACACGGTCCATCGAATCATCAAACCACTTCTCCACATTTCCACGCGCTTTGGCGAGACTCTTTTCCTTCTCTGATGAATATTCTTCCACATTCATCAACAGGGTGCTAAGAGCTTGATGCACTTCCGGGCTGATCACGCTCAAGGCAGCTACGCCGCGACGGACCTTGGACAGGGCCGACTCGGGCTGATCCCCCGGTGGCTGTTGGCTGACAACATTGTCCATAGCAGCCTTGAGTTTCGGGGATTGTTGTAACGTGCTCTCAAGACCCTCCTTGATTTTGCGGAGAACCTCATTGTCAAGCTTGAGGTTGGGATGTTTCTTGCCGAAATTCTCAACGAAATGTTCGGTTTCATCTTTAAGTACTGCAAGGGTTCTATTGGTGATGGCGGTCCCCGCTTCGGTTGCCGCCGCACTCCGAGCCAGTTCAGAGAGCAGATTCAACTCTTCGATGATCGCCGATTGTACAGGTAAATTCCTGCTGCTGTGCAGGTCATCCCGAATTTTCAAGATGCCCTGCTGGATGACAGATGATTCGGTATCGGCTGTCAGGGCAATATCAAACATGGTAAGCGCGAATTGCTGGGCCGGGATGTAGGAAGGCAGCTTTCGCTTTTCCTTGGTGAAGCCGCGCAGAATTGGGGTTCGATAGAACCACGCGGGTATTTGTGAAGGTTTTCTTCTCTTATTGGCAGTCAACCCTCGAATTACGGGGTGGTCATAGAACTGTGCTTTGAGATCCGGGTTGGCAAGCATTTCCTGGATGGCAGACTCCATGTCCCTTGCCCGTTTATTGAGTTGGGTGGTGATCCATTCCTGGATTTGGATAGTCGCCAGGCTGAGGGTAATCCAAACGAAAATGATACCAATTGCAACTTCGACAATAGGGCCTAGGTTCATTGGGTCCGCCTTATGGTGAAAATGGTCGTGGAGATGGAAGATTGCGGTCTAGAAAGAAGCGATAGCCGCTTTCATATCCGTAAATGTCTCGATATACATGTCAAAACCGCTCGTTTCAAAAGCTACCTTCGTTTCGGGAGACAAGTTAAGCAACTTCAAATGGGGCGATTTATATGTACCCGCGCTAATGCCCTTTTTCATTTGTTCGTCACTGAGATTGGCATCGGGGTTACGGGAACGGAGTTCATTGAAGATCGTGTGCAATGCACGCAGACCAGCACTGCTTACGAATGGCGCATGGGATAGATCAACAAGTATATAGCGTGCTCCCTCGCTGATCAGCTTTCTGGCTGTGGACTGAAATGTTTCGTAGGTTGCTGAGTCAATATTCCCGTCCACATGCAAGACAGTAACAGGAACGCGCCCACTTTCAGTTGAGACTTTGATTTCCATGCTCTCCTCCGTGAGACCTAGGGATTTTGGGATAAGGCTAGTATATAGAAGAGTGTCATAAATTTCAAGGCTTACGCGTTAGGAGTTTCAATTTGGCTGCTACGCTGGTGGGATTGATTCACGATATAAATGCCGACGAGCGCGATCGCACCACCAATTCCCTGCCAGATGCTGGGAATTTCACCAAGCAGCGGGATTGCCAGAAGAGTTGTGACAACAGGCTGCAGGATCATCGTCGGCGAAACAACCGAGGCAGGTAAGTGGCCTAGCGCATAAGCAAGTGACATATAGCCAATCAATTGCGAGACAATTGCCGTGCAGAGAAAGATCAGCCAGGTCCGGCTGGGATAGCCAGATAACGGATATTGCATCACCCTATTTACGAAGAAGAGTGAGAGACTTGCCCCAACTCCAACTAGCCAGATATGGCTCACGGGATCGAAATGGATGCGGCTCCTTTCGGTGAAAAGAAAATACCCACCATAGAAAAAGCCTGTAGAGACGGCCATCGCATCGCCGATGCCGAAGCGGGGATGCAGAATAAAATCTGTCCCCATGATCAGTACTGCGCCAAGTAAGGTGAATGCGAGTCCGCGCCAGAAAGCGACTGTCAGCCTTTGTTTCAGGATCAGCCAGGCACCCAGCGCGACCCAGAGCGGAGCGGTATTGCCCAGTAAAGTGGCATTGGAAGCGGTCGTATACGAAAGTGAGGAGGTCCACAGCCCAAGATCACACGCTGTAAAAACACCAGCCAGCAAGGGAAATATGATGGACATTGACCTAATCTCTGGATTCTTCCTTAGGCGTGATATGAAAAAGGGCAACAACAGGAATATTGAAAAGAAAAGGCGGTAAAACGCGGTGACCGGACCGGGCGCATTTGCCCACCGTACGAACATGGCAGAGAAGCTGAGCGCAAGGACGCCTGTACCCAGCGCCAGGTAAGCAAGCAGAGTTTTGTTTTGAGACATTGTGATGTAATCCGTGATGCATGTTTAGATTTTTTTATTGGACCTGAAGCCGATCGAGAAATGCGGGAAGCTCATGTAGCGCGGACAGGCTCGCATCCGGATGGACCGGTAAAGAGTTCTCGTCTCTTTGCCCGGCGCGGCGGCTGAGCCAGATCGCATACAATCCCACATTTTGTGCGCCGCGTATATCCGCATCCAGATTATCGCCGACCATGACTGCTTCAGTAGGGAGGAAATACCAGTTTGACAACGCAATCTCGAAAATCCGCGGATGTGGTTTGCGGTAACTGCAGGCGGCAGAGGTCAGGATGAAATCAAAGTATCGAGAAATATTGAAGCGGCGTGCCAGCTGCTGCACATCTTCATCATCGCCTGCGTTTGAGATCAAACCCATGCGATAGCCGTCTGTTTCGAGTTTCTTTAGCGTTGACAATGTGTCATGTTCGAGCACCCAATTTGTTTGCGTAATGGCAAACAGACGGTCAAGCGCCTCGCGAATCGTTCTATCGGAAACATCCCGATATCCTTTATCCGTAAGCACATCGCGCAGGACAAACGAATAGCTGGTTTCAAGCAGATCCTTTTCGCGTTTCTTGAAGTATTTATCGAGCCGCTTACGGAATTCACGCGGGAATGTGGAAAGGTTCAATTCCATGCCCTGCTCGCGTAGATAATTAGTAAGAGCTTCATCGGCCTGGGCAGTAATAGAATCCCAGGCAGCCCGCTCATACATGAGTGTGCCGCCCAGGTCAAAGATCACTGCACGAAGGAAATTGCGAGGCATAAAAGATGAACTTTATTGCACAATATTGGATCCAGCCGTTATTTCTTTCCGTTGCTGTCTTCCGGTGTCACCGGGCGCTGTGGCAGAGTGGTGACTAGCACCTTATCCACCCGGCGACCATCCATATCAATGACCTCGAAATTCAAGCCGTGCCATTCGAAGCGGTCGGTGGCCTGTGGTAATCGTCCAAGCGACATCATGACAAACCCGCTCAAAGTTTCGTATTCACTTTCGTGCGGCAGGGGGGGCAGATTGAATATTTCCTTGAACTCGTCCACCTCCAGCATGCCATCCAGCAGCCATGAACCGTCCTGGCGCTGCATGGCCTGGGGTTCATCGATCTCCATTTCACCAACGATCTCTTCGAGAATGTCATTGATCGTCAACAGCCCCTGCAAGGCGCCAAACTCATCGATGACCAACAACATATCTGTGCCTTTTTCCTTCAGGATTTCCAGGGCACGGGATGCCAGCATGGTTTCAGGAACGAAGAAGGCGGGCTTGAGCAGCTCCTTGAGAACGATGGATTCGCGATTCAAGCTTCGTACGAGCAAATCTCTGGCTTTGACAATACCCAGGATGACATCCAGGGAGCCCTGCCGCACGGGGAAGCGCGATAGATCGCATTCAGCGATCTTATTGCGGATCTCTTCGATCGAATCGTCAATATCCAGCCAGACGATATCGGGGCGCGGGGTCATCAATGAATACACTCGCCGGTCACCCAGGCTAAAGACGCCTTCCACCATATCCTGTTCAGATTCTTCAAAAACACCTGCCTGTGTGCCCTGATCGATGAGCAGCTGGATCTCCTCCTCTGTCACAGGTGGTTCTTCGCTAATTTTCACGCCCATGATCCGCAGCATCGATTCAGTTGAAAAGCTCAGAAACTTTACGAGCGGTGAAAAGAGCTTTGTAAAGAACAGCATCGGCTTTGCGAAGGTAGCAGAGACTCCTTCCGGATCCCGCAAAGCCAAGCGCTTGGGGACAAGATCGCCCAGTACCAGTGATAGATATGTGATCGGCACCACGCCAATCAATAAACCGATCACACTGCTATAAGGTTCCAATGCAGGATAATTATTGAGTTGAGAGTCGATCCATACACCAAGGGTGGAGCCGGTCAATGCGCCCAGCAGCAGGTCGATGGTGGTAATGCCAATTTGAGTGACAGAAAGGAACTGGTTGGGGTTTTCGGTTAATTTCAGAGCAATGCCTGCCCGCTCATCGCCTTTGTTGAGGTCGCTTTGCAGCCGCGCCTTGCGTGTGGATAGCAGCGCGGTCTCAGCCATGATCAATATCGCGTTGATAATGAGCAATACACCAATCGTGATCAACCCAGGGGTTAAATTAAGTTTTAGGGGGATTTCTTCCATAATCCAATCAACTTCGAGTTCTCTCTATTGTACTATGGATGAATAAACTGCTTATTAGGCTTTGATCGGCTTAAAATAATATTCTTATATCTACTCTCATTTCGATGCGGCCAGGCTTATCTAGCTCTGAAGGAGCCAGGGATTCAGTTTTTCTTCAGCAGTTCTTCAATGCTTTTCAGCTTGACGTAAATCTTGTACAAAAGGAATAGAATGCCAAGGGGTATAGCCAGGCTGAATGCCACGACAACAAAACTCGTGAGCAGTTCACCGATACCAAAGCCCGAAATCATCATAACCTCCTATCCTGTGAGTTGAATCCCTGAGCCCGGCTGCACTTCGCCAATTACCCAGGCCGGTTGATCTAATTCTTTGGATCGCCCCAAAAACGCATCCAGTTTCTCGCCCGGAACGCCAAGCAACAAGCCTCCGCTCGTCTGTGGGTCAAACAACAGCATCTGGTAAGGCTCATCGATCGCATCGCTAAATCGGACTCTTGACTCAAAGTACTTTTGGTTATCGAATCCGCCGCCCGGGAATGTGCCCATTTCGGCATACTTGCGCGCACCTGAAATAAAGGGGATCTTTGACAGTTCCAGGTTCAGCGATACACCGGAGGCCTCAGCCATTTCCATGCCATGCCCCAGGAGGCTATAGCCGGTAATATCCGTTCCAGCATGCAAGCCAAACTCATTCGCCAACTGGCTGGCAGTTCTATTCAAGCGCTTCATCCAATTGACCGCTTCCAGTACATCCTGCTCATCAGCTTTTTGCTGCTTCAGGGCTGTGGTCGTGACTCCGAATCCCAGTGGTTTGGTCAAGACGAGCGTATCTCCGGCTTTCAATCCGCCTTTGCTGAGCATTTTGCGCGGGTGGACAAAGCCAATAACAACCAGTCCATATTTCGGCTCCTTATCCTTGACGGTATGCCCGCCTGCAATGACGACCCCGGCCTCACGCGCTTTTTCCGCCCCGCCCCGAATGATCTCACTGGAGATCTCTACCGGTAAATTGTCTGGCAAGGCCGCGACATTCAAAGCCAGGAAGGGTTGTCCGCCCATCGCGTACACATCCGAGAGGCTGTTCGTCGCGGCGATTGCGCCGTAGTCATAAGCATCGTCTACCACGGGCGTAAAGAAATCCGTGGTCATGACAATGGCGCGTTCGTCATCCAGGCGCCAAACTGCCGCGTCATCAGGTTCCCGCAGACCCACTAACAAGTCCGGGAAGGAGGCGGCATCGAAGATGTCTTTGACAGGACGCAGTACCTGCGCCAGCGCCTCAGCGCTTAGTTTGGACGCTCAACCCGCACAGGCAGAAAGAGTTGTCAGGCGGATCTCTCGTCCGGTTTGTGGAATGGGCATAAAACTCCTCAATCAAAATGACCAGCAACCATCTCTGGCTGCTGGTCATTTTACACTAATTACATTCCCAATTATGGGGTGGTGGTCGGTGCTGTGGCGGGTGTGTTCTCGGCTGCACCCGGCAACGGCAAAATGAACTGGTTGCCGCTGGGCACAAATATTGTTTGAACGCCTGGAGCAAGCTTCAAAAGATATTGATACTGTACCAATTCTGGCGTGAGAGATTTGGCAAGCACATCATTCGCCTTTGCTTCCGCCTCCGCCTGGATCAAACGCGCTTCGGCTGCGCCTTTTGCTGCGATCACAGCTGCATCCGCAGTACCTTGCGCCACTTGGCGGGCTTGCTCAGCTTCCTGTTTCTTTTGTTCCACAACAAACTTGGCTTGTTGCGCCTGTTGCTCAGCGATCTGCTTTTGCTCAACGGCTGTCGCATACTCGTCACTAAAGCGGATGTTGCGGAGCAGGAAATCACTCATGACTAAGTTGTTGGCAGTCAGTTTCTGTTCAATCTCAGTCGTGATGGACTGCTCAAGTTCGTCGCGTTTGCTGCTTACGATTTCCTCCACACCATATTTCGAGACTGCATCGCGGATGGCGGCGCGCGCTACCGGCCTTACGATTTGTTCCTCGTAACGGTGTTGGAGGTTTCTATTCAACTCAATCACCTTGCCCGGATCAATTGCATAGATGACCGATGCATCAATGAAAACCTGTTGGCCGTCTTTGGTGCGCGCCTGAATCGAATCGTCGCCCTGTGTCTGTCCTTCGCTGGCTGTGGAAGACATGGTATATGTTTGCCGGGCAACCGAGTAGGTATATTCAGTGGGTACGCTCTCGACGAATGGCACGATCCAATGTAGGCCTGGACCTAACGGCGTCGGGCGATAGCCGTTGGGCTGAAAAACCGACCGCACAACGGCATATTGATCGGCTTGCAGGAACACCAACCCTTGACCAACAGTCGTGAGAATTACCGCTGCAACCAACAAAAAGATAAGGAGACCGCTCAACCCTTTGGTAGCTTGACTGCGGCTGGCTCGCACAAACATAAGTACTACCACGCCGACCACGCCGACCCAAACGAACGATGCGAGACCCTTCAGTAAATCAGCAATGTTCATGGTTCCTCCGATTCATGTTGAAATTATTATACCGCCATGATAGCATAGCAATATGAGTACAGGGAAAGGGCAGGTCGTTGAATTAATTCTGGAGGATGGCTGCCGCCACGTGCGCGTTTCCTGTCCGCCGAACCTGATTCCGTCTCCGGGCCAGTATTTGCTGGCCGGCGATACATCGGATGTACCTCTGCCTGTTCCACTGTTTTATACGGATTCTGTCCCTCAAGGTGTCACCGTCGGGTCATGGGGACATTTTATCGGCGCTGCGCAGATACCGGATTCCTGGCATCCGGGGCTTGAGCTTTACTTACGCGGTCCGTTGGGACGCGGCTTTACTTTGCCATTATCGGCTCGTAGAGTCGGGCTGATTGCGCTTGACACGTCCCCTGCGCGCCTGAAAGGTTTGATTCGCCCGGCTTTGAAGCAAGACGCGGCGGTTGTACTCGTTGGCCACTCGAGTCCAGAAAACTTGCCAGATGATGTGGAAGTACACCCATTCTCTTCGCTGTACGAAATCCTTGAGTGGGCTGATTATGTCGCCTGCGATGTGGCGCGTGAGGATTTGCCTCAGTTAAGAGAACAATTGGGGAGGCTGAATCAGCCCCCGGTGGGGAAGGCGCGCCCGGAACTTAGTCGAAATGAAGCTCAAATCCTGGTCCACACGCCGGTCCCTTGTGGAGGAATTGCAGACTGTGGAGTTTGCGCGGTCAGCCTGAAATCTGATTGGAAGCTGGCCTGTAAAGACGGACCCGTTTTTGATTGGAGCGATATTTTCAGGTAAAGCGCGCTCTCAATGAAAATAGTAGGCCCCTGGCGAAAACAAGTCAGCCAGAGGCCTATTCTATCGGGAGGAAACGCAAAAAGGGGAATGCGCATATCCATATAGTGAAGTCTAGAGTACCCCTTTTTTATATTTATCCTGTGAGATCTTGCCCACTTGCTTCTCAAGGCCTGGGTAGCCAGTCCTTCCTGATTGATCTCGCCAGTCCTGTACTAATCCTGTACTAGTTCTGTACTAGTCCGGTGGACTGCTTTCGCCGGTCATTCGCTTTCCTTCTGCTATGCACTTTGCAGTGGACTCTTCTAACAGGCTACTGTCATAGTGTCCACGGCCAGGTTGTTGAAATTTACATTGGGGATGGATTAAAACCAAACTCGGAAGGATGTCATGGTCGTCGCCCCCAACCCTTGATAGACAACGGCAATATTGATCTGAACGAGTTCTCCGGGTTTTTGGTCTGCAAAATTAAATGTGAGGGTGCCAAGACCTGCAGCATTTGTAGTAAAGAAATACTCTTCCGTCTGGCCATCGGGCCAATGGATCGTGGCTCTTCCGGTGGCATTTGAAACGGCTTGTTGGGTTTGGCTCTGGACGATCACATAAACGGTTTGTTGTCCGCTGGCACGGGTGAGAGGTTTCGCTACGAAGGCGCGCACCTTGATAGCAAGGATGGGGTTGATGGTAGCATCCAATGGGCTGACCGGCTTCAGATACGCCTGATCTTCACCAAGCTGCTCGAAATATAGGCGCCCCAGATCTGTGAGAACGACGCGCTGGCCTTCGGGCCGGTCTGCGCGCCATTCGAAGCGCGCCTTTTCAAAATATTGCACGATGAGATTTTCGTGGAATTCGAACGGCGAAATGGGATTGCCAAATTGCGCCGCGCCGTCATTGGCTTTGTAAAAATCCAGAAATGCAAAGCAGACAGAATAACCCGTAGAGAATACGTCACAGCCGGCGGTGTTACTAAGTTTCAATTGAGCCGCAGGCTTATAGACTGCCTGTCCAAGCGGAGTGAGCTGCACGCGCTGGTTATCAGATAAATCGGTGCGCAGTTCAAAGCGGGCACGCTGGAAGTATTGAACGGTCTTGCCATCCTTCGAGGTGATCTGTTCGGTAATTGGATAACCAAGGATCAGCTTCGGATCGGGGACGCTTTTGTAGAAACGCAAAAAGTCCCCTTTTACGTTATGGCCCGTCTCTGGGAAGAATTGTAGATCTGCCGACTGTGCACTTGCCGTTCCCCATTGCGCCAGCAGGATTGTGAGAATGAGAAATGACGCGGCGAGTCGCCAAATCACCTTCATTGGACTCATTATACTCAGATAGGAAGGCATAGCACCTTCCAGTTTGGATAATCCCTTTTTGTAGAAGAATGCATCGCCGGGCAACGCGCTCAAACCCCGCGGGCGATGAGCGCATTGACAATCCGTTCGGCTGACCGGCCATCGCCGTAAGGATTGACCGCCTTCGCCATTTCCGCGTGTGCGAGTGGATGATCTAACAGCCATTTTGCTTCGCGGACGATATCTGCGGTCTCGGTCCCAATCACTTTAAGCGTCCCTGCCTGCACTCCCTCCGGGCGCTCCGTAGTTTCCCGCATGACCAGCACGGGTACGCCCAGTGACGGCGCTTCCTCCTGCAGGCCGCCGGAATCGGTGAGGATGAACCTGGCGTGCTTCATCAAATGGGCCATGGGAAGATAATCCAGCGGCGGCAATAAGGTAATATGCGGAGTGCCTTTCAAGATTCGGTTGACTGGTTCCTGCACTTTTGGGTTGAGATGCACCGGCCAGACGATCTCAACACCCTGGCAGGCCGCTAACTCGTGAATGGCACGGCAAATGTTTTCAAAAGGTTGCCC
>DATGYJ010000121.1:0-5705 GCA_035298105.1 Anaerolineales bacterium | reverse complement strand
CCCACTGCGACTCGATTTTGCCTTTGCTACGGCTTATTTCTTCTTCTGTCCGCCCCAGGAGTTCGTCAACCAGCCGGTTTTCGGATTCAAATGCCGTGTATTTTTCCCGTGCCGGGGCAACGACAGCCTCTGATTTTTCTGACCAGGCTTGCATCTTTTCCACAGCCGGACTCAACCATGAGTATCGCTCGATCTTTTGCCCACTCAGAATCGTAATCCCCTCATCGAAGATGTCATCAAACGACTGGATGGACGGGCCATCGAACGGAGGGATATGGTTCATGTAGACGCCGATCTCTTTGATCAACGCCCCGATCCGTTCATGATATCTATCGTAACTGGCTTTCAATTCCTCGAATTGAACGTCATGTTGCGTTACAAGGCGTTCTGTGTCGAGGATCCATTGACCGAGGTTAGTCAGGAGTTCTGGGAAATCCACTCCACGGATTTTCCGGGCCTGTTCCAGATCATATTGATATTCACTGACCAGCCGCGTGCCCGCCTCTCGGACATCGGGCGATGTATCTACAAGAGCCTGTCCTAGTCTGGCAAAGAGGAGGGCAGCCTGCCCCTGACTATCAAGCAACTGGTAAACCGTTTGTTGTGCCTCTTTATGAAAACGGAGCGCCGTACCGAGCTGCAGGATGAGCTTTGTGATCGCATCGTGCCACGCCAGAGCCTGGCCCACTTTCTGGATCAGGCCCAGCAGTTGGCTCTGCTTAAGGACCACATCCACATGGCTGGCTGGCTGTATCTCCCCGACAAGCAGCGATCGGAACCGACCCAGCTCCTGAGAGGGAAATACTGTTGGATTGCCGAGTGCCTTTTCCCAGTACGTCTTTCGTTCCGCATACGAATACCAGTAATACGTGCATTCATTTTCAAGTGCATCGACAGCATTGATCTCCTTTTCAACATCGATGGCACCGATCTGGTCGATCAATTTTTCAAAATACTCCTGTCGATTCTTGAAACTCCGCAGGGATGCTGCGGCTTGCTGTCTTGTAGTGGGCAGCGCGTCGATATACGGCTTCACCTGCTTGAGTTTCTTCCACCCGCTCCAGACCTCTTCCATTTGTAATATGGATTGCAGAAACCCTGTCGACTCATCGAATAACTTGAAGAAGGTATCGAGCTCGTATCGTCGAGAGATCTTTTGACTCTCCAGAAACAACTCGATGCAATCCAGTGAAAAGTTTCCGATGTTTACAAAGATATCCGCCGTTGCATGTTCGATATATCCCTGATCATTTTCAGACGAAGTCATCAGGCGGGTAGAGGCTTCCAATTGACAGCGCTCAGCAATGCTGATCACCCATGAGAAATTGTGAGCTTCGATCGACCTCCACACATCTAAAGGCTTAAGTCTTTTGTCGATCTGTTCCGTTCTGATCCGGAGCTCTTCAATGGACTTCTCTACAGCTAATCGTTTCTCTTCCACCTGCTTTCTGTTGGTACGCAGCGATTTTTGAGTGTTTTGAAGGGTGAGAATGATCTGCTCGAGTGCGCTGACACTTCCTATCAATTGATTTCCCAGTGAGATCGTCTTAAGGTGTTTCGGGACATTAAAGAAGTCGCCGATACGGAACTGTTCGGGAATTTCAGGCTCTTCGATCGTTTCGATTTCCGGCAAGATCTGCTCTGCGTCAGCCAGGGCTTGTTGTGCTCTGGCGAATTCGATCTGTGCATCGTGATCGATATCTGTGAACAATACCGGGCGGGCATACATCGGCCAGCGATCTGATTCAGAGAGGATCGTTTCTCTCAGCTTTTGCAAATGCTCATTCAGGATGGCAAACTTCTTTTTCCCTCGCCGGTACGCTCTCGCCGTCTGCCGCGCCTGCGCATAGAGAAACATCAACACGATCAAAGCGAGCAAGAGGATGAGCCAGACGAGTGAAGAAAGACTGTTCATGCTTCCCTACGATTTGCACGTACTCATAAACCTTGTTTGACAGCGCCCACGAGGAACGAGTACCTGGCTGTAATTTTACCTTTCAATGTTCATATCCTACAGGTTTTCCCCTTGCGTGGCACGTATCCCCTCTCCCTCAGGGAGAGGGCAGGGGTGGGGGTGAAATCACAAACCTCACCACGTATAAGGTTTTTTCCTGCAGAAGGACGTAACATTATCTTTACCCAGCTTGATGAGTTTGTTGACGCCGGTTGCGGCCTCCATTGTATAGAGGCCGCCCAGCTTACTGTTGAAGATGGTTAACGTGTTGCCATTGGGCAGTGCGTCGATCCCGTTTGTATTCAATGACCCCGGTACGAATACATCATCACCACTCAATTGGATGACTTCAAAGGTCGGTGGGTCTGGAAGTTCACCGGTCTCGGGATTGAGCGAGACCTTATATAACACTGGCGCATAGGAATCAGCGAAATGAGCAGCCTTCGCTATGACCACTACATCATTGACGAGGCTTCTTCCTGTCTTCACTTGCAGCTCGGCGGCGTTCTCACCGCTGACGCCTGGCAGGTAGGAATCAGAGCGGCAGGCTAATTTTCTTGTCTTCGGCTATCGACTTCTCGGCCGCTAGCATTACTTCAAGAGAGCGACGGCCATCCTCTCCTGTCACGCGCGGGGACTTATCATGCAACACACAATCCATGAAGTGCTCCACTTCTAATTTAACGGAGCCAACTATCTTATTATCCAGAATCGGCCAATGGCGTGTATCGGGCATTTTCCAGCCCTCCCTATTTACGCCGTAAAGGTTCATTGGGGTGAAATCCAGGAACAAATTTCCCTGGGTTCCGGTAACATTCATGCGCACGTCACCAAAGCCATTCCAGGAAGCTGGACTCTGCCACTTGGCCCATTCTTCCGGCAGGCACCAGCCCACCTCATGAATTCCAACGGTATCATCTTCAAATTCCATCATCAGCCAGGCGGAATCAAACGTTCCAAATTCCTCCCAGACGCGCCCCTTCAGCGCCCGAGCATAAACAGATTTGACGGGAACCGGGTGATACCAGAGAATCTGATCGATGTCATGTACGCCGATATAGGTCAGCGGGCTGACGCGGCCGTTCAGTCTACGCGCTTCGGAAATGGTGGTCATCCGCCGCGCATAGGCAGTCAGGAATTTGCCAATGCTGCCCTCGGCGACGGCAGATTGAATCATGGCATAGGAAATTTCAAAGCGCAGAATATAACCGATCATTAACTTGACACCTGCATCCTGGCAGGCTTTGTTAATCGCATCCGCATCTTCCAGAGAGGTTGCCATCGGCTTTTCCAGAAAGACATGCGCACCATGTTCGGCGGCAGCAATTGCAGGTTCCCGGTGGATCGGTTCCGGCGTGGCAACGAACACTACCTGCGGATTTTCCTTATCCAGCATTTCATGCAAGTCTTCATAAGCTCTGCCACCGAGCTGGCGCGTCAGTTCCTGTGCCCGGGGCAGGATGATGTCCGCGGCGCCGACACACTGCGCCTCGTTCACTTCACTGGCTGTCTTAGCCAGGATATTACCCATGAATCCAGAACCGATCACGGCAAAAGTGATATCTTTCATTTCCTATCCTATCAAGGTTGAATGGTCGCAGATTAAATTTCTTTGGCTAGCCACTGCACTGCCTGGCGCCAGAACTGGCCGTAACACTCCCAGGGCTGAAAGTATTGCGCCCAATGCGGGCTGCAGTCACTGGCAAACGCCATCGCCCGGCCCTGGCCGAATTCCCAGGTCACGATCAAGGGATTTTCGTCCTCCCCTTCTCCGATCGTTGCAAGAACGTCTGCGCCCTGCTTGGGGAATATCCTGTTGAAGCCTTCAAATACCGGACACTCCTCCCATGGAATTCCTTTTACAATGGGATGCTCACTCTTCAGGATTTTGACCTTCACACCCTCAGGAGTCTCGACCCGGTCGTCCAAACCCTTCATGCATGTCACCGGTAACGCTTCTTCAATGGGAGTATCGTAGTAGCCACCATGCCCAAAGCGACCGCTGAAGGATGTCCAGCCGCCAACCATCAATAAGCCACCACCGTTCCGTGTATATTCTCGAATTGCCTTGACCCGGTTGGTGCGAGGCAGAGGTGTCCCTGGGATCCAGAACGGATAAAGAGCCAAAACTTCAAACTCACAGTCTGAGAGGATCACGGCACCAAATTCAGACAATTCTTCCACAGTACGCGGAAAATCGGCAATGGCCTGTTCGCAGGTCATGTGAAGAACCTCGATATTGCCTTGCTCTAGTGCATCGATCAATGGCTGTCCCCAGATGTGATGCGAGAAGCCCTTGACCTCGAAATTAAAGGGCGAGGCAACGAAAATCGGACCAATTTTTGAGGCAGCGTCACCGGCATATAAGACCTTCATGTTCTTCTCCTTTTTTGTTTTTGCGGTACCGTTCTTTTGATTGTCAGGTTTGGGTATCACAGGTACGGGTCTGTCTTCTGTTCACTCTTCAAGGCCCACTTCACTGTAGCGGCATAATTTGTCGAGCGCCATCTGAACATAGGGGAACAATTTTGTCCCATGCGAATGATGCTCACTGGCTGCTTCACGCCAGGCTTGGATTGCCCTGGAGTAGTTGCCCAGCTTCTCATAGGCAAGACCCAGCTCGTAGTAAATGTGCGCCTGAGCCCGAGTTGTGGGAGCACCCACGCCATGGTTTTCCGGATACACCAGCATTTGGAGGTAATCACAGACCGCCTCTTCAATCTGTCCGGTCTCCAGATGATCTTTCGCTCGCAGCCTGAGAGCCTGTACATAAACCTCATGGAAACTCTGGTCCATTTCCAGGGGAATAAACTTCTCGGCTGCCAGCACTTCAAGCGCCTTCTGATAATACCCAAGCTCCACCATCATTTTGATGCGATGTTTACGCACGTCTTCGCGAACCTCTGGCAGGCTATTTATTTTGTCGAGCAAATCTGCCCGCCGGCCGGTCAGGTTCAGGGACGTATACAGCTCGTCAAGGTGTAAATAAAGATCCTGATTTTCGGGCTGGAGGGCTAATGCCTTCTCGAACCACTGGATTGCTCCAGAAGGGTCCTTCTTGCGCTGCCACGCCGCCAGGCCCAGATTGCGCAAGAGCACATCATAAGTGTCCAGCTTGTCCAGAGCTTCCGTCCACAGTCGGATGGCTTCGTCATACCGCTCATGGGCGTAGTAGAAATTCCCAAGGAAATACTTTGCTTTTGAATCGTGAGGATCTTTTTCCAGAGCAAACTGCAGCGCCAAAACTTCCTCCAGGCGGCTTGGAAAAACAAAATCAGGAGATGCTTGGTGGGCGCTCTCGAGCCAGGTGTATTCTGCGTGGACATCCCCCGTTTGATGGCTTAGGAATGCTGCGAGATAAGCCGTCATTGCGGTTGGTTTCTGTAGTCGAGCCATTTCCAGTACTTCGAGCGCATCGCCGGGGAGACCGGCATCGATGTAATAGCAGGCCAGATCGATAAAGTACTGGTAATCATCCAATAAGATTCGCTGCAGCTTCTGCTGAACCGCCGCGCTTTCAGGATCATTCCCCGAAGCCATCTCATACAAGGCTACGTGGTTGAGTGGATCATGCGCTAATATGCGCTGCAATTCAGCCTGTGCTTCTTCTCGCCTTCCGGCGTGCCGTAAGGCGATCGCCAGCAGGATCGCTGGTGAGATCCTTTCCACAGCCTGCTGAGTTGCCTGATAGAACAGCCGGATCGCAAGGTCGCAATTTGTATTGCGCAGGGCGATTTTACCGAGGCCGATG
>DATGYJ010000120.1:0-10698 GCA_035298105.1 Anaerolineales bacterium | reverse complement strand
CAGATCGCACTGATGATGAGTTCGAGAAGTCGATCACGGTCTGTTTCCGCAAAGAGGGTCTCGGTAACGTTGAATAGCGGTCGCAGAGCTGAAACGCGCGCTGTATCGCGTTTGCGCTGGTTATCCGTTAATGCCTGCCGTGTGGCTTGGAGAAGTTCCTCACTCGTGTTGAATGGCTTCAACAGCAGACCATCTACTCCCTGGCGGAGCGCCCGGATTGCAGTTTCGACTGTGCCGAATCCGGTCATGACCAGCACTGCAATATCAGGCTGCACGATTTGAGCCCGGGAGATTACATCGAAACCATCCACCTCGGGCATCCGAATGTCGACCAGCAGCAGATCGATGCGCTTTTGTTGAAGATCCTCAATCGCAACGCGTGGATCTGTTTCGGAAATCACATCATAACCGGCGCGACTCAAGACGCGTTTGCATAACAACGCAATGCCGGGTTCATCATCGACAACGAGGACTGAAATTGCTTCCATATTTCCTTGAGCTATTGAGGTAGCCATACTGTGAATTTTGAACCAACACCAGGTTCGCTTTCCACATCAATTTGCCCGGCATGATCTGTAACAATACCATAAGTAACCGAAAGCCCCAGACCCGTTCCACCCTGGTTGCCTTTTGTGGTATAGAACGGTTCAAAGATACGGGCCTGCTCCAACTTTGGAATTCCGACGCCAGTATCACACACGGAAACTTTGATCCAGTCACGCCCGCCACGGGAAGTAGACTGGGTTGCAATGACCATTTCTCCACCGGTGGGCATCGCCTGCAATGCATTATGGACGAGATTCAACAGGACCTGTTTCATCTGGTTTGCATCTACAGAGACCCAGGGAAGGTTTTTTTCCAGGTCGAGTTTTAGCTCCACACCACTGGTATGGATCAAATGACGGCTCAAGGCAACCACATCCTCGATCACCTCATTCAGCGAGGCACGTGCTCGTGTGCTTTCACTCTGGCGCGCGAAATCAAGCAAGCGGCGCACCACATCCCGTGCGCGCATTGCTTCTCGCATAACGATATCAAGGTCTTTGCGGGTTTCGCTATCCTCCGGCAGCGCGTCCAATGCCAATTCTGCAAAACCCGTCACGGATGTCAATGGATTATTCAACTCATGTGCAATGCCTGCCGCCATTTCACCCACAGCTGCAAGTTTTGCAGCTTGCACAAGACGGTTTTCGGCAGAGCGCTGGGCTTCCATGCGAGCCCGTAATTCGACCTGCATCGAGCGCAACTGGCTGATTGTCACCTGCAATCTCTGATATTGATCAGCACTGGTAATCACACTAGCCAGAATACCCGCGAGTGATTCGAGAGCAATGAAATCATTATGGGTGAAGGCGTTTCGTGAGCTGCTCTCCACATCCACAATACCCAGAATTTTCTCACCATCTCGGATCGCGACACACATTTCGGAGCCTGCCTGCCAGCCTTTAATAGAACGATAACGATTGTCCTGCAATACATCGTTGACCACCAGGCTCTCACCGGTTTGGAATACGTGGCCAGTAATTCCGCCGCTGAGCGGATATTCAAATGACTTCATGGCGCGTTTGACAACATTCTGACTTGTGCCACCGAAACCACCGATAGTCAAATCACCTTTCTCATCCGCAATGAAAACTGAACAAAGTTCATAAGCAAAATAACGGGCAAGCAGGTCCGAAGTGATCTCCGCCACTTCATGCGAATCGGTAAGACCGATCACCTGCTGGACAACTTCATGAATCAACCCAAGATTGCGTGCACGTCCCTCCGCTTCTTCACGCAGACGTGTGTAATCGGCCAGGCTGGCGAGGTGACTGGCAATCACCACCATCAAGCTCTCATCATATAAGTCAAATGCTTCGTTCTTTACACTTTCAATGCATAAAACGCCGATGGTCTGCCCGCGAAATCGCAAAGGGACATATAAGCCTGACAACACCTTATCATACAGTGGCAATTGAACCTTGGCGTCAACCTCCGTCAGCCTGACTTTTTGATTGCTTGAAAGCAAGGGAGCAATTCTATGGTTGTCCACGCTTTGCACAGTGGAACTCATGTTGCCATCACTTGTGCGGTATTCATTCAATAACCGGTTATCAGACGAAAGCAGGTAGAGCACAATCAGCTCGGTGCCAAACGCGCGTGCGAGTAAAGCAAACATACGGCGGGCAATTTGATCAAGATTACGACCTGAAGAAACAGTCAGAGCAAAGTCATTCAATGTCGCCAGGCGACGTAAGTGCCCCGCCATTTCCGCAAAAGTAATGATCGTCTCAATCGCTGGGGCCACTTGCGTAGCAAAATCTGTCAACCGGCTCCATTCATCGCTCCTAAAAGCAGTACTACGCCAAAAGACAACCACGCCGATCAACCGTTGCCCAATGACCAATGGTACACAGGTCCATAGTTTTGTATTTGATTTCAGGCCTTTGTGAGGAATTTCGGCCCAAAGCGGGTTATCACGATGTACGACCATTGGTGTCAAATTACGGCTCAAGCGACGCAAAATTACATTTCCATCCAGAGAAAGGACTAAATTCTCACAGACCGGCGCATTCCATTGAGCACGTACCTCCAGAGAGTCGCCACGTCGAATAGCCAGCCAGCCTGCCTGTACACTAACAAGCCGCACAAAAGAGGCGAGGGCACGATCCAGGGCCCGTGGCATATCATAGGGGTTTTCCGAATCGAGATCTGGTACCAGCAACGATGCCGCGACCGAAGTGGAGGCCGAGACTTCAGGATTGGTTGTTTCCGTTTGCATCCCGGATACGACCAGGCGCCACAACCGCTGTGATTCGGTTGTCAATTGATCGACGCCTGCCAGAACCACACGCGATACACCTGAGAGTGGAAACGCAAAGAGGCGTTCTACGTCTAACTGGCTAGACTGCGGCAAAGACACCGATCGGCTTTGCCCGCCGCTCAACGCCCCGCACAGCCATGAATCGACTTCCGTTTTGCTTAGAAATTTCACCAGCGCAGGGTGGATCTTTTTGGCGAGGCGGTAATTTGCCAGCACACGCCACTTCCCTGCCTCGCGTTCTACCAGTGCGGCCCATGTCGCGTTCGTCAGCTGACTGGCTTCCTTTAGTTGGTTTTCAATTGGAATATGATTTGGCATTCTGCATTAATTATACAGCAGAGAAGCGCTCGGCTGCATTCCCGGGGTCGCCACTCCCCGATCCCATTGCCTGCATGCTGTCGAGTTTGCTAACAACTGCGATGAACTTTTCGAGAGGGTCCGATGTCCAGGAGAAGAGGGCAAGGCGGCGGAAGGCCCTCCCGCCGGAACTTGACCGCCTTCGTACATCCTCTATCACCCCAAAAATACGCATTTTTATGAAAATAACGTTCTTTAATCTCGGACAAGGGGGTTCTCTTGACCCGTCTGATCCTTTGATGCCATGCCGTCGCGTGATAATTCTCTGGCACAAGGCCATAAGGAAGCCTGCTGGCTGCCGACCTACCAAATGGTAAAATCAATTTCATGACTGACTTACTCGTAATCGGCGGTGGACTGGCGGGTAGTGAAGCCGCTTACCAGGCAGCCCAGCGCGGCTTGAGGGTCCGGCTCTATGAAATGCGCCCATCCCTTCAGACCGGAGCCCACCAGACTCAGGATCTGGCCGAACTCGTTTGTTCGAATTCTCTGGGCTCAAATTTGCCAGACCGGGCTTCAGGCCTGCTCAAAAATGAAATGCGGATGCTTGGCTCGATGCTCCTTGAATGCGCAGAAGCCGCCTCCCTCCCTGCGGGAGGCGCACTCGCCGTCGACCGCGAACTCTTTGCACAGCTCGTCACGCAGCGCATAGAAAGCCACCCCAATATTGAAATCGTTCGCGCAGAGGTCACGGAAATTCCACAGTCGCTGTCCATTATTGCCAGCGGACCACTCACCTCTCCCGCGCTGTCGCAGTCCATTGCTGCATTGAGTGGTGAACAACATCTCTTCTTCTTCGATGCGATTGCTCCGGTCATCCACGCTGATTCAATCAATATGGATACCGCTTTTCGTGCCTCACGGTATGGCACTGGTGAACAGGATGAAGGTGATTACATTAATTGTCCTTTCACGAAGGAAGAATATTACGCGTTTGTTGAAGCCTTGCTCAAGGCAGAGCGGATTGAGCTGCGCTCATTCGAAGAGACCATTAAGAATGGTGTAAAAGCAGGTCACTTCTTCGAAGGCTGCCTGCCTGTCGAGATCATTGCCGAACGTGGCATCGATTCATTGGCATTTGGCCCCATGCGCCCGGTCGGTCTGAGAGACCCTCGCACCGGTAAACGTCCCTACGCAGTTGTGCAACTGCGCCAGGATAATCTGGCGGGCAGTCTTTATAATCTGGTAGGCTTTCAAACAAATCTCAAATATCCCGAACAAAAGTGTATCTTCCGCCTGATCCCGGGCCTGGAGAATGCCGAGTTCATGCGCTATGGACAAATGCATCGCAATACGTTTATCGCTTCGCCAAAACTTTTACGGTCTACGCTCCAGCACATCACCCGCGCGGACCTGCTTTTTGCAGGGCAAATCACGGGTGTGGAAGGTTATATGGGAAATATTGCCACGGGCTTGCTGGCAGGGATCAACGCGGCTCGCTTGCATCACCATGAGGAACCGCTCATACTACCCCAAACAACCATGCTTGGCGCGTTGTGTTACTATGTGACCCATGCTGACCTCAAAGATTTCCAACCCATGAAAGCTAACTTTGGAATTCTTCCACCACTGGATGTCACAGCAAAAATAGCGAAAAGAGAACGTGGCAAAGCCCATGCTGAACGAGCACTCGCAGATTTGCAGTTCATGCTGAACCTAATGACCGAGGGGAGTGACATCGAAGCGTGACAAAGAAAGTCAGCAGATTCTCGTTGCTAATCATTGGACCCCTGCTCATCGCTGGAGCCGGCTGGTATATTTATTCGCATCGCTCCCAGCCGACAACTGGCTCCGCGATATTCGATGGTCCGCGCGCCTACGCCGATGTACAGACGCAGGTTGCCTTCGGGTCCCGTGTAACTGGGTCTGAGGGAAATGTGCAGCTCCAGAAATGGATGCAGGAAGAGCTTGTCAAAGCGGGCTGGCAGGTCGAAATCCAGGAGTCCCGGGCCCTAGGACATCCTGTTACTAATCTCGTTGCCAAAAGAAGCAATCACACGCCGCAAATCATCATCGGTGCGCATTACGACACACGCATGTATGCAGATAATGATGCCGATCCGGCCCAACACACACATTATGTCCCAGGTGCAAATGATGGTGCTTCCGGGGTCGCCGTCCTGCTGGAACTCGCCCGCTCATTACCTGAAGAAACCGTTCCGGTCTGGCTTGTTTTTTTTGATGCTGAAGACAATGGAAACATCCCAGGTTGGGATTGGCTCCTTGGCTCACGTGAATTTGTAAAGAATAACCCCGGGCAACCTCGCGCCGCTATCATCCTGGATATGATCGGTGATTCAGATTTGAATATCTACAGGGAACGCAACTCGAACGCCGCTTTGACAGACCAAATTTGGAACGTAGCCAAAGGATTGGGATACGAGCGTCAATTCATTCCCGAATATAAATACTCCATGCTCGATGATCACACGCCTTTTCTCGAAGCCGGGATTCCGGCCGTTGACATCATTGACTTCGATTATCCTTACTGGCACACGGTTCAGGATACGCCCGACAAAGTCTCGGCAGAGAGTTTACAAGCCGTAGGAGAAACACTGCGCTCCTGGATCATCCAACAAAGTGGGCAACCCTGATAAAATGGTCGCGTAGTGATTTCGTCAGGGTATTTATCCAATCACCAGGATCATGAGATTACACGACCAGCGAGTTGAATTCGTGTCAAAGAAAGTTAAGCCAACACCCATTCAAAAAGTTTTAGCGAAAATTCGCCCTGTGTGGACCTCCCGCGTGGGGCAGGAAATGGCGCGTGGTATGGAGGTGCGCACTGATTTCGAAGAACAATTGGCGCGCTTCTTTGACCTGTTAGAACAGTCCGTTACAACCGGCGACCCAGCCTGGATGGATCCAATCCTGCTGGATTGGGCAAAATCATCCACCGAGACCGATCTCGAAGAGGAACCCTATCAGATCTCGTATTTGATCAACCGTATGATCGCGCTAACCATTCAGGTCGCGCGTGAGATCCTGACAAAGCAGCAGGCACTTGATCTCTTGGCGGCAGTCATTCCGATCTACACATATGGTCTCGAGGTGGTGGCACGCTATGAAATGGAGACCCGGGTAGCACACATCTCCAGTGAAATGGAAAAAGTGCAAAAACGCATGCAGCGTGTCGACAAAAGCAAATCTGCCTTTATCTCGGTGGCGGCCCATGAGCTAAAGACCCCGATCACCCTGATCGAGGGATATGCTTCCATGATGGAGGACCTTATGGAGCAGGATACTACAACAGATCTTGATAGTCTCCTGGGTGGCATGAACACCGGTATCGACCGCTTGCGTGCGATTGTGGACGATATGATCGATGTTTCGATGATCGATAACAACCTGCTCCAATTGACCTTCCAACCCATGCAGATTTCGCAAATGGTGGATGCACTCTGTCTCGAAGTTGAATCAACGATCCGCAGTCGAAAACTGACCCTGGACATTAAGGACTTTGAGGGAAATAAAGAGTGGATCTACATTGATGCCCCCCGTATTATGCAGGCCCTGCGGAATGTCATCAACAACGCGATAAAATATACGCCCGACGGCGGAACGATCACTGTTGATGGAAGGACCCTTTCAGGCTTAATTGAGGTGACCGTGACCGATACGGGCATCGGTATCTCTGCTGAAGACCAGGCAATCATCTTCGAGAAGTTCGGTCAGCTTGGGCGCGTTGACTTACACTCCAGCGGGAAGACAAAGTTCAAGGGTGGCGGACCGGGCCTGGGATTGCCCATTGCGCGCGGTATCCTTGAGGCTCATGGCGGCTCCATCTGGGTAGAATCGAAAGGCTACGACGAGCTCACGCGTCCAGGTTCCACCTTCCATATTTTGATCCCTTCTCGAACAGAGTCGCCTGACCCAAAGATGACCAAGTTGTTTGGTACACTTGGAACAAAATAGAATTGGGGATGGCCGTAGCGTCCCGCAGCTATCCGTTTGCCAGAATATCCTTGTAATAAGGCTGTTTCGGTGCGAGTGAGAACAGTACGTTTGCCTAAAAACAGTTCGGCTACCCAGAGTATACGAAAATTAATGCCTAAAAAGAATCCTCAACCAACTAACCCGCCACGCGAACACGCTTTTCTCGTCGGTGTGGAGCTTTATCAGCAAAAATCATTTCTTTCCCTGGAAGATTCCCTAACCGAGTTATCTTTATTATCAGATACTTCGGGACTTGAAGTTGTGGGTGAACTAACGCAAAAATTGGATCGCCCTCACGTCAAAACATACATCGGTCCGGGCAAGGTAGATGAACTAAAGCATCTCGTTGAAGAAACACTATCGCAAGTAGTAATTTTCGACGATGAACTTTCGCCGCGCCACCAACGTGAATTACAGGAAGAGCTTGGCAGGAACGTGCGTGTGCTGGATCGTACTGCACTCATTCTCGATATCTTCGCGCAACACGCCCATACCAGCGAAGGTATGTTGCAGGTAGAACTTGCCCAATACGAGTACTATCTGCCGCGCCTGACCGGTCAGTGGACCCATCTGGAACGCCAGGCAGGCGGTGGTGGCGGACGGGCTGGTTCAACAGGCGGTGTGGGCCTACGAGGTCCGGGTGAAACGCAGCTCGAAGTGGACAAGCGGGCCATTCGTAAACGCATCTCACACCTCAAGAAAGAATTGGAAAAAGTCCGCGCCCATCGGATGAGATATCGCTCCCAGCGCAAGCGCTCGCGCATCCCAACGGTCGCGCTGGTTGGATATACTAATGCGGGCAAGTCTACCCTGCTAAACAAAATCGCAAATTCGGATGTGTACGTTGCCAACCAGCTGTTCGCCACACTTGATCCGACAACCCGCCGCGTGGAACTGCCGGGTGGCTACCAGGCTCTCTTTACCGACACGGTTGGCTTCATTCAAAAATTGCCAACGACCCTGGTGGAAGCCTTTCATGCTACGCTGGAAGAAATCGTCGAGGCCGATCTACTTTTACACGTAGTGGATATTTCACATCCGAATGCCTTAAATCAATTCGAATCTGTCCAACAGACGCTGGATGAGCTTGGTGCAAATCATATCCCCATTGTCACTGCGTTGAACAAGGTCGATCAATTGCGGGATCCCGAATCGGCGCGGGATATAGTCAGTCGCTTTTCAAAATCAGCCGCAATCTCCGCCTTGAACGGCAGCGGGATCAAGGATTTGCTAAGAGTCGTCCAGGAAGAACTGTACGAAACCTATACGCCCATCCTGGTACGGCTTCCATATCAGCAAGGAGCGTTGATCTCGTTATTCCACGAGGCGGGGCAAGTGGAAAAGATCGAGCACGGTCGCGGGAGCGTTCTCATGCAGGGACGGATCCCTGGCCGTTTGTTGGCACAATTCAATAACTGGCAAGTTGGCACGAATCATCATGAACCTGAAGAAAAGGAAGAATTATGAAATCGCTTTCGAGGCTGGTTGACAACGCATCCAACTACTTCGCACATCGCAAAGGCCTGCTGCCGCTGCTTGGCATCCTGTTGGTGATCGTCAATTTTATGCTGCCGTTTTTTATGGGGCCTAATTTTGTGACCGTCAGCAATCTGTTTTTACATTTGGGGGTAATCCTTGCGATCTTCGGCTTGATGCTGGCCTGGGCACTTTAATCCTCGCGCTGAGCACAGGACGACAGGCAAGCACGTTAATAAAAGGAGATTGCTTCGGTCGGGGTGCCTCTAGCACCACACGCTACGCAGTCACAATGACATACTCGCCTGACCACTCCACTCCTTCAACTTCACCTGTCTCCCCTAACAATACCGGTAGAAGAGATTTGAGGTCCTCAGGATCGCCTGATGTGTAAAACTTGACTTCTCCATTCGAGCCGGATTTGCTTCTCATCCCTTTGGCCTCCAACAGACGACCAGTCTGCTTCGCCACTGCGGGGGCCGGATCGATCACCCGGACCTTTTGCCCCACAATCCGTTGAATGAGCGGGATCACAAATGGATAATGGGTACACCCCAGCACAACCGTATCAATATTTTTCTCAAGCATAGGGAAGAGGGCCTCTTCCAGAATTCGGTGTGTTTCTTCGCTATCCAATCTGCCCTGCTCGATCTGCTGCACCAGGCCGGGACAGGTGTCCTGAAATAACTCTACTCCATTTGCAAAGCGTTCGACCACCGAAGCATACAGCGCACCTTGAAACGTCGCCGGAGTGGCTAACACGCCCACCCTGCCTGTTTGCGTCCGTTCGGCGGCAGGCTTGACGGCTGGCTCCATGCCAACGAATTGAACATCGGGAAACTTTGCGCGCAAATATTTCAACGCCGCGGCGGAAGCGGTATTGCAGGCAACGACAATGATCTTAGCGCCCTGTTCCAACAGAAAACGTGTGATCGCCTCAGAGAACTCCTGGATCTGCTCCATCGAGCGTGAGCCATACGGGACATGCCCCTGATCGCCAAAATAGATAACCGGCTCTTCGGGCATTTGCTCACGAATAGCACGCAGCACGGAGATCCCGCCGACGCCGGAGTCAAAGATGCCAATGGGTGAAGTTTGGGATGGCATGGCTAGTCAGCCTCTACAACAGGAATTTGATTCAAATGCGATTCTCCAGCCTGATGGATTGTTTTTGGACTGGATCGTCTGGGAGGCATCGGAATGATTATAGCCCTGCCTCTGGCGGGATAGGACGGGCACCGCGCGCCAAGTCAAAGATGCCGATGTATGATTAGGTATAATTTTCTTTTCCGATTGCGGTAAATAGCTCTACTTCTCTGCCGCTTCCACGAACTTCCTGAACAAATTCCTGGTTCCCTCCTGGTCTGTCAGCCATTCGGGGTGCCATTGGACAGCCAAACCAAACGGATGGTCGGGTAGTTCGATCGCTTCCACCAGGCCGTCCGGTGCGTGACCAGCCACATGCAGCGAAGGTGCAATGTCTTTGAGCCCCTGGTGGTGCAGGCTGTTGACTCTGATGATCGGCTCGCCAAATATCTCGGCGATACGGGTCCCCTCTTCGATCTTTATTTCATGCACCAATACGGTCCGCATGTTGCCAGGGTAGGAATGATCCAGCGCGTTGGGAAGTTGATCAGGGATGTGTGTGTATAGGTTTCCACCCAGAGCCACGTTTACTACCTGGCAACCGCGGCAAATGCCCAGGAATGGTTTGGCGTCTGAGGCCGCCGCCTCGACCAGGTCCAATTCAATGGCATCACGCGCCGGGTCTATTTCATCGATGCGGGGGTGCGGCTCGCCAGGCAAATACTCGAGACCAATATCTCCGCCGCCCGAGAAGAGGATCCCATCTAAGCGAGAATAGAGATCATGCCACCCATCCGCAGCGATCAGTGAAGGGATCAGAACCGGAACGCCACCCGCCTGAAGGATAGCATTCACATACGATTGCATCAGCATGATGGTCGGTTGACCGTTCGCATTTTTCGTTTGATTGGTGGTAATTCCAATAATTGGTTTCATAGCGCTATTGTAAAACAAAAAAGACCCTAAGAGTTCGGAAACTCTTAGGGTCTAACTTGAAATTCCTAGTCGAACTTCTGTTTGAGGCGGGCGGATTTGCC
>DATGYJ010000119.1:0-2269 GCA_035298105.1 Anaerolineales bacterium | reverse complement strand
GTCATTGTTATCCGATTTGCCAAAGGAGATGAGTTGATGAGTTCCCTGGACAAAGCGTTCCAAACCCAAATTGACAATATTCAAAAGAAAACGGGCAACTCACTTGATGAACTGTCTGTCATCGTCAGGAAAAGTGGATTGACCAGGCATGGCGAGATCCGAGACTACCTCAAGCGGGAACTTGGTCTCGGCCACGGCGATGCGAATGCCCTTGTACACGCTGTCTTTCAGTCTGACGGTCAGCGCGCCGCGCAAGGCAAATCGACAGATCAAGTACTGGACGAAATATATTCGGGGACGAAGGCACACCTGCGCCCCATTCATGAGAAGCTGATGAAGGAGATCAATAAGTTGGGTGAATTCGAGATCGCGCCGAAGAAAGGTTATGTCAGCTTGCGGCGCAAAAGGCAATTTGCCATGCTCGGCCCCAAAACCAACACACGCTTCGAGCTGGGCATCAATGCCAAGGATCTTAAGAAAAGCGCACGCCTGTTGGAGCAGCCCAAGGGAAGTATGTGCAATTACATTATCAATCTGACCGAGGTAAAGGATGTGGATTCTGAACTGGTGGGCTGGATTAAATCCGCGTATGAAGGTGCAGGTTAACTGAAAGACTAAAGGAGTTGATGATGCCTGGTCGCCCCGCTATGAAATGCCCGATTTTATCCATGATGCGCTCAATAAATATGGTTTGATGGAGCTCTATCGAGCTCGTCCGCTGTACCAGCAGAATGATTACATTGGCTGGATCACACGCGCAAAATTGGAAACGACCCGGCAGAAGCGCCTCCAGCAAATGCTGGCTAAACTCGAACAGGCAGATATATACATGAACATGAAATGGAAAAAAACAATACACTTTCTGGCTGATATTGCCCCCAGAAAATTGAAGCGACTATAGAATAGAGCTATACTGACCAGACAACTCAAAGCCTCGCGGACTTTCATCCGCGAGGCTTTTGTCAAATGACTTCCGAGGCCCGAGCGCTATATTCCATTTTGCCACGAAAACGAAATCGCGAACTTTGAGAACCTTCGCATGCGGCGAGCAACTTCCTGAATGATTGGCCGCCGGCTACTTTTAGCTCACTTCGCTACGCGACCCTTCCGCTAAAGCAGCGGGCAGATGCCGCTATGATCGGGATAGAAGATGCCATGCTGGACCTCTGTCACGTTGCCGCTGGCGTCGATCTCGATCTTCGAGATGCCGATGTCAGCCCAGACGAGACCCTGACCGGGGATGGTCACGTGACCATCCTGTCCGATGCCCATCATCGTGACCGAGCCATCGGGATGGTCGATCTCGATGAATGGCCCGGAGGGACGAGTAGTCGCCGTGCCGGTGTGCGCCGGGTCGGTCGAGAAGAAGGTGACAGTGATTTTGACGACGATATCGTGGGACTTCACCGACCCATCAGGCAGCGTTGTGACCATCGTGATCACCGTTCCGCTGTCATGTTCGAAGACGGGGAACCCGCAGATCGCGGTCGTCCCTAATAGTTGGAAAGTATCCTCGATCGTGTTCGTGACGAAGGTCGGGTGGCCTGGGCTCAAGCTTGCCGCCAATACACTCGCCCGCGTTGGTAGTACCACCGCGAGGACTAGCGAAAGCAACAGCAAGCCATGCATACCGAACAGTAATTTTTTGTTTTTCATTTTGATCTCCTTTGATTTTGAATTGAGCCGAGAAAAATATTATCCAAGAGAGTTTGCATAAGACAGGCATGGATATCAATTCGATAAAGCCTCGTGGACATAGAGACGGCAAGGCTTTAGTTAACAAAGATCGAATCAAGTTTCACCTTCTCAGTTGAGGTGAACTTATATACGGTTCTTTCTATTCAAGCGCGTCACACAATGGCTTGAGTGCTGAGCTATCACCGAAGACAAAATAATCGTCGAAGTGATGCTGACCTGCCTCGAACAGAATCATGCCGTCTGATACATCGAGCACAGTTCTCCCCGCATCGATCAGCACAACGCCACCTTCTGGTAGGAAGAATCTGGTTGATCCTGTAATGGCTTCAGTACCTGTGCTCGTATCTCCGGGAACTGCAAGATTGTTAAGGACGGTATCGGACTGCACGAAGTCCAGCGAGACACCTGTGAATGGGTTTGTCATTGTCCCCACAAAGACCTCTCGAAAATGGCGCTCGGTCAGGTTCCTATTTTCGTCATAATAACGTCGACCAGTGACCGTCCGCGTATCACTAAAGACGACATTGAAACTGTTGGGGCCACTGCCACAGATTATGTCCGTTGCATCCGG
>DATGYJ010000118.1:0-22389 GCA_035298105.1 Anaerolineales bacterium | reverse complement strand
CCCACTGCTTCATCTTCGCCTCCAGAAATCGTGACGGGCAGGTCAATGACAGTGTAGCCGTTATTGGCAAGGATCGTCTTGACGAGGTTCTTGCCAATGTCATGTACATCGCCATAGACGGTGGCAATAACCACGGTGCCTTTGGTGACACCTTCGACCTTTTCGAGATAATTCTCCAGATGTGCAACCGTCTTCTTCATAACCTCCGCGGATTGAAGCACGAAGGGCAAGATCAATTCGCCCGCGCCAAATTTGTCACCGACTTCTTTCATAGCAGGGAGTAGAACGGTGTTCAAAATAGTGACGGCTTTCAGGTGGTTTTCTTCCCTTTTGCCCCTATCCTCTATTCCCTCAGGGGTGAGGGGATAAGGGATCAGGGAATCGATGTCGGCTTCGACTCCATCCTTGTGGCGGTGGAGGATTTTCCAGTGCAGGCGCTGTTCAGCAGTCATGCTTTCGGTGGGGTTGGACGCCGCGGCTTGTTCGGTCGGTGTGACCGTTTCGTAGTATTCGATGTAGCGCTGCAAGGCGTCGGGTCGTTTGTTGAAGATTAAATCTTCTGCCAGTTCTTTTTCTTCCGGCGGGATGTCGGGGTAAGCCGTGATGTGGGCGGGATTGACAATCGCCATATCCAGCCCCGCCTGCATACAGTGATAGAGCATGACGGAGTTCAAAGCCGGGCGAGCATGGGGTGCGAGACCAAACGAGAGATTGCTCACACCCAGCGAGGCCATCACGCCGGGCAGGTTCTGTTTGATAAGCCGGATGCCTTCGATGGTCTCGATCGCCGAGTTGACGAATTCCTCGTCACCGGTCGCCAGGGTAAAGGTCAACGCATCATAGACCAGATCCTGTGGCTTGAGTCCATGGTCGTTGACCGCAATGTCATAGATGCGTTTGGCAACTTCGAGTTTTTTCTCACGGGTCTTCGCCATGCCGCCTTCATCAATGGTCAGCACGATCACCGCGGCGTTATGCTCCTTCGCCAGCTTGAAGACTTTGTCAGCTTTCGTACGACCCGCTTCGAGATGAGTGGAGTTGATCAGGCAGCGTCCCGGTGCGGTCTTGAGGGCAATTTCAAGCACATCCAATTCAGTAGTATCAACCACAAGTGGAACGTCCACGCCCATCTCAAGTTTCTTGACGACCTTGCGCATCAACTCCACTTCATCGGGGCGCTCGGTCACAGCACAAGAGATATCGAGGGCGTGGGCGCCGTATTCGACCTGCTCACGAGCGATTTCCAAAATGGAGTCGTAATCTTCTTCCAGCAGCAGGCGCTTGAACTTGCGTGAGCCCTGGGCATTGCAGCGTTCGCCGATCAGGGTTGGCGGAGGATTCTGTCGCATAGAAATGGCTGACATAGCGGAAGCCAGCTTTGGGTCCGCCTGATGCGGGCGCTCTGGATGGGGGCGTGTTCCCAATTTATCGATCAATAACTTTAAGTGCTCGGGCGTCGTACCGCAGCATCCACCCACAATCGAGATATTGTATTTGGTCACAAATTCGTAGAGGTCATTCGCGAATGGTTCCGGCTCGAGCGGATAGACGGCCTGTCCATCCACATTCAGCGGAAGCCCGGCGTTGGGAATGCAGGAGACAGGCAGCGTTGAATTTTCACCAAGGATGCGTATGGGCTCACGCATATGCTCGGGTCCGGTGGAACAGTTCAGACCGATCACGTCAATGCCCATGCCTTCGAGGATCGCCAGCGCGGCGTTGACGTCGGTACCAAGCAGCATGCGTCCGGTGGTATCGAGCGTCACCTGGGTCTGGATTGGCAAGTAGACTTGCGTTTCGTCAAAGGCTTTATGAATGCCGGTAATGGCAGCTTTGACCTCGAGAATATCCTGTGAGGTTTCGATAAGCAGCAGGTCCACGCCGCCGCGAATGAGACCGATTGCCTGCTCACGAAAGACATCCGCGAGTTCATCGAAGCTGACATTGGAAAGGTCGGGGTCATTGGCAGAAGGAAGTTTGCCGGAGGGGCCAATTGAGCCGGCGACAAAGCGCGGATGGGAAACGGGTAATTGGTGGTTGGTAATTGGTGTGGAGTATTCATCCGCCAGGCGGCGTGCCAGGCGAGCGGCGGTCTCGTTGAGTTCGACGACGCGATCCTGCAAGCCGTATTCCTTCATGGTGATGCGGTTGGAACGGAAGGTGTTTGTCTCGATGACGTCCACGCCCACCTCGAGGAACGAGCGATGGACCTTTTCCACGGCTTCGGGATACGAGATAACGAGGTAATCATTGCAGCCGTTGTATTGCTCACCGCCGAAATGCTCGGCAGTCAGGTTTTGCACTTGCAGGCTGGTACCCATGGCACCGTCGAAGACGAGGACTTTCTGTTCGAGGGCATCTAAATATTTTCTGTTTGTATATTTTCGTTCGGTCATATTATTTCCTTTAAAATTCTTTTGCCACGGACGCTTCGCGCGCGGACGGTTTGTTTTCTTGCTCAAAGAGATACCCTTCAAGGGTGAGGCTGATAACAATAAAATCGCCTCTCGCAATGAGAGGCGACGCGCCAGTGCAGGTCATCTCTCATCTCCCGGACACATATACGGTCCGCCGAAGTTGGCACCACTTTAGCGGTTAGCAGTTGGCTAATAGCCAATTGCGAATTGCTACTCGGTTGCCGAGGCGTCACAGGGTCGGTCCCTCAGCCTCTCTGGATGAGTACAGAAATCTTGATTGTTGCGGGAGTGTATCACAGGGAGAGAGACATGTCAATTTTATGAGTATGAGCGGCCATCCCTGTGTTTCGTGCCGAACTCTATGGTACCCACGCGATCTGGCGCGCATCCCAACCCATGAACAAGAAATGAAAGCCGCTCGCCTCAGAGAATGTCATTGTCTTCAGGTCTAAGAAATTTAGTTTTGCGATTGAGTAACCATCTGCATTTTTCTCGGTGCCAAACATTAAGCAGGGTAAGATCTGATCGTCGGGCGAGGCATCGGAACATTGCAGGGAGGGGGCGTTCAACCCAATCATCGCCTCGTCGGAGAGGTGATAATTTTTGAGAACCTTCCCTGAATCTGCCGATACTTCATAAAAACCATAGTTGCTGCTATTCGGATCCGATCTGGCAACCGAGCCCAAATCAAAGACCAGGAGCGATTTGCCGTCCGAGCGCCATTTCAGGTCGACAAAGGAGCTTATGAGATCCACCGATAAGGGATACTCTGTATCGGATACCGAGGCGATGTGTAGATAGCTACCGTACGGATGGATCGAGTCTGGGGTGCCCGCTTCGACCCACGCCAGCCGTGTGCCGTCGGGAGAGAAGGCTAAATTGCGCCCTCTAAAATTGTGGGTAGATATGGGTCTCCCGGCGTATCGTAATCGACCGGTTTCCGTCCCATCCAGGCTTGTCCACCAGGGATAATAGGCATAAGTGTGCTTTTTGTCGTTTCTTACTGTATCCACCACGCTGCTCCAATACACGCGGTCTTTGCTGATCGCCAGGATCTCAACAGGTTGGTCTCTGTCTCCGTGTTCAAGATTGACAGGGTCGCTGCCATCGGCGTTGACGGTATAAATTCCGAAGTCCTGTTCCCCCTGTCCAATGTAGATTATTCTCTGGTTATCAAGCCACTTTGCCGCGGTTGCATCGGGAACGAGCCTGACAGGCTCTGCCGCCAGGTCATTGAGATCGACCAGATATAGATCTGAGATCTTCTTGTTCCAACTATGAATGATGGCTCTGGTGCCATCGGGGGATACGGCTGCCAGCTCATTATTTCCGTTTAGCCCGTCGGTTATGGGTGTCTGGTTCGAGCCGTCCAGATTCGCCATAAACACATTACTCTCCCCCTGTAATTCGGGGAAGTCGTTCTTGAATTCTGCCGAAGCATACGCAAAAATCAGCCTGCCTGAACTCCCTCCTATTTGTGTGGGGCTCGGGATGATAGTGGGCGTTGGGCTGGGAATCTGTGTGGCCGTTGGCGCAGGTGTACTGGTCTCTGTTGAGGCGGAGGTCGGAACGACTGTCGTCGCAGGTGCACAGGCTGACAGGAGAAAGGCAATGAGCAGCAATATGTTCGGTTTTTTCATGGTGTTATCCCTTTGATCAAAACATTAGAATTTTACCCCTTTCACATCTTCGGGAGCGGACTTCACTTACCACCGTCAATTTCGCCTTGACAGATCGCTAAACATGTTGTACAGTATTCCTGTACAAGACTGGAGTGTTGTGATGACTATTGAATTCACCTATTCTAGCGCACGTGAGCAACTTGCTACGCTGCTCGACCGCGTTACGAAAGACCGTGAGGTCATTATTATTCAACGGCGTGGCGCAGAAGATGTCGCAATGATTGCCGCCGACGAGCTTGCCAGCCTGACTGAGACTGCTTATCTATTGCGTTCGCCGCAAAATGCAGAACGGATTTTATCCGCTTTAGCTCGTGCCCTGAGGAACGAAGGCAAACCACAAAACATTGACGATTTACGCCGCGAGGTGGGCCTTGAAAACAAAAAAGCGTGAAGCGATCTTTCAGCCCGAATTTATTGAAGATTTGCGGTATTGGGTCGAAACTGACCGCAAGTTGGCTCTTCGGGCTTTTGAATTAATAGATGCCATCCTTCGTGATCCATTTGAAGGCATTGGCAAGCCTGAACCGCTCAAGTATCTTGCTCCGGGCTGTTGGTCGCGTCGGTTGACACAAGAGCATCGCATTGTTTACCTTGTGCGTGACGATCGTATTGACTTTTTGCAGGCACGATACCCTTACAGCAAGTAAACTTCCTGGCTTTCTGAAGTCTGCACCGGGGTACCCTAAAGAGTACACGTAAATCCACCATGCCGTTGAGCCGAAGCCAATTCAAGTCGACCTGGGAGATGCCAATTTCCTTTGGTCGATCTACAAACCATATCCTTCAACACTTTTCCACCAAAAATCTTGACATAATAATTTAGCAGTGCTATTATTCCTATTGAATAATACCATAGGGGTATTAGTGGAGTTTGGATGGCAAAGGATGACATTGGTGAGCTTCTAAACAAGTGGGAAGAGACTTATAAAAAAGGCTTGTTATCATTTTGGATTCTCCTGCTCTTATATGAGCGACCGTCCTATCCCTATGAAATGAGCGCCGAGGTGGCGAAAATCAGTCAAGGCACAATTTCTGTCGACGATAATAGCATTTACCGGGCACTCAATCGCTTTGAAGCTGTTGGCATTGTGAAGAGCGAGCTTCAGCAATCCAGTACCGGTCCACAACGGAGATATTATGATCTGACCAATACGGGCAAAGCTCTACTCTCTGAATTTATCAAACGCAACATTCAAGTTTTTGAGACTCCTGTTGTCTCTGAACGGATTGCTGCTGTTTTGAAAAATTCCAGTCACGCCAAATAGGAGGAATTATGGAAACAGAGCAACTTGAAAAGCAATTTCAAATGTGGAACCGTTTCATGTACGTGATTTTAGGTTCATCCATTACTTTTGTGATCATCAGCCTTAGCTTTTTGCTTAATGGCAGTAGGTGGTCTGGTTTTGAAAACGATGCTGGCGGCGTGTGGCAGTGGCTCCAACTCTTAGCTACGCCGCCAGGTTTCTACTTGTTATTGGTCAAACGCTGGAAAGCTTTGCCGCTTTCAAATAGACTAAATACAATTTTTGGATACTTCCTTGCCAGCTGGCTCAATCTTCTGGCATTGGGCATCATCACTTCAAACAACACTCCAGGTGAATTTAATTTTCTGATTGTTGGCACGGCGATATTGATTATTCTTGGGTACATTTGGGTGCTCAGGAGAACATCGAATCCGCGCGATGAAATGTTTCCATAAGGAGGTACCAATGGATATTGATTCTTTGAATAAGCGTTTCAGGATTTGGCAGCATATCTTATTCATAAATATAGGCGCGTCCATCGCTTTATTGGCAACCGGCGTTGCCGATTTGCCCAACATCTCGAGTCCGTATTTTCCGGGCTGGTACGGAGTATGGTTCGTCGTGCAATTGGCTTCCTTCTTGCCAGGGTTTGTGCTCTTGTTCGGTAAGCATTGGGTGCAGCTACCACTTCGTGAGCGCCTGACCACCATTTTTGGGTATTTTGCCGTCGCCTGGATCACGTGGCTGCCAGCGGCAATCAGGGCTGGAACCCCTTCACTATACATAATCAGATTATTTCTGTCAGGCTGTGTGATTATTGCAATTGGGTATAGGTGGCTGCGTCGGAAGAGCGTGGAAACTCCCAGTGAGATGTTCCCCTGAGCCGGCCAGCGAAAGCAGATGGCTTTAGCCCCTCATAAAGGCTGTAACCATCATATTGCAATGGCTTGCGCCTCCTCCAATGCTGACCGCGCCCACGCCACTATATCTGCACAATATATCGCTGCATTTTCTGAGCGGACATCCAGAATGGTCCTGGTCCATATGCTTTTCTTGAGGATCGGCAGACCGGTTTTTGACTTGAATTTGAAAGTGCGTTTGCCGCTGTCTACCAGGTCTTTGTTTTGCTTTCTGATGAAAGAAGGCGACTTGTTCTCGATCAAAAATTCTCGCAATAACTCGCGCTCATGCAGCCAGCCTTCACGCGTCATTTTGCTGGAGTGCTGAAGCATGTATGTGGCGACGGTCAAATGGTGGACTGCGCCATAGGCAGCGTCCGTGAATTCCAGAACGAGAAATTCATCGAAGCGCGTTTGACATAGATTGTCTGGGGCGCCGCATTCGGGACACGTCATTTTTTGCTCCACAACCGAAAACTGAAATCCTGGTTTTCGGGGATATTTTTCAAGCCCACCAACCAATTTGAATCGGTGTTTGTCAGATGCACCCTCAAATTGCGAATGGAGCCGCGCGAGTAGGCGTCATCTGCCAGCAATTGCTCTTCTGTGATCTAGTCAATGCATTCCCAGACACGCCGGGTCATGTCGATCTGATATTGCACAAAGGTCCTGATGAGTTCAAGTTCCATAAGTATGCTTATGCCCAACCTTCTGTTTCTATGCTAAAGCCAATTCCATTTTCTGTAAGCCATTGTTTGATGCCAAAATAGCTCTTGAAGTATCCCTCCATCCATGGAATGATGGATGTTTCATTTTGGTTAAGGATTGAGAACAGTTTTTCCATTTCATTGACAGTAATTGTATAAGCAATATCATTGCCAAACAGCCTTTGCGCGCTCTCGCTGAAGTCATAGTACTCAACCTTGAGCTGGCCATTCTCCAGCCAGATCCATGTGACGGATTTGTCAGGTCCGCCGGCGAGTTTGACTTTTTCTGTCATTCACTTGTCCATTGCCTTATTTCACGCCTTTATGAATGGACGAAGTCCCTTCATTCCATAAAACTTTTTGGGTGATAGCGCTGATCTTCCAGGTTGACTTGTCTTTCGTCGTTTGGAAGATATACAGGCAGTGAGAGATAAACTCTTCCTGATCCGATTTTCTCCAGACGATCATAGAGGCGTGGCAGGTTGCAGTGTGTGGATCTGTAAAATCCACTTCATAATTGCCCACCAGATGATGCAGTTTCAAATGATCCAAAGACTCACGGCGTAGCCTCACATACTCACCGGCGCTAATATTCTGGGCAGGTGTACCGCGCAGGTCGGAATAATCCGTGTAAAGTGATTCGGTCAGGCAAGCCTCGAGTCCGCTCCAGTCTTTCCTGTCAAAGCTGTTGGCAAAGCGGGCAATCAATTGCTGGATTTCGAGTTGATCTTCAATATTCATGCTCCATCCAATCTCACATCGGGCGGCAAAGTCGCCAGTCCCGCCTCGGCCATCCTGCCTTCTGCGATCAATTTCCTGGCACGTTCCTTATTCGTTTCGGTCCAGTTTGACTTTGGCCTGCGCGGTGAGAAACGCAAGGCGTAGCGTTCCACGTCCATGCTTTTCTCGAGGCCGTCGATCCACCCGAAGCAAAGCGCTTCTTCGACCGCTTCCACATAATTGAGAGATGGTTTCCCGGTGGCCTTCTTATATTGAATCAACCAAATCTCTTTTTTGGTTTTGTGATGCTTTTCGAGCCACTTGCGAAAATCATCCCCGGTAGTGACATAAAGTGTTTCGCCAATTTCCATATTTTCCTCATGGCATTGCGAGTGATGGTCGAGTGCCGCGAATCAGATTTTATATCAGGATGGGGGGGAGATGTCAAACAAATATTCAGGGACCGTTGTGCTCTACTCAGACCCATTCCGTGTTTCTTCCCTGTTGCATACCTAATTCTCTCAGGAACCCAAAGATAATCCTGTACTAGTTCTGGACTAACGCCGTGGTGCTTCTCCCTGATGGGAAGCGGCAAAGAATACATATACTCCTATGGCCTCGAAAGGGCTTCGTGTCCATCCTTAACATGCCATGCATCATGAAATGCTCATGATTTTGAAGGGGGTTCCTGCCAGATCTGCCTTGACATTCCCCTGGTTACGCTTTAGACTCACGATTAAGGAAATACTTAATCGTGATGAAAAAAGTAGAAGCCCTGCATTCGTTCGAGAATATCAAGCTCCTGACGGATTCCCACCGCATGGAGATCTTGAGACTCCTGATGGGCTCCCCTGCCACACTCACGCAGCTCGCCGGAACGATGAAGCAGTCCCCGGCATGGATCCGTCACCACATCCTGGCGCTTGAATCTGCGGATCTCGTTGAAGTGAGCGAAATCCGCAAGGCAGGCAGAGTGACCGAAAAATATTACCGCGCCAAAGCAGACGCCCTTTTGCTCCAGGAGATGATCCTTCCGAAAACGGAAAAGCCGGCCCTGATTTTTTCGGGCAGCCATGATTTGGCGATGGAAGGGATCGCGGAGCACCTGGAGAAGTATGTCCTTCTGCTCAATTTGCCGGTCGGCTCCCTGGATGGGCTGGTCAATCTGCGCCAGGGACTTTGCCAGATCTCAGGTGCACATCTTTTGGATGAAACGGGCGAATACAACACCCCATTTGTCCGCCATCTATTCCCCGACCGCGCGGTGGAAATTGTGACGCTGGCTTATCGCACGCAGGGGCTGATGTTGGCACAGGGAAACCCGAAGGGTATCAAAAAAGTCTTTGATATCGCGCGGTCGGATGTCCGTATTGTGAATCGCAATCCAGGCTCAGGCACTCGCCTGTGGTTTGACACTGAATTGCGCAAACTCAAAATCCCAATCGAAAAAATCAATGGCTATGAGCGGGTGGTGAAAACACACAGTGAGGCTGCTTCCCTGATTGAACGAGGCAAAGCGGATGTCGCCTTGGGCCTGCAAGCCGCGGCACACCAGCATGGGCTCGATTTCATTCCCCTGTTTGAAGAACGGTATGACCTGGTCCTGCCGCGTGAGAATGAAAAGTCTCTCTTCCCAATCCTTGATTATTTACAAACGGGGACCTTCCGCACCGAACTCAATGTGCTGACTGGCTACAACTCCAGCCACAGTGGTGAGCAAATCCCTCTTTAGGAGACAATTGTGAAATTCCGTTTCTCTTCATTCTTCAGCTTGCTGATTGCATTTGCTTTGTCGATTGGCGCCTGCGTGCCTGTCTCCCCAGCACCAACCAAACCGCCTACAGCTACCCATCCAGATTTAATCCTGGCAACTACCACATCCACTCAGGATTCGGGCCTCCTTGACGTGCTGATCCCGCTCTTCGAAAAAGAGTCGAGCTACAAGGTCCAGACGGTTGCAGTGGGTTCCGGTCAGGCGATGCAAATGGGGCAGGAGGGCAACGCCGATGTTTTACTGGTCCATTCGCCAACGGCCGAGGTCACTTTTATGAGCGATGGCTGGGGCAAGGATCGCTCTCTGATCATGCACAACGACTTTATCATTGTCGGTCCCGCGGCTGACCCGGCCAAGATCAAAAGCCTGGGTTCGGCAGAGGCATTCAAGGCGATTGCAGCGGCTGAAGCTCCTTTTGTGGCGCGGGCGGATAAATCGGGTACCAGCACCAAGGAGCTTGGGATCTGGGCGAAAACCGATGTTGACCCGGCCACGGCAAAACCTGCCTGGTATATCGAAACGGGTCAAGGGATGGGTGCCTCTTTGACCATTGCCTCTGAAAAAGGAGCCTATACCCTGACGGACCGCGCCACCTATCTCGCCAACAAGGATAAACTGCAACTCGACATCCTGGTGGAAGGTAACAAAACCCTGCTCAATATCTATCATGTCATTACGGTCAATCCTGAGAAATGGCCGAAGGTCAATTATGACGGCGCCATGGCGTTTTTGAACTTTATGAGAGAACCTTTCACTCAGGAAGTGATCGGTAAATTTGGGGCTGATAAGTTTGGTCAGTCGTTGTTCTTCCCCGATGCCGATAAGACCGATACGGACTTGGGCTTATAATCGACCCGATGGAAGGGGCGGCTCGCAAGCGAAGTCGCCCCATTTTTGTCCATCGGAGTGAAAGGTTTGAAACAACTCTTTTCAACTTTATGGTTGATCGCAATTTTCTTAACCTCATGCAATACGGCTTCAAAACAAAACAAAGATCTGTTGCTCGTCTCTACGACCTCCACACAAGACTCCGGCTTGCTGGATGTGCTCCTGCCCGCCTTTACCGAGAAGACAGGGTATAAGGTCCAACTTGTTGCAGTGGGTTCAGGACAGGCCTTGAAGCTGGGCGAGCAGGGGAATGCCGATGTGATCCTGCTCCACTCGCCAGCCGCGGAAAAAGATTTTGTCGCCAAAGGTTTTGGCATCGACCGCCGCCTCGTGATGCACAATGATTTTGTGATTGTGGGACCAGCCTCTGACCCGGCAGGGATTCGAGACGAGAATCCAGTGCAGGCATTCGAGAAGATTTTCGCGGCACACGTGATCTTTGTCTCACGTGGCGACGATTCAGGGACGCATGTCAAAGAGCTGGCTCTCTGGAAGAATGCCGGGCTTGATCCAAAGGGCACTGGCGAAGATTGGTATCTCGAAACAGGCCAGGGGCAGGGTGCGACACTTTCCGTTGCTTCCGAGAAAGGTGGATACGCACTCACAGATCGAGGCACGTTCCTTGCGTACAAATCCAATGTAGATCTGGAAATCCTCGTCGAAGGCGATCCGTTCTTGCTGAATGTTTATCACGTGATCACAGTCAATCCCGAAAAATGGCCGAAGGTAAATTTTCAAGCCGCAAAAGCGTTTGCAGATTTCATTACCTCGCCTGAAGGTCAGGATGTGATTGCCAAATTTGGCGTAGAGAAATATGGCCAGCCTTTATTCTTTCCTGATGCGAACAAGACGGATGCTGAGTTAGGGGTGCCGTAAGAAAGTAGACAGGTACACAAGTAGACAAGTACACAAGTACACAGGTGCACACATGTTTACTTTTTTACTTGTGTACCTGTATACTTATCCCACCTCATGACTGAAATTCTTCAAATCACCATTCTTTCCATACAGGTCTCTGCGATTGCCACGATCATCAGTCTGTTGATCGGCTTGCCCTTGGGCACCTGGCTTGCACTGGGAAATTTTCGTGGCCGTTCCTTCATCCTAAGTATTATCAATACGGGAATGGCGTTACCGCCGGTCGTTGTCGGACTGGTAGTTGCCATTATGCTCTGGCGCAGCGGTCCGTTGGGGAGCTTTCGTTTAATCTATACGCCCATTGCGATCATCATTGCACAGACGATCATTGCCGCGCCCGTTGTTACAGGGCTAACTGCCGCGGCGCTCGAAGCTTTGGATCCACGTTTGCAACAGCAGTTATTGGGTCTTGGGGCCTCACGCGATCAAATGGTGTGGTATCTGTGGCGGGAAGCACGTTTGCCGCTCCTGGCCGCACTCATGGCCGGATTTGGTTCGGTGATCTCAGAGGTCGGTGCGTCGATGATGGTGGGTGGAAACATCCGAGGGCAGACACGCGTCCTGACAACGGCGATTGTCCTGGAAACAAGCAAAGGCGAGTTTGGACAGGCGCTCGCTCTTTCCACGCTTCTGCTGGTTCTCACCTATTTGATCAATCTCGCTCTAACGTCCATTCAGCAAAAGGGTCGTAAGACGGATTGGAAATCCGCCCCACGGAACCCACGATGATTCAAATTCGCGGTTTAGTTATTCAAAGGAATGGGCGTGATGCGCTGAACGTGGATTCGCTCGATATTCAGCGTGGTGAAACGCTGGCAGTCGTGGGTCCCAATGGTGCCGGGAAGAGTACTTTGCTGCTGGCGCTGGCGCACCTTCTCAAGCCAGCGCGCGGGGATATTGAGTATGCTGGCAAGTCCTTAAAGCAGTGGGATGAGCTTGAATATCGCAGAAAGATCTCATTCGTCTTTCAGGCACCCTTGTTAATGGATATGACCGTTGAACAGAACATCGGGCTGGGTTTGAAGTTTCGTGGCACGCCGAAAGAAGAGATCAAGGCGCGCTCAGAGAAATGGATGACACAGCTAGGGGTCGAGCCCTTATCGAAACGACGGGCAAGCCAGTTATCTGGGGGAGAAGCACAGAGAGTGAGCCTGGCGAGGGCGTTTGTGCTGGAGCCCGAATTACTTCTGCTGGATGAACCATTCGCCGCACTCGATCCACCAACGCATGCCAGATTACTGGACGATTTATCGGGGATATTGGAGCAGAATCATCGCACTGCGGTCTTTGTCACGCATAATTTGAATGAGGCCGCGCAATTGAGCCATCGCATTGCGGTCCTGATAGATGGGATGCTGCGTCAGGTGGGAGAGTTACGAAAGATCAAAGCACATCCCGCAGATGCGGCGGTGGCGGCTTTCCTCAGGGAATTGCCGCAGAGCCGATGATATAATTTCTGAAACACTATTTTGGGAGTCGGACAGCTCATTTGCCCTGTGGTGCTGTCTAAAACCGCAGAAGCACGCCCTACGGGCAGTTCTGCAGCCCAAATCGTAGGAGCCACAATGTTGAAGATCGAAATCCTTTATTGTGCGGTCTGACACTACACAGGTCGGGCCGTGAGCCTGGCAGAAGAATTGCTTAAGAATTATGAGCATCTGATCGAATCTCTTGTACTCATTCCATCAGATGGCGGCAAGTTTGAGGTGACTGTGAATGGACAGTTGTTGTATTCGAAGATAACGACCCATCGCCACGCCGAGCCGGGAGAAGTATTGGGGCTGGTGAGGAAGGTGGTTGGTGAGTAAATTCATGGAGGCAGATTGATGTCCAAAAAAGGACGGGTGTTTTCGGGGGCTCGACCGACAGGTCGACAACATTTGGGGAACTACCTGGGTGCGATCCAGAACTATGTCGCATTGCAGGCTGACTATGAGTGTGTTTATTGTGTGGTAGATGTCCATGCCCTGACGACCGTAGAGACCACTCAGGAATTAAAACAGAATACGACTGAAATGGTGCTGGATTGGCTGGCTGCAGGTATCCGCCCGGAAGAGGCGATCGTATTTGTGCAGTCCCACGTTCCGCAGGTCATGGAACTGCACACTTATCTTTCGATGGTGACGCCCATAGGCAAATTGACCGATCTGCCAACCTTTAAAGACAAGGTGCGCCAGCAGCCTGAGAACGTGAACTATGGCTTGCTGGGTTATCCCGTTTTGATGACCGCCGATATTGTGCTTTATAAAACGGATGTTGTGCCGGTCGGGATTGACCAGGCTCCGCATCTTGAATTTGCGCGCGAGATCGTGCGCTCGTTCAATTACCACTATAACACAAAGGTATTGATCGAGCCGCAGGTTAAACATACCGAGATCAAGAAGGTGCTGGGTATCGACGGCAAGGAAAAGATGAGCAAGAGCTTGAACAATCACATTGAGCTTGCTTCCACACCTGAAGAGACCACTGCCCGGGTGAGAGAAATGGTCACCGACCCGGCTCGGATCAGACGCACTGATCCTGGCAACCCGGATGTGTGCAATGTGTATACCATGCACAAAATCTTTTCTCCACAAACAGATGTGGAGATGGTCAACGTCGAATGCCGCCGGGCCGGCATCGGTTGTGTGGACTGCAAGAAGCTGCTTGCCAAGAACCTGAACGCCCATCTTGAGCCGTTCCGTGCCAAACGGGCAGAGTTCGCCTCCAAGCCTGGTTATGTTCAGGATGTATTGAATGATGGCGCAAAGCGTGCCTGTGTCATCGCAGAGAAGACGATCGAAGAAGTACGCGAGGCGATGCAGTTGCCGTGAGGGTATACAGGTAGACACGTACACAGGTAAACAAGCAGCCATGTCTACGTGTATACTTGTTTACTGATTACATCTCCCCATGCGAGTACTGATCCAGCGAGTATCCAGCGCCAGTGTGACTGTCGAGAACAAGGTCATTTCCCAAATCGGGAAAGGCCTTGTTATTTTATTGGGTATTGGTCACGGCGATGGGGAGGAGCAGGTCAGGTTTCTGGCAGAGAAGGTTGCCAATCTGCGCATCTTCGAAGACGAGCAGGGCAAGACGAATCTCTCGGTGCTGGATGTCAAAGGCGAAGCGATTGTCGTTTCGCAATTCACGCTCTATGCTGATTCACGGAAAGGACGCCGGCCTTCCTTCACAGATGCGGCGCTGCCTGAGCTGGCCGAGCCGTTGGTAAATCGGTTTGTCGAATTGTTACGTGGGCAGGGTGTCCCCACCCAGACCGGTCGCTTCGGCGCACATATGCTGGTGGAAATCCATAACGACGGCCCTGTGACGATCTGGCTGGAAAAGTGAATAGGAGCCCCAACGCTTTCCAAAGGTTTCTTCATCGCTTCGTCATGCTGCGGTCTGTCAGTAGGTTTTTTGCGCCCAGGCTTCATCGAATCGATAATGCCGTATGGAAACTCACCAGAGGGAAATACACGATCACCGAAATTCTTGGCTGGAACATCATACAACTGACAACGATCGGAGCGAAGACGAATCAACTGCGGACAATGCCGCTGGTTGCATTATTGGATGGCGAAAAGATCGCTCTGATCGCGAGCAGCTTTGGCCGCAGGCATAACCCCGCCTGGTATTACAACCTGAAAGCCCACCCTGAATGTGAGGTGGAATTAAAAGGAAAAAAGGGAAAATATATCGCGCGCGAAATGAGTGGCGCTGAGTATGACAAATACTGGCGGCTGGCCGTTTCCTATTATGCCGGATATGAGAAATATAAACTACGCGCCGCGCACCGGCATATCCCTGTTATGGTGCTGGAACCGAAAAGATAGCGCTTGGATTCCACAGTGCCGCATCTGCCTGCACTGCCAGTGCGCCGGCCGATAACATTGCGTCGACGTTTTCTTTTGACCAGACTCCGCCTGCGCCGATGATCGGTAACCCCACTTTCGCGGCAGAATAAACAGTTTCAAGGGTCCGCGGAAAAAGAGATGGACCATATAAACGACCGGTAATGAGCTTTCCATTTCCAGCTTCAGGAGTGGGAAGGAGAGAAGGAGGAGGGGGTAGGGGCAGTGCTCCCCGAGGTGCAGAGATACTAATCGCCTGAGCGCCTTCCTGGATCAAGCGAGGCCCTAAACTCAGCACCTGCTCGATCGGCAGGGAAAAAATCAAGGGTAATTCCCCTAAAGCCATTTCGAGGGTGAGCAGCAGAATATCACCGGCAAGTAACGGCGCGAAGCCCAGCTCCACTGCCATCACATTCTCCTGCATTTCCAACATCTGGACCATGTGCTGCGTCTCTTCGGGTCGATCTGCCATCAGATGAACGATGATCGGCAGATCGGATTTGTCCCAGCGTGAGGCGTATTTCTTGATCGCTGCATTGAAGCCGGGATTTGGCAAGCCGGTATGGAGCAGGAAACCGCCAGGATATTCGATCAGCTCCGGTTTGGCGGCAGGCAGTCGTGGGCGTAGTGAGAACGGATTGGTCACAAATGCGCCAAGCTCAAGACCCCCCATATTTTCAAAGTCTCGCAGGTCTGGAGCAAACCCCAACGATCCCGCCGCGTTCATAAGCGGTTTGCTAAAATATAAGTCGCGTTTCATAAGGAGAACCTATGCAACCCTTGGATGGAATCCGTGTGCTTGATCTGAGCCGCGTGCTGGCTGGACCTTATTGTACGATGGTTCTCGGTGATCTCGGCGCGGATGTAATCAAAATAGAATTATCTGCAGGCGATGAGACGCGCGCCTGGGGTCCACCTTTTGTGGGCGGCGAAAGCGCCTATTATCTGTGTGTCAATCGCAATAAGCGCAGTGTCGTCGTCGATTTCAAAACGGAAGAAGGGCGTGCGATACTCCATGAACTTGTAAAACAATCCGATGTCTTGGTCGAAAACTTCCGCCCCGGCGCACTGGCTCGTTTCTCTCTGGACTTTGAAGCTATTTCTGCGATCAATCCAAAGCTCATCTATTGCTCGATCACAGGATTTGGGCAAACTGGACCGCTGCGTGACCGACCCGGTTATGACTTCATGATCCAGGCCATGGGCGGACTGATGAGCATTACCGGTGAACCAGATGGGGAAGCGATGAAGGTCGGTGTGGCGGTTGCCGATCTCTTTGCCGGGCAGAATGCCGTGATCGCCATCCTGGCTGCATTACAGGCGCGTGCGCAAACCGGGAAAGGGCAGCATCTTGATATTTCCTTGTTTGATTCGCAGCTGGGAATGCTGGCAAATGTAGCCAGCAGTTATTTGGTCTCAGGAGATTTGCCGAAGCGCTATGGGAATGCTCATGCCAACATTGTCCCTTATCAGAGCTTCCAGGCCAGCGACGCCTGGTTTGTGGTTGCGGTAGGGAATGACAAGCAGTTTCAGAAGCTGTGCGAAGTAATTGGTAATTCGGGATTCGTAAATGACCTGCGCTTTGCTACCAACGCCAGCCGCGTCGAAAACCGTGACGAACTGATCGCCTTACTCAAACTGGCATTTGTGGAACGGACCGCCAGTGAATGGTTGTCTGTGCTTGAAATTGCAGGTATTCCGTGTGGACCAATCAATACCTTAGATGAAGTTTTCGCTATGCCACAGGTGGAAACACGGGAAATGCTGATTCATATGGAACATTCTGAGATTGGAGACTTGAGATTGGTTGGCTCACCCCTGAAATTTGGTGATACGCCTGTGGAGTATAAGCTTCCACCTCCAAGGTTGGGGGAGCATACAGAGGAAATATTGAAGGAATTGCTTGGTTATTCTGCAGAGCAAGTCGCAAGCTTAAGAGAGCGGCGTGTAATCTAAGCGTCCATTTCACTTTGTGACATCAACGATGTAAATATCTGAACCACTGATGAAAGCGATGGAATTGCCATCCGGTGACCAGTTGATATCCCTTCCTTCGGGGGAAGATAGCGCTAGCTGTTCTAAATTCTTCAATCTCGGATAGTCGAGCCGCCACAGGCTCCCATCTTTGGCTAACAAGGCAATGGAATCAGCCCCTGGACTCCACGCTAGAGATTGAAAAACGGTGGGCAATTCTACTTCCCGGGGAGACATGGTCTGCGCGTTCAGGAGCTCTAGCTTTCGCCCCTCTTCGGATAAATAAGCAAGAATATTATCGGTGGGATGCCACAAAGGTTCAGAATTGAGTAATGGATTAACAGGCAGAGGACTCAACGTTTTGCTTGAAACAGAAAGGAGTTGCCGTGGCTCCGTCTCCATCCACGCAAATTGGCTATTGGCGGACCAAGTGGGATAATCATACGAGTTACTCATCGGAAATTCGACGGACGTGAACGTAGTTAGATCAACCAGGTAACCTCCACTGTAACATTTCGCCCAGATCGATTTTCCGTCAGGTGAGGCAAATGCCATCGGGCAGTTTGGAATGCCATCATCGTACGTGGGAATGCCAGTCAGAGTATTCAGGTTATGAAGAGTTCGGGCTTTGATGTCAAATAAGGGAATAAAATCCAAAGGAATACTATTGAACCAATCAAACTGGATGAGGAGCTGCGAATCGTTCAATACCCACTGGCCGTAGGCGTGGTATAGTATGTCGTCGATTTTTTGTCCATCCAGTGACACCTCATCAGGGAGAAAAGTAAAACTTTCTCCGGTGCCCGCATTCCCATATTTGTAACAGCAGGTATATACTTGCGTCTCATCAGATGACCAGAGAGGTCGCGGAAAATAGATATCAATATCCTTATCGAAGTCTTTATCCCATTCGAAAGCAACCGTTTTTCCACTTTTCAAGTCAATCCACCTATTGCCCATAAGGATTTTTGTCCGGCTGGGGGACACACCGGTTAATTTGCCCCAGTACAAAGCGGTTCTCTGACCATCGAGGGTATAGATATCCACTGCTTCTCTTTGGTCTCCCGCGGAGGATGTTTTGAGCCTGGCTTCAATGAGCAGGCCGAGTTCCGAGGACCAATACACGTTGCCTTTGTCTGGGAGCCATACATAGCCATTCTCCAGGTTGATGACAGCGGGTTGATAAGCCAAATCTTCCCAGAACCCTGAAAAACCGTTTACCTGCTCGCCAAGGCGAGGGTATAAAAGCAGATGGCTTGCATCCAGCCAGTAATATCCCGAATATCTCGGGTAGGGACCAGACACTCCTCCAAAGCCATATTCCCAGCCGGTGATCTGCTGTACGTTATATCCGCTCAAGCCCGTGAATCTCTGAAGGGAAAAAGCCTTGCTCAATAGTCCGGGCACCGACTCTGGATCGATGGTGGGGAGGCGAGTGGGGATAATATAGGTCGGTGTTGGAGTGGTCGCAACCGTGGGAGCCGCCGTTTGGCTGGGAGTGATAGTTGGCGTCAGTGTCCCCGTTAGAGATGGAACAGGGGATAACGGTATCTCCGTCGATTGTGTACATGCAATTAACGCGAAGCATACCGCTGGAACAATAAGGGCCCTGAAGAGAGTTTTCATGTTGACCCGCTTTCTGCGATGAATATGTTCTGTTATGAATAGATTATACGCGATGACCCCGATACATCGCCGTAAATGCTATCCATTGTCAGTTACAGATTTGAAACGATCTCACTTGGAATACTGTTCCCCGTGCTGAGCACTAAACCTCTGATTTCTTGTCTGTTAGGATTGGGGAGACCAACGGGCATTGAAGTAGCAGGCGAATTCCTTATAATTTCCCCAATTCTTTTATTGGAGGTGAACTATCAATCCTGTCATTTATTCAGCCAGTCCCAGTCTCTTGCAAATAGCATTTTGGGTTGCCGTAGTGAGCTTGATCCTTTCGAGTTGGGCAGGGTATGCTGCGATATATTCTTACCAGAGAGGCGGCCTCTGGTGGAGCTTCCGAAGATCCCCAATTATTAGGGGAGCGGCAGCAATTTTTCTGTTCGTGGTCGGAATGGCATATGCTTTTGTTTGGTTGCAGTTGGTCCTTGGGGGCTCACGAACCGTAACGGTTCGCTTAAATGACAAACAGATGGTTACACAAAACTGTGGCAACGCTCAGGCCTGTGTCCAGTACATCCTGGAGATGCAATCCGACTCCCAGCTCTATAAGCTGGCAATACCTGAGCCTGCCTATAAAAAAATGAAAATCCATGCCTGCTATGCTGTGACGTATTACCCGGGTAACCATTTATCTGTTGAGAATAGCAATCCGGAGGTGTTGCTTCCCAATATCACCCGGATCGAGAGTGCAGTCTGCCCTGCCACGGACTAAGCCGTCAGTGTGGCACGCGGCAGGTTTGGAGACACACGTCTGACCTTTTGATCCGCCGGGATGACCAATGGGCGTTGAAGGGTAAAGTAATCTCTTTATAATTTCTCAAATTCTTTCATTAGAGGTGAAACTATGGATCCTGTCATTTATTCAGCCAGTCCATTCCAGGTCTTCATTTGGTCTTTTGTGATCGTCGTGGTTCTTTCTATTCTGGGGATCAGCGGCATAGGAACTGGGATTTTTCGGCGCAAAGAGAAACCCCTATTGCGAGTGGCAAGAGGCTGTTCGGGTGTTTTGCTGATCATTGTAGGAATTGCTTTAGCTTTCGTAGCTTTCCGCTCACTGACCGGCGGCTCACAGACCATTGCCACCCACCTCAACGACAAACGGGTCGCAGTAGCGAACTGCAACAATGGCGATACCTGTACCCATTACGTCCTAGAGACACAAGCAGGCTCGACGTTCTATGATCTGGACGTCACGAAGGCGACGTATGAAAAAGCACAGGTCAATTCCTGCTATTCTGTGACCTATTATCCGGGCAATGGCCTGTTTGGCAAGCCGGATGAGGTAGCTTCGTATCAGTCGCTTTCAAATATCACACGGATTGAGAGCGTAGCGTGCCGTTGAATTCCGCTCACCCCGCTTCGACTGCGCTCGGCCTACACTCGCTCCGCAGGGCACCCTCCGCCCCCTCACCTGCACTCCCCGGCACTTGCGCCCGGGGCAAGTGTGCCGCTGCGCGGCTAAGCGCAGGCGCACACCTGCCCTGGCGGGCGGTGCCAGGGAGTTTCGGTCAGCGCGAAGATCTTTACGTCGGAATAATTTGTAAAAATACAACACCTGCGGGAGAACAGGTTAGGCCTGAGAAATAGGTTGTGCATGCACCATCGTCATCAACGGCGTCCATTGCTTATGGCGGATGGTAAAGCCGCCGGATTTCAAATATTCTTCCATTCGGTTGATGCCAAAATCCGAATCCGGATGGCCCCAGCGGAAGAAGAAATCGAACAGTTTGAGGTCCATACCGCGCGGCTCTTCGACGAAGAAACTGCCAGAAGGTCTCAGCACACGCCGGATCTCATCAATGACCTTGCGCCATTCAGGGATGTGATGCAGAACGCCAAAGATGATCACTACGTCCTTGCTGGCACTGTCAAATTGACTTAAGTCGGTGGCATCCTGCACCAGAAATTGATAGCGTGGGTATCGCTGGCAGGCTTTCTCGATCTGCTCTTCCATCAAGTCCAGGCCCACATAAGTGCGCGGCGCTCTCTGATTCAACAGGTATGCGCCATGACCATTTCCACACCCGATTTCGAGGATGTCTTTAGCCTGGATGCTTAGACCCATCCGCTGAAATAACGGCAACTCAAAGTGCGCCTGACCCCACCTGCGCCACCATGAGTCCATGGCACGGAATTCAAGTTCAGAAAGTTTCATAACAAGCTTTACACTTTGACTGTCAAGCCCATGGCTTCCAGCATATCGTCATTGTTATCGAACTTGAATTCTTCCATGCCTCGCTTTTGCGCCTCGGCAAGCTCGATGGCTTCCAGTTTTTTGATGTCTTCTTTCATAACAACCGGCTTATTCAGGCCCTTAATTTTCTCGGCCAAAGCTTTCAGGTTTGGCTCAATTGGCTGCTTGGTTTGCAGGTATTGCCAGACCGCTTTCGAGGCGTTCGTGCCGTCTTTACGGGCGTAGCCTACCAGACCGGTACTCGCCTGGCGAGACCAGCCCCCGACAAAAATATCTTCAAAGGGAGATTCATACGAAATGCCATCGATCGGAAAACGTGGGTTTTGATCCTTCACAAACTCATTCCACTCGACGGGCAGTCCGAAGGACTCATCTACTTTGTCGCCAATGGCGAAGATGACCGTTTCCACATCCAGGCAGCGCCTGTTTCCGGTCCCTTTGGCTTTGGTGTCACCGTTCACTTCCACAAGGATGTTGTCTTCGAGTTCCACTTGCTTCAATTTGCCCTCTTCATCTCCGATCATCCGGACGGGAGAAGCCAGAAATTCGAAGCGAAAACAGGTATCGGAGACCTTCGGTAAGGCTTTCGGAAGAGCCTGCAGGATCGTAGCGCGAGCGGCTTCCGGGTCCTGATGAACCGCCTGCATGATCGGAGTAACCCGCTTGATCTCAGCATCCAACTCGGCCAGATCCAGGTTGGCGATCACATATTCCATTTCCTTCTTTTCGAACTTGATCTCTGCGGGACCACGCCGCACCACCGCAATCACCTCATCCACCTTTTTCTCACGGGCGAGAAAATGTGTGATATCGAGCATTACATTCCCGGCCCCAATAACTGCGCAGCGTTTTCCGAAGCGGAATGTTTTTTGGCTGAAAGGCGGCAGATGATTGTAGTAATAGACCACATCTTTTGCATGATAGACGCCCTGCAGATCTTCACCCGGCAATCCAAGCCATTTGGTACCCTGCGCACCGGCTGTAACCAGAATAGCCTGAAAGCCCAGCGCGCGCAAATCATCCAGTGTGAGATCACCCTGAGCGCCGACGGTGATGTTGCCATAATAGTCGAGGTTGGGCAAATCAAGTACCTGCCGGAACTGCTTGCGTAAACCGCTCTTCATCGTGTACTTATTGGGATAAATTCCGTATTCCGCAAGCCCGCCTTGTTTGATATCGCGGTTAAATAAAACCACCCGCGCGCCATGATTGGCAAGTTCACGCGCCCCAAATAACCCCGCCGGACCCGCGCCAATCACGGCTACATAAAATTGATTTGTCACAAAGCCTCCAAAAAATCCTCTGAGTTTACACGGCGGGCTGATTATAGCCAAAAGGAATTTAGCGGACAAGATGAGTCTCAATATACTAATGAAAGTTTTACACAAAGTAAGTCGTTGCCGGTTGCCGAAAGAAACTCTTAAACGATTTTATCGGCTAAAATCCAATCTTGAGTGTAGAT
>DATGYJ010000117.1:0-16554 GCA_035298105.1 Anaerolineales bacterium | reverse complement strand
CAAAACCGCCAGGACAGGCCTGCCCGCTGTTCCCGAAGGTTCGCCGTCATCGGAGAAATATTCGGTGACGGTATTCCCTCCGCCAATAATGTACGCAGGAACATTGTGACTGGCGTCCGCAAATTCCTTCCTGATCCGCGCAACGAATGCCCGCGCTTCGTCAATGCTGAAGGCAGGCGCCAGCGTGGCAATGAAACGCGAGTTGACGACCACCTGCTCGCGGCGAATTTCATTCAAAGGAATGGCATAGGGCTTTGACATAATCGGGACTCCGGGATGCTGTGAAGCATCCCGGAGTCCCATTTTAGCACCCACCTGGGTCCAGCAGGAAAGGCTTGTGTTTAGAACGAAGCCCAGTCTGACTCTTGCCAGACGCTGATATCTGGCATCCCATCGAAGAGATTTCCAAATGCCGCCATCACTTGCGGGTCGTTCATGAATTTCTGCAAGCCTTCCAGATTGTTCCACGTATCGATCGCCAGGAATTGCGTGGGATCCTGAGGGTTCAGATGTGGCTTGTGCCCGATCGCCCCCATCGGCCGGGTCATGGCGGAAAGCTTTTCGACGGTTGCATCATGCGCCATTTGCGCTTCTTTGGGACTGCCTTTAAGTTTTGCTCGTACTACGGTTATATAGTTCATTTTATGATCTCCTTTAATTGATCTACCCTATTAGACGGGAAATCAAGTCAAAACTGTGCGGTCGGCCCAAACCTCAACGTTTATTACCGCACAGATTAAGTACAATAAACCGTCATAATGATGTCAAACACTCGACTGGAGATGTGCCCCATGTCAGAAACCCAGGATCAAGAACTGGAGACAGAAAGACTTCTGGCCGCTGCCCGGAATGGAGATGCTGGACGATTCAGCGAATTGACCGAGCCTTACCGGCGTGAGCTGCAGGTGCATTGCTATCGCATCCTCGGCTCGTTACATGATGCCGAAGACCTGGTACAAGAGACATTTTTGCGCGCCTGGAGACGATTGGACACTTATGAGGGTCGCGCCTCCTTTCGATCCTGGCTGTATAAAATCGCCACGAACGCCTGCCTGGATTTCCTCGATCAACAACGCAGCCGACGACTTCTTCCTAATGCCAGCCTTCCGCGCGCCGACCCGCGGGCCGGGATCACACCTCCCGCGCCAGAGATGACCTGGCTGGAGCCTTTTCCCGACGAATGGCTCAGCGATTCAGCTGCAATCAACCCCGAAGCACGTTACACCGACTCGGAAAGCGTTTCGCTTTCTTTTCTGACGGCACTACAAGTCTTGCCGCCGCGGCAACGCGCCGTTTTGATCCTGCGAGATGTCCTCGACTTTTCTGCCATTGAAACAGCAGACGTACTGGAGCTGACCGTTTCATCCGTGAACAGCGCTCTGCATCGCGCCCGGACGACTTTGTCACAACGCTATCGTCATGAAAAGATGGAGGCTACTACCCTGTCAGCAACGGATGAAAGAACCCGGTGGCTTCTCGATCATTTTGTACAAGCCTGGGAAAGCGCAGATGTGAATGGTCTGGTTGCATTACTGAAGCAGGATGCCGCCTTCGCCATGCCACCCTCTCCGTCCTGGTACCAGGGCCGCAAGGCGATCCAGATTTTCACAGCCGCCACCATCTTTGCGGATGACGGTATGTTCCCAGGCAAAGCTGCGGATCGCTGGAGGCTTCTCCCAACCCGTGCAAATGGCTCGCCTGCCTTCGCCATCTACCAGCGCGCGGAGAAAAATGACTATCAACCCTTTGGACTGGTCGTGTTAACCATCGAGAGAAATAAACTATCTGAAATCATGAGTTTTATTGATCCGTCCCTGCCGGCTCTCTTCGGCTTTCCAGCGACGCTAAGCTAGTTTCCGGTGCCAAACTCGCCTACGCCGCCGGACGCTTCCCACGGGGACACTGCGCAGTCGACTGCGAGACGGAAGTCCTTCGTCAGGCTCAGGATCAGTCTCTCCGCAGGGCACCGTACGCCCCCTCCGGTCAGCGCGAGGGCAGCTCAAAAAGAGAGTTCTCCTTCTCATTCCACATACATCCTTCTCAAAATCCTGCCCATAAATTTGACCGCTACTTTGCGTGGAAGCAGATGTCGCAGCACAAAACTGGAAAAGCGGTTCATACGCCCAGGGATGACATAAGGCATTTTCCCCAGGGCATCCAAGGCTTCACGCACAACTTGATCGGGGCTCATCGTCAGATCGCCGAAGCCGCCTGTCGGTTCGGGGTCGCTGGCAACGTAGTTCGGCGTCTTGACCGCGCCCGAAATGCAGACCAGCACATCCACTCCCCGCTCGCGCCATTCCTCCCACAAGCCCTCTGCCAGGACGATGTTGAACGCCTTGGTCGCGGCGTAGGTTGAGATATAAGCCGAGCCTTGAAATGCGCTTAAGGAGGACATCAACAGGATCCCGCCGCACTCGCGAGCAAGCATTGGTTGAGCTAAAAGATGGATCAACTTCAATGGCGTCAAGGCATTGGTATGGATCTCTTTCAAGTGATCCTCAAAAGAGCTCTCAAGAAAAGGACCGATGGCAGAAAAAGCGGCATTGTAAACCAATAAGCCGATCTCCAGATCTTTGGTATCACGAAAGACCTGCTCCGCGGCGTCGTGAGCAGACAAATCTAACACCATGGTCTTGGTCTCGATGTTATGTTGTTGAGATAGCCTCGAGGCCAGAGAGTGCAACAATTCGGAACGCCGTGCGATCAGAACCAGGTTTAATCCGCGGGCAGCCAACCCTTCTGCATACGCCGCACCGATCCCCTCCGATGCGCCTGCGACCGCTGCCCAACTGCCGTAACGATGCGCAAAATCAAGGCGATCAGCCATTGATCATCTGGGCTGCATCGAGCACCTGGGTCGAAATTTGCGTCTCCTCGCCTGCAAAGGGATGCTCCCTGCGCAATCGCAGCGTGAGAAAGACCGGCATCAATAACCAGGGAAGGTTTAATCCCAATACCAGCGGCAAATGAGGAGTTGCATGCGGGCCGGCAACTTCTTCTCCCAGGATGATAAACACCCCCGCAAACATCATCCCTGAATAAAAAACAGCCGGGATGCGAATCCAGTCCCTGCCTTTGATGAAGGCATAGATCGCAAATATATAAAAGGGGCCATAGAAAAGCACATCGATCCAGATGGTCATCTTCCACCATTGTGGGCGCGCCATCAGCAGCGGATCAAGAGAACTGCCGTATGAGTGAACCAGCTTGACCATAGAGGCTGGCGGCCAAACCGGCTGCTGAAAATGAGTCGGATCGGGGATGATCAGTTGTTCGATGTCGACAATATAGGTGATGAAAAAAAGATTGATCAGGAAGAAACCAACGAAGATCCAATCGGCCCTGCGCTGTGAGAAGGGAATCGGTTTGTGTTCCATAGCTACCTCTAAGTCAATTAACAATAAGAGAAGGGTTTAGATGCTACCGCATTTCCCATTATATCCAAACGAGAAGCCAGATATCAATCCGGAGCAGCGTCTTTCAGATTGATTCGAGCCAAAAATCCACAGGTCGGGCGCGGATATTGGGGAGTGAAAGCAAGTTTTTCCGCAACGAAGGAAGTACGAAGGTACTACGAAGCTAGAACGAAGGCAGACTTCCCGAGCACGCCGGGGACCAGCGCCACCAAACGAATTCGCGAACACTTCCGAAGTCTGTTCCGTTCATGTAAAATCAACTCAACTATGCCATTCCTCACCGAATTTCAATCGCGCCTACCCGCTGACGTACGAGGCAAATTCCTCGGCCTGAACACTCCTTTTGCCATTCAAGAATATCTGGATAGTATGCCTTACATTGGGGAGGAGCGCGACCGTTCTCCACTGAACGTGATGCTGGACGGACAATGTCACTGCCTGGATGGTGGATTCATGGCAGCTTTAGCCTTATGGCGGATCGATTTCAAGCCGCTGCTCATTGACATCGTGCCGGATCCGGGCATGGACGACGATCATGTGCTGGCGCTGTACCAGGTGGATGGGCGTTGGGGCGCAGTCGCCAAATCCAATTACGTGAATCTGGGATTCCGTGAACCGGTCTATAAAGGCCTGCGTGAACTGGTCATGAGCTATTTTGAGCACTATGTAAGCGTGCACCAGGAAAAGACCCTGCGCGGCTACACCCGTCCATTGGACGCCGCGCGTTATACCCACCTGAATTGGGCCTGGGATGAAGCCGGGGCGAACCGGTTATATTACAAGCACTTCTATGGGCGCAAAGCCATTCCATTGATCACAGAACGCATGGCGAAACGCCTCAATCCTCTGGCGGACCGCGCCTATGCCGCAGAGACCTTGTATACCGATTTGAACGAGGCTTTTGGGAATCGAGAAACTTAAAGCAGACCTGACATTTTTTCACGGATATCTAACAGACTCCTGTCTTTGTCCACGCAAGCTACTGGGTTAACCTGGGCGCGCATGAGACATGTCAGGTCTTTACCTTGTTTTCCTGTATAATCTCCTCGCTGTTATCTAAAGGAGCCGCGATGGGGCGCATCGAGAAGACAATTTTCATCAGTTATAGACGTGCAAATGTGCCGTGGGCGCTAGCGATTTACCAAGACTTAACGCATCATGGGTATGATGTCTTCTTTGACTACCAAAATATTGATAGTGGGAGTTTTGAAAAAGTAATTCTACAAAACATTAGGGCACGCGCACACTTTCTAGTCATACTCACACCGTCGGCACTGGAACGATGTAATGAACCCAATGACTGGTTCCGCCGCGAAATTGAGACCGCAATAGAAGAGAAACGCAATATCGTGCCATTAATGTTGGAGAGCTTCGACTTCGGTAGTCCTCTGGTTAAAGCGGCACTAACGGGAAAACTTGTAAGCCTGAATGCTTACAACGGCTTGAAAGTTTACTCAGAATATTTCTTCGAAGCAATGGACAAACTCCGCAACAGATTTTTGAGTCTAGAGCTTGGCGATATCCCTATTCCTGCTCTAAACGTCGAAACAAAAGCAATCACGGAAATACAAAAGCTGGCGGCAAGTGAAGCAAGTCCAGTCCAGAAAGATCTACTCTCGGCACAAGAATGGTTTGAACGTGGTTATATATTTGCAGAAAGTAAAAGCTTTGATGAAGCAATTCGGTGTTATTCCGAATCTATCAACCTGAAACGTGATTTTGCCGAGGCTTACAACAATCGTGGAAATGCTCACTTCGCCATTGGCGATCTACAGGGCGCAATTGTCGATTACATTGAAGCCATCAAGATCAAGCCCCACTTTGTAGAACCCTACTACAATTGTGCAATTGTGTTGGAAGCGAGAAAAGACTATATTAATGCTGTCACTGCCTATCAGAAGTATCTCGATCTCAAGGGAGGAATTAGATACGGAAATCAGAAAGAAGTCGAAAACGCCATTTGGAATTTAAAAGGAAGGAAATAAGGGGATCCGTATACGACCATGATGAAATTATTACTTTTGATTCAGTGATCTACTATATGGTTCTTTAGTTTTCGAAAAGGCTGCGGCGCAAGCCGCCTGAAGAGAGAGTCCTGCGAAGCCTATCCAAGTGAGTCGAGTGCAAATTGCTCTGTGCAGCGAGTGATAGTTGCCAAAGGCAGAGAGGTTATAATCTCCTCACCGCAACAAATAAGAACCATCATGGTCTACGGATCAAGCGCTCCTACCGTCAAAGATCGCTTTGGAGGAAGAATGTCGAAGAAAGAGAAGAAAGGCCACAAGAAGCATTCCGGGAACGGTTCTGAAAAACAGGCTGAAGCCGAAGTACGCCTCGCCCTGACTTCCGAGCATACTCCCGCCTCCCTGCCGCCCGAGGGGCAATTTCCCATCAACAAAAAGACTTACGAAAAGGAGCTGGCCCGCCTGCAGGTGGAATTGATCAAATTGCAGGAGTGGATCCGCTATAAGAGCCTGAAGGTAATAGTCATTTTTGAAGGACGGGATGCGGCCGGCAAGGGCGGTGTAATCAAGCGCATCACCGAGAGCCTGAACCCGCGCGTCTGCCGGGTGGTGGCCTTGCCGGCTCCGACCGAGCGGGAAAAGACCCAGTGGTATTTTCAACGCTATGTGGCGCACCTGCCCGCCGGAGGGGAAATGGTGCTGTTTGACCGCAGCTGGTATAACCGCGCCGGCGTGGAAAGGGTAATGGGTTTTTGCAGCGACGAGGAATATAGCGAATTCCTGCGCTCGGTGCCGGAGTTTGAACGCATGCTGGTGCGTTCGGGCATCATCCTGATCAAGTATTGGTTCTCGGTGAGCGATAAGGAGCAGGAATTGCGTTTCCAGAAGCGGATCAATGACCCTACAAGACGCTGGAAACTCAGTCCCATGGACCTGAACTCCCGCGCTCGCTGGGTGGAATATTCCAAAGCCAAAGACGAGATGTTTGCCCACACCGATATCAAGCAGGCGCCCTGGTACGTGGTGAATGCGGATAATAAGATGTGCGCTCGGCTCAATTGCATCCATCATCTGCTCACGCTGATCGGTTACGAAGACCTTACGCCCGAGCCAATCAGCCTGCCGCCCCGCCAGGAGGAGAGAGGGTACGTCCGGCCGCCCATCACCGACCAGACCTTTGTGCCGGAAGTCTATATTCCGGAAGACAAAGCTGAGAATGGTGGAGCCAGCGCCGGTGTAGTATGAACACCTGCAGTACTCAAGATAAAATGCGTCGATAGCATGGCAGGCAACCCACAGCCAGCTGATATCAACCCCGGTTGTGAAAACCGAAAAGGGCGGATATTCATCCGCCTCATTGCCTTCAAACTGTCAATCGTTATGGGTTGGTCACGTATAGAGTAAACCGGTCAGTGAAGCCCAATCCGTCTCCAAACTCGTCATAGGCATATACCACCCACTCATACTGTCCGGCAGGCACATTTTGCGTGACCGTATAGCTGGTGGTATTTGTCTCCACGAAATCCAATATCTTTTTATTGGAATCGCTGGCGTCCACCATGTGGATCTTATATACGGCGGCCCAATCGTGCGGCTGCCAGGTCAGCGTAATCTTATTGGCGGGCACACTGGCGCCATCCGCCGGGGTCAGGGCTACCATTTTGCAGCTTTGAGGTAGACCGGCGACCTTGAAGCGATGCCAGCCATCGTTCTCGGCAATCATGATTCCCTGGGCATTGAACACTTCGAGATTGAATGAATAGTCGCAAGTTTGCAGATCGCGGTCCAGCGTAAAGCTGGTAGCGGTTAATTCCATGCGGTGGATCAGTGAACCGCCGCGGTCGGAATGCAAGGTCAACTCGTAGTAGGCTGCAGATGGGTAAGGCTGCCAACTGATGGTCGGTCTGGCAATGCTCAACCGTTCATCCTTGGTAGGGCTGAGGATCACGACATCCAGGCGGACGGTATGATGATCGCCTACATTTACCATCTGACCGGCAGTAATCTCAAAATCTTTGGCGTTCAATATTCCTGAAGTCACAAAATACCAGGTATCCGCGTCCAGGGCGCGATAGGTCAGCCCATAGCTGCCGGGTGGGACATTCAGGATGGTGTAAACGCCGTAGGCATCTGTGACCGTGGGATATTCCGCGCCTTTGCAGCCGCCGATGAACTTGATCTCATCGCATAGTTTGACCTGGACCCCTTCCACCGGCTCACCATTCCATAATAAGCGACCGTACACTCCCCCGGTCCCTGAGGCGGGCTCCTTGCCCTGGTATATGAAGGGCGTAGGTGTCGGCGCAGCACCTGGCACGGATGGCGGTGCCGCCTCCTGTTCTGCAGGTCCTTCTGCGTTTGCGCTCACGGTGGGCTGCGCAGCAGCGTCAGCTCCCGGACCTTCAGCCGTCACTGCGGCGGCTGGAGGTCCGGATTGATCCTGTGAAACTGTGAAGCCAAACACTGAGCAGGCAACCTGACTAATGATCAATACCCCCGCAGCCAAACCGAACTGGCAGACTCTTTTTCGAAACATAATTTCTCCAATCCCTTTCTGCTTTTCTCGCAAAGTCCGTGCCATGAGGCGTTTCGTGAAATAGTCCACAATCAGTATACAATGGATGAGAGGCGATTACAACGAGGGTATCTGACAATTAGGTTACAGTCCCAATCAAAGCGCTCAAACCTCCCCGGCACTTCAAGAGCTCTTCAAATCCAACGATCAAAACCGCAGCCTTATGAGCCTCCACCCGTTGAGACGGAACAGATGATTTCCTGTATAATCCCCTCACCAACCGAGAGGAGCCGCACATGGGACAAGTCGAGAAGACGGTATTCATCAGCTACCGCCGTACGAATTTGCCGTGGGCGTTGAATATTTATCAGTATTTGACGTATCACAATTATGATGCCTTCTTTGATTACGAGAGTATCGACAGCGGAGACTTCGAACAGGTCATTATCGGGAATATCAAGGCGCGTGCACATTTTCTGTTATTGCTAACTCCTTCCGCGCTCGAACGCTGCGTCAATCCTGATGACTGGCTGCGGCGTGAGATCGAAACAGCCATGGATGAAAAGCGAAACATCATCCCTTTGTTTCTGGAGAACTTTAACTTTGGCAGCCCCTCGATTTCAAAATCCCTGACCGGTAAGCTGGCACAGCTCAAAAGTTACAACGGGCTCAATGTCCACACAGATTATTTCCAGGAAGCTATGCAACGCCTCTGCACGCGCTTTCTGGATGTCCCACTGGAGGCCGTGCTGCATCCCGTCCCAAGCGCGGTACAGGAGATCGTGGCAGAGCAGAAAATTGCTGCCAACAAAGCGGCCCAGGTGAAGCATGAAGAACTCAGCGCGCAGGAATGGTTCGAGAAGGGCTATGTATTTCAGGAAGCCAACAGCCTGGAGGAAGCGATCCGCTGCTACACCGAAGCGATCCGGCTGCGCGCCGATTTCGCCGAGGCATATTACAACCGCGGGGTCGCTCGCCGTGCCAAAGGCGACAGCACCGGGGCAACCCAGGACTACAACGAAGCCGTTCAGTACAACCCAGAATACGCCAGGAGTTATGTCAAACCACACACTGAGCTGCAGCCGGTCGGGTGTTTCCCCAAACTGCTGGCTGGGATCGGGAGCGTCTTGATGTTGGGCGGCTTTGGCAGCTTTCTGTATTGGGTGATTGGTTTTATCGGGCTCATTTTTAATTCAATGAACTCATCGAGTGAGCCGGATTTTTCCGGCTTGTCCTTCAGTTTGATCCCCATCGGAATTGCAGTTTTTCTTGTAGGGATGATTCTCTTTATCGTTGCGGGCGGCATGGGTGTTATGCGTATGTTCGGAAAGAGACGTGTCAAATGATGCAGAAATGGGACTGGTGAATGACCTATCCCCCCAGCCCTATGAGTGAAGGGGAGTCGGTCAAGCCTGCGGAACGGCCATTCGATAACAGGAACCGCCCATGCGGGGGCGTCGAAAGACTATTTTCATCAGTAGGCAAATCGGGATTGTGAAAATAATCCTAAAATTGACTTTTCAATCCAAATATACTATTTATTAAAGATGCTTACCAACCCAGGGCAAGGAGATTTAGATGGCCAAGGTCTTTGTATCATATTCCCGTAAAGATATTCAATTTGCAAAGCGGCTTACTGCCGAGCTGCAGAAATGTGAACTCGACTTCTGGATCGATTGGGAAGGCATCCCGCCCACGGTGGATTGGTGGAAGGAGATCGAGAAGGGGATTGAAGAAGCAGACATCTTTCTCTTTCTGATCAGTCCCGATTCGGCAGCCTCCAAAGTCTGCGGGCAGGAGATCGATACGGCCGTCAAGAATGCCAAACGGATCATCCCACTGGTGGTGCGCGACCTCAAAGGCGATGAAGCGCCCAGGCAGTTGAGCCATCTCAACTGGATCTTCGTCCGCGAGACCGATGACTTCGAGGCTGCCTTCCAAAAACTCTTGACAGGCATTCATACCGATTATGAGTGGGTCCAGGAACACCGCTGGTTGCAGGTCCGCGCCCTGGATTGGCAGAGGGAAAACAAAGACAAGGGTGCATTATTGCGCGGTAAGGATTTGCAGGATGCGGAGTTTCAACTTGCGACCAACACATCCAAGGAACCGCATCCGACGGATTTGCAGCGGGAGTATGTGTTTGAAAGCAGGAAGGCTGTAGATCGGCAACGAAGGCTGACAACCAGTATAGCGATTGCTGGCGCCATTGCCTTAGCAGCACTGGCAATATTTGGTTTTGTTCAGGCCAAGCTCGCTTCAGACAGGGCAAATATTGCCCTCGCACGTCAACTCGCTTCACAGGCGCAGCTCTTGTATACAAACAAGAGCTCCAAGCAACTTACCGCGAGTCTGCTAAGCATACAGTCCCTGAAACTATATCCGAACGGAGATGCCGCCGACTTCCTTCTCAACAACAATTTGGAGACCAGGCCTGTGATCACGATAAATTCCGGCGGCGAGATAGAATCGATCAGCTATAGTCCAGATGGCAAATATCTGGCTGCTACGGTGTGCGATAGCAAACCCAAAGGGAACTGTATTTGGAGTCTGCGAGTTTGGGATGCGAAATCTGGCAGGGAGATGGTTCACTCTACACAGATGAATGGATTTGTTTACAGATTTATTTTTGAACCCGATTCAAGATATATTGTATTTGAGGAATGCTCTTCGTTTGATGAAGATAGTTATTCCTGCATGCATAAATTGGTTCATGTTGTGGAAATTTCAACGGGGCGGCTATTAAACAGCATTGACACAACTAGGATAGGCCCTTTCCTGCTAAGCCCGGATGGTAAGCGTATGGCCGGTGAATTTTCTGAACAAAAGTCTTTTGCTTTGTGGGATACGTTCACCGGCAAAGAGCTTGCCCGTATCGATTATACAGACTCCATCGTTCTTAGCCCAAATCTACGAGATATCGCAAATTTGGAATGTTCTCAATTTGACGATAACGGCTCCTGTTCCCAGGGCGTTATTCGTGTGCGGGAAATCCCGTCTAATCAGGAGGTGGCCCGTATCGACACCGCCTACGCAGATTCCACTGTTGTATTCAGTCCAAATGGCGAATACATTGCGGCGAGCGGTTCGGCAGGGACAGGGATTTGGGAAACTGCCACCGGGAAGGAAATGTTCCGTAAACCACTAATCTACCGCAGGCCGCCTGGTGTTTCTATTGCCTTTAGCCCGAAGGGCGAACGTGTGATCGCGGCAAGTGGCACAACTGCTGAGGTCTGGGAAGTGAGCACCGGGAAGGAGGTCTCACGTTTAACAGATGATGCGTCTTTTAATGAGCATATTACTTTCAGCCCAGATGGAAAATATGCTTTGATGGGTAATTTAGCCGGTCTGATAAATGTTTGGGATCTAACAACAGGTGTAAAGACTGAATTACCCCACGATTCTGAGGATTTTATTTTTTCGGCTTCATTTAGCCCGGATGGGAAATATGTAGTCTCAGCAGGAGACGACGGTACCGCGCGGGTTTTGGAAACTGCTACCGGGAAAGAAATTGCGCGAATGACGCATAACAACAAGGTTCGGGCTACAGCCTTTAGCCCCAATGGACAATCTGTGGTCTCAACGGGTTATGACGGAACAGTTCGCGTCTGGAAGCCTATGATCAATGAACAGGCTTCCCACGGGTCGTTTCAGCCTCAAAGCTTTGTCGGCCTGATCAAGGATAAGTTTATTATTTCTCCCGAATGCAACAAGTATAACAAGGATGGTGCTTGTGCTGAAGGAGGGCTTTCTACCCGGGAAATTTCCAGCGGTAAGGAGATCAGTGTCATTCCCTTCGAGGATGTCATTAGCAAATTTAGCCCCGATGGCAGATACGCTGCCTCTGTAAACTGCCTGCAGTCGAATGATAGTTCCGGTTGTCTTCAAACAAGAATACAGATCTGGGATGTAAGAACCGGAAAGGGGCTCGGTCATCTTCTGCAGGACGGAGACCTGTCTGCGGATAACGTAACCTTCAGCCCAAAAGGCAGCTTTGTAGCCTCCCGCACTTCAGATGATTCTGAGGTCCTTGTTTGGGATCCGGTCACGGCTAATGAAGTGATGCGTATGAAAACTGAGATGGATGACCCTTTGCTAACCAATTTTGACCCAGTTTACGTTATGACCTTTACTCCGGATGAAAAATATTTAATTGCACAGCAAACCGGATATGACGGTTCTGACAAAGCCGTTTCCTTCATATTTGTGTGGAACATTGCCAGCGGGAAGGAATTGACCCAATTTAGGATCGATCAATCCATTAAGTCTTTTGCCGTGAGTGCGGATGGACGATATATGATTTTCGGACACGATGATGATGCCAGTCTTTGGGAACTGGCGACAGGCAAAGAAGTATCACGTATGACCCACGATAAAGTTGAAGACTTTAGTTACCAGCGGGTGTACGGGGTATTATCTGTCGCTTTCAGTCCGGACGGCAAGTATGTTGTCACAGGAAGTGGGGATCAGACCGCCCGTGTCTGGGAAGCCGTCACGCGAAAAGAGATTGCCCGGGTGACCCATGAGGATGTTGTTTCCAATGTGGCCATGAGCCCGGATGGAAAGTTTGTGGCATCGGTCAGCGTTGACGGCGTTCTGCGCGTATGGGAGGCGTTCACCGGGCGAGAGATCACCCGGAATAAGATCAATGGATGCAGTGGCTGCTTTCCCTATATGAATTTATTTTCCTTTAGTCCTGATGGCAGATATATCGTCGCGGATGGTCGTGTCTTGATATGGCAGCCCGCTGACATCATCAAAAGTGCCTGTATGTTTATGCCCCGCAATCTGACCCGCGTCGAATGGGCGCAGTTCATCGGCGAGGCCATCCCCTATCAGGCGGTATGCCCCGATTTGCCGATTGAGCAGGAAGGGGCACTTACCCCAACAGCTGCACCGTAAATGCCAGGGTTCTCTGGAACAAACCCTCAGCGCGCCCATTGCTAAGTAGCCAGCGGAAAGTACTTTTAGAAAGTTTGTTTTTGGAGGGGGAAACGCCGCCGTCTCGAAGAGCCGAAGGTGGACGGCGGCTTAGGCAGATCTTATTTCAGGCTTTTCTGGAACAAACCCTCATCACGCCCATGGCCAGTATTATCAAAGGCGCCAATTAATCGAAAAACACAGTTGCCGATACGAATTACGCGGGGTTATACTCTACACCATTACCCTTTTAGCCCGAACAACATCTCAGCCCCGGGTTTCTTCGTTCCTCTGGTCCCGACCCTACGCGGCCGGCCAATGCCTTATTCAGATTCACGGAAGAAACGATGGATTTGCAAGCTCAACTTTTACAGGTTCTCCCCTCCGCGCGCATTCACACCCGCCTGATCGACCGCGTTGCTTATGCCAATGACGCGTCGTATTTCCATCTCGTGCCGCAAGCCGTGGTGCAACCGAATTCAATTGCCGAAATCCAATCCCTATTCAGATTGACACAACAAAACAAGATTCCGATGACCTTCCGCGCCGGGGGGACCAGTCTCTCGGGGCAGGCAGTGACAGACGGCATCTTAGTGGACATCTCCAGGCACTGGGGAAGGTACAGCGTCGAAGACAATGCGCAACTCATCCGTACCCAACCCGGCATCGTGGGCGGCTTTCTAAACAATGTGCTCAAGCCATACGGTCGCCGCATTGGGCCAGACCCCGCTTCGATTGATGCCTGTATGATGGGTGGCATCCTGGCCAACAATTCCAGCGGGATGTGTTGCGGGGTGACTGAAAACGCGTATCGCACGATCCATTCGATGACGTTCGTCTTGCCAAACGGCTTGGTGATCAACACGGCCGATCCGGATGCAGCTACCCAACTCCACGAGGGCGCACCTGAGATCGAGAGTGGTCTGCTCGAGCTGAAGCGGAGATTAATCGACTCGCCCGCTCCCCGCTTCGATAGTGTAGCACTCAGCGGGAAAGGGAAAGGGGTTAGGGGTCAGGGGGAAACTCTTGCAGAACGAGTGCGCCGCCGCTACCAGATGAAGAACAACAACGGCTATCTGCTGAACGCCTTCCTCGATTTCGATACCCCGCTTGATATCCTCACCCATCTTCTGATCGGCTCGGAAGGCACACTTGGGTTCATCGCCGAAGCCGTGCTGCACACCCTGCCCGATTATCCGCGCCGTTACACGGGGCAGCTTTATTTCAAAAGCCTGCGGGACGCCGCGGATGCGATTGCCCCGATCAAAGCCTCGGGGGCACGGGCGGTGGAGATCATGGATCGGGCCGCGCTGCATTCCGTTCAACATTTTCCCGATGTTCCTGCCATTTTACAAGAGCTCCCCGATGAGGCGACCGCGATCCTGGTCGAGTACCAGGCTCAGGATACCGAATCCATTCTCGGCTTCAAAAAGGAAGCCGAGCAGGTCGTCAGGAGAATCCAGCTCTTGCACGATCCGGAATTCACGGAGGATCCGAGCGCGCAAGCTTCACTCTGGAAAACACGGAAGGGTATCATCCCCTCCATCGGCGGAATGCGCGCACCCGGAAGCACCTGCATCAACGAAGATGTGGTCTTCCCCATCCAGCGCCTGGCCGAGGCAGTGACAGACCTGCAGCACCTCTTCGCGCAGTTCAATTATCCCGATGGCGCGGTGTTCGGTCATGCCAAAGATGGGAACCTGCATTTCCTCGTCAACCAGGCTTTCAACAGTGAGGCGGACGTGCGCCACTATGGCAGCTTCATGAGCGCAATCGTGGAGGTCGTCAGCGGCAAGTATGACGGTGCCCTCAAGGCAGAACATGGCACGGGGCGCAATATGGCTCCTTTTGTCGCCACCGAATGGGGCGATGCAGCTTATGCGATCATGCGTGATTTGAAAGCGCTGCTCGACCCCGATGCCATGCTCAACCCGGGTGTGGTCATCAACCCGGACCCAAACGCCCATGTCACCTATGTCAAGAGGATGGCTCCGGTGGCCCCCGAAGTAGACAAGTGCATCGAATGTGGCTTTTGTGAATCGAGGTGCCCCTCGCGGCGCCTGACGTTAACGCCGCGTCAAAGGATCGTCGTTCAACGAGAGATTGCCCGTTTGAAGATACTCGGTTCGGACTCAACCGCACTGGATTCCATGATGGAAGATTTCGCCTACGCCGGGATCGACACCTGCGCCGCGGACGGAATGTGCGCCACCGCCTGTCCCGTCGGCATCAACACCGGCGATTTCACCAAACATCTGCGTGCCGCCTCGGTCAGAAATGAAAAGTCCGCGCTTTGGCTGGCGGACCATTTTGCCCTCACCGAGAAAGCAATCGGTTGGAGTGTACGATTGGGACATATCGCCGAAAAAGTAATCGGCGCCAATGGAGTCAAGTCTGTTTCCGCAGGTGCTCAAAAGCTGACAGGTACGACATTGCCCAAGTGGAATAGTCATATTCCGCTCGCAACAACGTTGATTACGAAGCAATCGGCGCGAAGCAAAAGGGGAAAGAGTGAAGGGGATAGGGGTGAGGGGATAGACAAATTTATTTATTTCCCCTCGTGTATCTCGCGGCAGCTCGGTACGCCCAATTTACCAATTACCCATTCCGCTTCACTCGCCGATACGCTGATCACAGTTGCCGGGCGAGCCAACGTAATGCTCAACCTGCCAGATGAAGTGAATGGATTATGCTGCGGCATGCCGTTCGCATCCAAAGGCTATACTGCGGCCTACAAGCAGATGCTGCACAAAACGCTGCACAAATTCTGGGGTTGGTCGGAAGGCGGGAAATATCCGATTGTCATCGACACCACCTCCTGCACTCACACATTACGGACATGTGCTGATGACCTCGACGTTGACGACCAAGCCCGCTGGAAACAATTGACGATTTTGGACAGCATCGAGTTCCTGCATGATGAGGTCCTGCCAAAACTTGCCATCCAACCTGTCGATGAAGAAGTCATCCTTCACCCAAACTGCTCCGCCCGAAAACTGGGACTGGATTCTAAGCTGCTGGGGATCGCCCAGAAATGTTCAAGGTCTGCCAGCATCCCTTTGACTCTGGGCTGCTGCGCCTTTGCGGGCGATCGTGGACTACTCTTCCCCGAACTGACCGCCTCCGCTACTCAGCAGGAGGCCGCCGAAGTCAATTCACGAGACTATGATGGGTATTATTCATCCAACATCCCCTGTGAGATTGGCATGTCCGAAGCGACGGGTAAGGATTATGAGGGGATTGTCTACCTTGTGGAGAAGGCAAGCGACCCCGGCAATCGTAACCAATAGCGCAAAAGGATCGCTATCTCTTCCTTTTCGTGCACCCTCGGCTGCGGCTGCTGGCCGATAGCAACTTACCCCGCAAGCAAATTCCTGCCTTTGAAATAATCCGAGACGGCCAGATCGAAGGGACGCTTGTCCTTCTGTTTGGCTTCTCGTCTGTAGATGGCCGATACTCTCGCATCGGCCATCGCCCGATGGGCATAGCTCACGGCCAGTCTGAAACGCCGACGGTGCTCCCGCTGCGCTTTGCTCCACTTCACCTTCTTCATATTCGGTGGTTTTGACATCGTTTGCTTGCCGTATCGGATCCGGTATACGATCCCGGCCATCATGCCCCGGATCTCGACCAGGGCCGGGTTGAGTTTTACTTTTGTCATGCTGCTGCCTCCGTGATCAAGATTTGAATTCTGTACTAATCCTGTACTAGTCCTGTACTAACTCAGAGCTGGTAT
>DATGYJ010000116.1:0-7453 GCA_035298105.1 Anaerolineales bacterium | reverse complement strand
GTGAGAACATTGGCGGGTTTATCTTGTGAAGCGAGCGAAAACGCAATGCCCGGAACGCCTGCAATGACCGCTTCCATGGCAGCTGTCACGGTGCCTGAGTAGGTCACGTCATGACCAATATTGGAGAAGGGATTGATCCCTGAAACGACCAGATCGACTTTCTCGACAAAACCCAGCAAGGGCAGCGCGACACAATCCGAGGGCGCACCGTCTGACATGAAGGCAGATGTGCCATCCGCCAACATTGTCTCTGTGACGCGGATCGGTCGTTCGAGCGTTTTGACATGGCCTGAAGCGGACCAATTCCGGTCGGGCGCAAAGACCGTCACGTTGCCGAGTGGTCTCATGGCTTGTGCCAGGGCCAGCAACCCCGGCGCCTGGACGCCATCGTCGTTGGTAACAAGAATGTGCATGACTCAATTTCCGATTTACGATTTGGATTTACGATTGCAAACGCTATTGCGACCACTTCGATGGGCTCGGTGTAACTCCGGGAAGCAATCTTCTGGTAAATCGGAGATTGCTTCTCGAAGGCTCGCAATGACACCTGCCTGACGATTATAACCGCGCCTGTATAATATCTTTCATGCGTGCAAAACTGCTGACTGCCTCCTTTTCACTTCTTACTTTTGCCCCGCTGCTCTTCTCCTGTACTCATCAAACCCCACCAGCCTCTTTACAAACCACGTTATACGTTTATCGCTTCGACCCTCCCGCTTTGATCGAATTCTCTCAAGACTTTCAAATCAACCGTGAAATCCCATTCTCCCTCCCGCCGAACTGTGGACTGCTGGATCTCTTTCCACCTCCAGCCGGGAACTTCATCGCCATCGAATTGAGCTGTCCCGGCGGGCAAACGGTTCTTTTTCTGGACACTTTATCTTCCCTCAATGCGGGCTCTGCTCCTGCCGCTGTCAGCCAACCGGTTACGGACTCTGACAGTCACTTCCTGGCATGGACTCGCGACGGAAAAGCAGCCTATCTCAAAGTCGATTCACTGGGGAATGCTCACATCGTCCGCGTGGATGGGAGTGGGAAAAATGAATCGATCCCAATTTCGGGGTTTACATACGATCTGGCCGCGGACCCCGGCAACGATGATTTCACCTTCGCTTTCTCGCGTGGATTGGGTCAGGGCAGTGAACTTTGGCTTGCGAAACAGGATGGACGAACCGTCCAGCGATTATATGCCGATCCATCCAACTACATCTCCTTTGCGCGTTATTCACCGGATGGGGATCAGATTGCCTTCATCAAAATTCCGGATACTCAGACTCCGTTCACAGTGGGTGAGCTATGGGTCACCCCTGCGACTGCCGCGCAGGGTGCCGAGGACTCGAACGCCCGCAAACTGGCAGACGCCGATGCGGGTCATGGATACGCGGCCAACTGGTCGCCTGACGGGAAAAGGATCGCATTTGTCCTGCGTGAAAACCCTCAGGATGAACAGGCAGATCAGTTGAGCGAGGCGCTGATCAGCAATGCCTATATTGTTGAAGTAGCAAGTGGCGTCCTGACGCAGGTGACACATCTGGCGAATGGACGAGTCGAAACTCCTTTCTGGTCACCCTCCGGGAACACTTTGGCATTCAATGCAGTCATAAATGATAGAATGGAAGTCCAAATTGTGGAACTCAGGACAGGGGAGATCCGATCTCTGATCACCGAATCAGCCTGTTGTCCTACCTGGATGCGAAAGTAGGGGCGCCCCTACCGCAATGAATTTGAAAGTGAGTTTACATGATTCCCCGAATCATCTTGATTCTGATCTTAGCGTTAGTCATCACAGCTTGCGGCGCAGCTCCCGCGCCAACCCAGGCTTTCTCAACTGAAGCACCTGCCCCGACGGAAGCACCCACGGAAGCGCCTGCTGCGACAGAGGCACCTGCAACGGAGCTGCCCGCCACACAAGCCCCGGCTCTTCAATCTCTGGAAACACCTCGGGAGGAACTTTCCGGCACAGATACGCCAACCCCGGCCTCTACCTCAACTCCCATCTTCCCCACCCGCACCGATACACCTTTGCCAACGCTGGCGTTACCAACGGAAGCCGTCAATGCTCCGGTGAAAATGGTCTGGGACGGAACCCCGACTTATCTGGGCGAATCAACGCCGGGTTATTCATTTCGTGTGTTCTATGATCCCGATCTTTGGGCACTCACTACCGATCAGTTTGGTTTCCCGGCCCTGGCGCATCGCAATATTCCAGGTTGTGTGATCTCGGTCACTTCGGGCCGTGGTTTGCCTCTCAATATGACTGTTGAACACGATGTCTTATATACCGGGAAGATCACGTTTGATGTCGGCAAAGTCTATGAAAACGGTGCGCTGAAATTTGTGACGTACACAGGCGGGGATGGGACGATCACAACCGGCTTCGAAGTTGATTTTGAAGAGCAGGCAGATCAATGTCTGGCGGATGCAGTCACGGTTCTTTCTACACTGACAGCTGTTCCCGTTTCACAAGCGACACCCACACCGTAAGTAAGGCGGTGTTGCCAATCCGCCCCACGCACTTGTTACCGTGATGTAAAATGAACGAATCCTAAGCATGCCAGGCGCGACGCCTGACCTACGAAGTGTTGTGACACGCGCAATTACAGAGTGCCGCATGATAAATTAAACCTAAAATATGAATTTCAACCTGAAAAAGCTTTCGAAAAGTTTAATTATTTGTGAGACAAGCGGCAAAAGTGTTTTGACAGTTATTCTGCTCGGCGGACTCTTCCTCAGCGTGCGTGGCGCCTCTGCGGAACACTCTAACGCGCCGCAAGAGGCGATCACGCCGTTTCTTTATCCTCCTTATCCGGGCACTGCTTCCCAGGAATCCATCTTCGATCACTCCACTCCAAACTATACCTACGACAACCGCATTGTTGTTTACACGGGCGATGTCGCCAACAAGAATTGCCCTTCCCCCGCGCCGCCTGGCACGCCTCCGCCGCAAGCCGGGGTTTGTAACGCCGGCTCCGGAGCCTATTGGTCTTACGGCCTGGGCGATTGGGTTTATTACGATGGCCACGATGGCATAGACTATGGGATTTCCTACCGCCCGGTGTATGCCGCGGCCGACGCAGATCAAATCATTTACGCGGGCTGGTGGGACCCACAGAATCACAAGGTCAACCTCGGTATCTACGTTCGTTTGCACCATCCGAACGGCTACAACACCTATTACGGACACATGAGCTCGGTCGCGGTCCAGGCCTGTTCTTCCCCAGGCTGCATTTTTGTACCGCATGGTGAAATGCTCGGCATCAGTGGCACCACCGGGAACTCAACAGGTCCACATCTCCATCTTACAGTTCGCAATCCGTCCGGCAAATCCGTCGACCCCTATGGCTGGAAGGGGAGCGGCGCCGATCCGTGGATCAATGATCAACCTGAATCTCTCTGGGTGACATATCCATCGCTGGTATATTACGGCGCAAAGATCTATCCCTCCGGCCCCGCGCTCGATTATCCTCCCGCTCCGGCGCTGGGCCTCATTGTTGACGATGGTTCACCCGGTTTCAATGAATCGCCCGCTGAATGTTGGAACGATATCGCGGCAGGGAGTGCACAAGGGGGCGCGATGCGGTTCTCGAAGCCGCGCACTACCGCGCCTACCTGTATCGGGCAATGGTTCTTTCCACCGGGTTCAAGCGCCGGGACGTATGCCATCTATGTTCGCATCCCCGCCATTCGAGCGACCACCGAAGGCGCTATCTATACCCTTCATCATGCGGGGGAGTCAGATCAGGTCGTGGTCAATCAGGCTGTTTTTCCCAACATCTACTATGTCACCGATGGATGGGTTTATATTGGCAAATACAGCTTCACCGGCACAGGGGACGAATACATCGAGCTCACTAACCGGACGCAGGATGAAGCGGCGACGATTGCCGATCTGTTTGTCGGCGCGGATGCGGTTCGATTTGTATTGCAGGGATTGATCACTCCGACTCCGGTAACCTCTGTTACTCCGACGAATACCGCCACCCTCACGCGGACTCCTACCATTACATTTACGCCTTCACAGACCTTTACTCCCACTGTTTCACGCACGCCGACTGTTACTACTACGCCTTCCCGCACACCCACTGCAACGGTGACACGTACTCCTACCATCACTCGGACGCCAACCGCAACGGCTACCCCTTCGCGCACGCGTACGCCCACTGCAACAGCAACGCCTTCCCGGACGCGGACACCAACGTTTACCCCTACGAGCACCCGGACGCCCACGGTGACTCGCACACCAACTACAACAGTTACGCCTTCGCACACACGTACTCCCACTTTTACAGCGACGCCTTCGAGAACGCGCACTCCTACGCGGACAGCTACACCTTCCCGTACACCGACACCAACTCGTACGTCAACGGCGACCCGGACATCCACCGTGACGCGCACACCGACCGCTACGGCTATGCCTTCACGAACGCGTACACCAACCGCGACGGCTACGCCTTCACGAACACGGACACCGACGCGCACACCGACACCAACCCGCACGCCGACGAGCACCCGCACGCCGACATCAACGCGGACATCAACGGCAACCCGGACGCCAACAGCAACAGCTACTCCGTCTCGGACGCGCACACCCACGCGTACGGCGACGAGCACCCGAACACCGACGTCAACGCGGACATCGACGGTAACACGGACGCCTACCCGGACGCGTACTCCCACTCCGACACGTACACCCACGCGTACACCTACGCTTACCCGAACGCCGACTGCGACCCGTACCAAAATCCCGACGGCCACACCTGCCTTTAAACTGATCAAGGTTTACTTTGTAAACAAGTTCCGCTATGAAAATAACCTGCCCCCGTTCGAAGTAAATGGTGTGCGCTGGGCCCATTCCAACATGCTGCCTCAATCTGCCCTGGATGAATACTTCAAAGGCCCGGGCTCGACGGAGCGCTTTATCTACGGCTGGATCGCCCTCTACAACGGATTCACAGGCTATAGCCGGCTTGAAATTGCGGATGGTGTTGCACGCGTCTATCTGGTGGGTACCTGCACATCCGAAGGCCGGGATTTCACCATCGCAAATCTGCTGACGTCGACTCTCAAGCAGTTCCCGGAAATTCAGTTTGTCAAAATTTATGATGAGAATGGGATAACCCGGGACCCGAATGGATTGAGCGATTCCATCCCTGCCTGTTTGCAGCCATAAGACGGATAAATATCCTGGTTCATCACTTTAAAATAAGGATATGCTCGTTGGAGAGGTCTTTCTGATCCCGCTTCTACGAATGATCATTTCGTTGCGAGCGAAGCAGGACAACAGACGCCCTGCTTCGCTCGCAACGCATGGAAAACGGACGGAGATTTTGTCTCCGTCCGTTTTACTTCTTACTTGTTATTTCATACTCTCTGCAATTTTGACCATCGTTTCTTTATTCATCTCCTCACCAGAGTCGCTTGAAAACCATAGGTTAAACCATAGTCGATCGGCATTCCATTCCAAATGCCATTCGCGAGCGTTCGCATCCCAAACAGGAGTCGGCGTTGGCTGTCCGGCCACGCCTGGACCTGTGCTGAAGATGCCGCGCGAATACCAACCGGGCCAGGGACCGATTTGTACGTCTTCCACAGTGCCCGGTGGGCATTCGGAACACGGCTCCATTTTGTGATCGGTAATCCGTCCTATGAAAATGAATAATGTGGTTTCTGTGGAATTTTTGGGCCCGTAGAGCAGGCGTACAACCTCATCCGCCCAAACCACGCGTTTGAGCTCATAGCCTTCAGGCAGAATGGTTGGAGCAGGCACATCGAACCCGGCCAATCCTTCGGCCGCTTCCACGCTGGTCAGGTATTCAGGGTCAATTGGTGGCGTTTCGTTTGATAGGCGCTCATCGACAAGGCTCTCCGCTAGTTTGATCATCTCGCTTTCATCGATCCACTCAATCGGCTGTGGATCCCCCATTTTTTCGAGGGAGAACCAGCGATTTCCGGCCTGCCAATGCAAGCTGATCTGTCCGCCAGGTTCCCAGACTGCCGCGGTTGCATTTGGATAGACGTAGAATCCTCCCGATACCAGTTCTGCGTATTGCCCGTTGACACTCACTTGTTTTATTTCATCCGCCGGGACTTCGCCCCATTTACTTGACGCTGGAAATTCGCCCAATCCCTGGCTTAGATACAGCGCGCCGCCTCCGGAAATGACCAGGAATTCCATATCGATCTCTTTCGTTTTGGGGTTGAACGTTGCTTGCGAAAATTTCATCCCTTTGGGATCGTAAGGGAATTCCTGCGCCTCGAATCCGGCCTGGACTTCCACGGCTTTGATCTGACAATCGTATTCTGATCCGGCCTCCGGAGAGGCACAGGCAAAGTCAGGCGAGGCGGGTGCTAGGGTGGGGGGCACGCTGGGCTCAACAGGTTGAAGCGTTAGCATAGAAGTGGGAACAGGGGTTCTAGTCGCCGGAATAGAAAACATCTGCTCCGTAGGTATTGGGAGTGATTTCTCATTGGTCGTTCTGAAGAAAAGGAATAGCCTTTGTGCGAAGGCGCGTCCTTGCGGGGTGGTCAACATAACGGCAAGTAACAGGGTCACGGTCAAAGCTAAATATACCCATCGTTTTGTGCGTAGTTTGTGCATGGTTTCTCCTTGTTGTAGTACTGATCTTCTTCCCGCAACAAGGTGTGACTGAATTCCCGGTAACAGATCGATTTGAGAGGCTGGGATTTGATCTTCCAGTGCAGTCTGCAAAATGGATTTGATATTCTTGCTGTCCATGTTTTTCCTAACTGCCATCTTCCGGTTGAGAGGCGCCGATCAGGCTGCGCAGACGATTGCGGGCGTCCCTCAACCACCATTTGATGGTACTCAACGGGCGATCCATTTTTATGACCATATCCGCTTCACTTATGTCCAGAAAGTAACGCATCACGACCACAGCACGCTGCTCTGGAGATAGCCTCTGAATCGCTTCTAAGATGTTTTCGCGTATTTGCTTCTGCTCCAAAACTTGTTCTGGCCTGAGCTTTGGATCAATAAGCCACTCGGCAAGTCGTGCTGTCTTTCCATCAGGTTCCTCATCAAGTGGAAGGACAGTCTTTTGTTTTCGGGCAGCTTTAACAGCATCGTTTACCACGATCCGAAAGAACCAGGGGGCAAATGGACGCTCTTCATCGAATTGATGGATTCTTTCCAGGGCTTTTACAAATGCAGTTTGAGCAACATCTTCTGCCAGCGTCCGGTCATAGATGATTGCATATGCGGCATGGACAGCCTGGACCTGATACCGCTCCACCAGCCCTTCGAGAGCTGATAAGTCACCTTGTTTTATACGGGAAACCGCGATTCGATCTTCCGTGCACAGATTGTTTTCCATGGAGAATTCTCTATATATAATATCCCCGAATAGAGAAAAAGATAGTAGCAAGATCATCCACCCCGAATTTAATAGTTCGAGGTGGATTACGTATTCAAAAAGCTAATGGGACGCTGACT
>DATGYJ010000115.1:0-12872 GCA_035298105.1 Anaerolineales bacterium | reverse complement strand
ATCGCAGTTGACAGTTCAGGGTGGCGTTGCAGCAGATCCCTGAACTGATCGCGGCTCATACTCAATAAAACCACATCTCCGCGTGCCCGTGCGCTCGCCGTACGAAGGCCGCCCGGCTGGATGAGACTCATCTCCCCCAGGTATTCTCCCGCCTGAAGGACATTCAAGATGAGCTCATCATCTGTATCGGGCGCCATGAGGATTTCCAGCTCGCCATTGACCACAATATACAGATGCTCGCCCGGGTCTCCCTCCCGAAACAGGATCTCACCCGAGTTCAAGTTAACAACGTCCAGCTCTGATACCAAGTGATCCAATTCATCTCTTGGCAGGGCAGTAAAAAATGGAATCCGAGCAAGTAGGTTTAAAGGCATTCTATACGATTCATTTTTAAGGTTTAGCTTGTGTAGTTTTCTCAGACCTATTTTACACGAATAGCGGACTTTTTACGCAACCCACATATTGAATGCGAACAGGATCGCAGGAAAACCCATTAGAAGAATACTCGAGATTGCCCATTGTCCAGGCCCGGCGGTGACATGTTAATGGGATTAAAGACTCCCCTCACCAGAGGGAGTCTTTAATCTATTCATTTGGCCAGGTCAATGCGAGGGAATTACATCTGTGGGCTAGTTCTTAACCCCAGACGGCATGGATTGATCAGATCCGCACCATGCCCTAGAACTTCATCATTTCCTTGCCTGCCAATTTGTCCTGAATACGCTCGATCACTGTATCGAGGTGGTTTGGCTGGTGGACGTAATCAAGATCATTCGTGTGGATGGTAAGAACGGGGCACAGATCAAACGCACCCAGCCACTCATCATAGAAAGAATCGAGCAGAGCCAAATATTCGGGAGTAATGCCGGTTTCCATATTGCGGGCGCGACGGCGGATGCGATCCATCAGGACGTTGACCGGCGCCTTGAGGTAGATCAACAGATTCGGACGCGGAGTGCTTCCCACAACCAGGTCGAACAAGCGGCGATAGGCAAGATAATCACGTTCCGCCACATTGCCCATATGATGCAACGCACGTGCAAAAATGTAACAATCCTCATAAATGCTGCGATCGAGAATGGCAGAACGCTGGTCACGCGCCGCTTCCAGGTATTGCTCCGCACGATGCCCTAAGAAAAAGACCTGCAAATGGAAGGCCCATGAGCGCATATCAGAATAAAAATCAGCCAGATAGGGGTTATCAGCCACCGACTCATAACCTGTCCACCAGCCCAGCCGTGCGCCAATTCGTTCCGTCAATGAAGTCTTCCCGGCACCGATATTCCCCGCTACAACGACGAGATGCTTTGTCATGCGCTCCTCACCAATGATCAAATACAGAGTGCCGCATAATTAAGTAAACTCGCTACCCAGGATTTGAGCTGCGAAACAATCCAAAAAGTTTACTTGTTAGATGTGCGGTAGAGTTGATTGAGTATAGGCGCACCCAACAGTTTTGTCGAGACTAGTTTTAATAGAATGAGTATAATTTCTTTACCAGGAGAAAGTATGACATCGAAGCGAACAATACGCGGTGCATCCGGCTGGACCATGTTCATATTTGGGGCCCTTGCCCTGCTGCTTGGGCTTTTGGGTTTGATCCGCCCCGAATTGCTTTTATCCATCCTCGGCTTTACGGTCCTGGACCGTTCGACACGCCTGACCGGGGATTACACGCTGGTCTTCATGATCGCATCTTCCATGGCCTCCTTTAACATGGGTGTGTACTATATTTTGGCGGCATTGAACGATCTGAGGTCCTTCTAAAAGTGGACAGTCCCGTTCCGCTGCCTGACATTCATCGTTTTTACAGCGGCTGCGCTGACGAACCTGGCTCCCACACGCTTCATTGCAGTGGGCGCCTGGGAGTTGGCAGGCGCAATCGCAACCGGTCTGGCGCTTCATTCAGAGAATAAACACAGAAAACAGGTAGGAAGAAAAAATGCGCTCCAATTGGATTGAACATCAAGGCAAAAAGATCTTCTATCAGGATTTCTCAAAAAATTTCTACAACGCCGCTGCGGTCAAGACAGAATTGGCTGAAGTGCAAAAGATCGTTAAGTCCCAGTCCCTGGGTTCAACCCTGGTGCTTTCTGATTTCCGCGACACAAATGTCGGCAGCGAACTACTTCCCGTGATGAATGCGGCCTCCGCAGCCACAAAGTCTCATGTTCGCAAAACGGCAGTGCTGGGGGTGACGGGCATGAAGCGCAAACTCGCAGACTTATTGACCGCGTTGACAGGACAGCCACTGAAGTACTTTGATGATATCGAGTTAGCCAAAAACTGGCTGGTAGAAGACTAAGACCTTTCGCGCCGAGCCGAGGGATAGGGATCTTTTGTCCTGTAGTCGAGGCGTATTCGGCTGCAACACCAGATTTAGATTCAACAATAACAGACAATCCGGAACTCCGAGATTTTGAAAATCTCGGAGTTCTCCTTTATAATCCCGCTGTTATCATCTTTGAGGAGGAGTTTTTTCATGGTTTACAAAATTGGCTTCGGTACGGATGGTTGGCGCGGTGTGATCGCAGAGGATTACACGTTTGACAATGTTCGCCGCGCAGCCCAGGGATTTGCATCCTATCTTCTCGAACAGGGGAAACAAGGTCAATGGGTGGTTGTCGGATACGATAAGCGCTTCGCATCTGAGAATTTCGCTGGAACGGCCGCAGAAGTTTTGGCCGGAAACGGATTGAATGTGTACCTAACGGACGGTGCAACGCCAACCCCCACCATCGCTTACGCGGTTGTGAATAAGAAGGCTTGCGGAGCAGTTAACATTACTGCCTCACACAATCCACCCACCGATAACGGATTCAAAGTCCGCAATGAGACCGGCGGCGCGATTGATCCCGAAGGCCTGAAAAGGATCGAGGCGCTCATTCCCGACGCCGTTGAGGCCGCACAGCACATTAAACTGAGCGATGGCATGCGCGCTGGCAAGATTGTCTTGTTCGATGCCTCGGAAGCGTATATTGCAAACCTTCGAAAACTTGTGGATCTCCAAAAGATCAAAGACGCGGGGTTTACTGTGATGGTGGACGCGATGTGGGGCAACGGCGCCGGCTGGTTCACGAAATTGCTTGAAGGCGGCCAGACCAAAGTGATCGAGATCCATAATGAACGCAACCCTTCCTTCCCCGAAATGAAGCGACCGGAACCGATCCGTCCCAACATTGATGTGGGTCTCAAAGCAACCGTGGAAAATAACGCGGATGTACTGCTCATCACCGATGGAGATGCCGACCGCTGTGGCATCGGGGACGAGCAAGGTGAGTTCATCAACCAGTTGCGCGTCTATGCGCTGCTGGCTTTTTATCTGCTTGAAATTCGGGGTGAACGCGGTGCCATTGTCAAGACCCTTTCGACGACCACCATGCTCAATAAACTTGGCAAGCTCTACGATGTGCCTGTCTACGAGACAGGGGTGGGCTTCAAATACGTGGCACCGAAAATGCTGGAAACGGATGCCATGATCGGCGGCGAAGAGAGCGGCGGCTATGCCTTCCGTGGAAACGTTCCGGAGCGCGATGGCATTCTGGCAGGATTGTATTTTCTGGACTTTATGGTTCGCACGGGCAAGAAGCCAACGGAGTTGCTCAAAATGCTCTTCGATAAAGTTGGCGAGCATTACTACGACCGGATTGACACACCGTTTTCAGGAGACCGCAAAAGCCGTGAACAAGCAATTCTTAACGCCAAGCCGAAAACGCTGGGTGGCTTGAAAGTAACCGACCTGATCACGGTAGACGGCTTCCAATTCAAGCTCGAGGATGGCGGCTGGCTGTTGATCCGTTTCAGCGGTACCGAACCCATCATGCGCGTCTATTGTGAAACGACCCATGCCGATAAGGTGAAGGCAATCCTTCAGGATGGACTAAAAGTCGCCGGGATAACGGTTCCATAAAAAACCGTGAAAGTCCTGCCGTTGGGCAGGGCTTTTTTATCCTGAATGAAACCTGTAAAGTACTTTCCGGGATGGCTCGGCGCCCTCCGCCGGTCAGGGCGCCTTCGTTCTAGCTTCGTAGTAGCGCCGTACAACCTTCGTTGCGCAAAAAAACCTTCACTCTCCAAATGCGTTGCAAGCCGTTGGGACTCAAATGCCCCAGAAAAAGCCTGTCCGTAGGAGTTGGCAGGTAAGAATTTGGACTTGCCATGTTATAATTTTCACAAGTTTTGTCGGAATTATGCTTACAGATACACACTGTCATTTGGATCTTAACAAATTTGATGGAGACCGCGATTTGGTCATTCAGCGTGCCCTGGAGGCGGCGGTGGGCCGCATCCTTATCCCGGCGCTTGATTGGGAATCCAGCCTCGCAGCTGTGGAACTTGCCCGGGCATATCCAGGTTTATTTGCGGCAGTGGGCTTCCACCCCACAGACCTCGAAAAGTGGAGCGATTCCTCCCTCGAAAATCTCCGCAAATTAGTTTCGGAGTCCAACGGTTTGCCGATGAAACTGCCAGAGCCGGCTCTCGCACCCCCCGACAAGATCGTCGCGATCGGTGAGATCGGGCTGGACTATTACTGGATCGAAGAGCCTGACCAACGGGCTCAACAGCGCAATATATTAAGACAACAACTTGAATTCGCCCAGGAGATGAACAAACCCGTTGTCATTCATATGCGCGAAGAGCATGATCAATGGTTCGGCCAGGCTTCTATTGACTTGCTGGAGATTCTGACAGAATGGCAGCGCGCATTGAACTGGCAAAATCATCCCCTGGCCGAAAAACCGGGTGTGCTGCATTCCTACAATGGCAACCTTGAAACAGCACAAAAGGCACTGGCTCTCAACTTCTACATCGGTGTGACCGGACCTGTGACGTACAAAAATGCTGAAATGAAACGTCAAATCATCCGTCAGTTGCCTCTCGAGAGACTTCTTATAGAAACTGATTCGCCATTTCTTACTCCCGTTCCGCATCGGGGCAAGCGCAACGAACCCGCATTCGTCGCGTATATTGCTGATAAAATTGCAGAAATTCATATGACAACCCGCGAACAGGTTGCCGAAATTACTAGTGCGAACGCCGCGCGTCTGTTCGGTTGGGGAGGCTGACGTTTGAGCTCGATCACTTTTTTCACTTCGGTACAGGATCAACTTCAGTTTATTGAAGGAAGAATTCGGGAACAGGCCGGAGATCAGCATCATCCTGATTTACATTCCGCATTGGCACATCTTTTATCTGCGGGAGGGAAACGCATCAGACCAACTCTTGGTCTGCTCGTCGGCAATATGCTCGGTGCCCCCGAGGAAAAGCTTATCACGCTCGGGGCTGCGGTGGAATTACTTCACACCGCAACACTGGTTCACGATGATTTGATCGATGGCGCCCTTCTGCGCCGCGGGATGCCCACGTTGAATGCACGTTGGTCCCCGGCGGCAACGGTCCTGACCGGCGACTTCCTTTTTGCGCGTGCTGCCAAGCTCGCCGCAGAGACTGACTATCTGCCCCTGATGAAGCTGTTTGCAGAGACCTTAGCGACTATTGTCAACGGTGAGTTAACTCAGATGTTCTCCGCACGCGGCGTGGTGGAACGCGAGAACTATTACCAGCGCATCTATGCAAAAACCGCCTCATTGTTTGAAATGGCCTCTTTGGCTGCAACCATGGTTGCCACTGAAGACGAAGAACTGCGGGCCTCTATGAGACTCTTCGGCTATGAGGTTGGCATGGCATTCCAGATCGTAGACGACATCCTTGATTTCACAGGCCAGGAGTCCGCGGTTGGCAAACCCATAGGTTCAGACCTGCTGAATGGCCTGGTAACACTCCCCACGATTTATTACGCCGAAACTCATCCAAATAACGAAGATATCTTGTCCCTGCCGGAAGGCGGATGGAAAGATACGGAGCGAGTTCAGCGGCTGGTAGATAATATCCGCCAGAGTCAAGCGATCCAGCAATCGATGGAGGAAGCGCGTCAGGCGATCAGCCGCGCCCTGAAGTCTTTAAGTGTAGGACCAGTCTGCCCCGAAAGAGACGCGCTGGAAGATCTGGCAAACTTTATTATAGATAGAAAAATATAGGTGAGGTGACCGTCACCTCAAGAGAAATACCATGGCTAATCCACGTAAACCTTTTCGGGTAAATGTCGGTTTCATAATTCACGAGGAAGTTGGCTTTGCTCAGGAAATCCCATTCGAGCTTGAGAAGGTCAAGATCGATGATTTGGAATTACGCAACTTGACTGGTTCCATCACCATTGGTCGCACACCGCAAGGGCTAGTGGCTCAGGGGAATTTTTCAGCGGAAACTACTCTTGAGTGTGTACGATGTCTGAAGGAATTCACGCAACCAATTACATGGGAGTTCACCGAGCTGTATGCCTTCACCAGGAAATCGGTGAGCGAGTCGGAATTGCTTGTGCCAGATGACGCACAAATTGATTTTGCTCCCCTGATACGTGAATATGCCCTACTGGAAATCCCCATCAAAGCATTGCATGATCCAGACTGCAAGGGTCTCTGCATCGAATGCGGGCAGGACTTGAATATCAAGGATTGCGGACACAGCCAAGACCCTGACGGTTCGCCGTTTGCTACTCTAAAGGATTTGCTCGACGAATAAAAATGAACAGCCTGCCAGAGGTAATCCGTCTGACAGGCTATTCTCTAATTTCATGTTGCGACCGCTATAGTATTACGCTGAAAGTGTATGGCTTTGTGACAATCGGTCGTACCCCGCAGGGACTGGGGTATAGGGAAGATTTTCAGCACAGACAAAGCTTGAAGGAATTCAAATACCCACTGGAATGGGAAATCACCGAGTTGTATGCCTTCAATGAAAAATCCGTGAGCGCATCAGAATTGCTCGTGCCCGATGACGCGCACATTGACCTGGCCCCTCTTATTCGTGAAGATGCCCTACTGGAAATCCCCATCAAGCCCTTGCACGACCCCGAATGCAAAGGTCTTTGCATTGAATGTGGCCCGGATTTGAACCTGAAGGATTGCGGTCACAGCCAGGACAAGGATGATTCTCCGTTCGCAACCCTCAAAGACCTGCTCAACTAAGAAGCACTCATATCGATTTACCTGCTATCTTTTCTTCCTCTCCTGGTAACGCTTATAGACTCTTTTCCAGGCTTCGGTGGGATTTTCAGGCCTGGATTTCTTATGATCATCCTTGCTCAACAACAAAGCAAAGTCTTCCAGCACCGCCGAAACAGACTCGTTCGGTTTGTGATAGATGGGCGGCTGACCGAGATTGATCGCGTCAACGAATAAATCCTGAACATAAGGGATGGTCACAATCGCCGTCAGCCCCGAGGCCGATTCGATTTTCTCTCTCGAGAGACTTGAACGTGGGAAGATCGCACTCAGAACAAGCCTGATTTTTTCCTTTTTATAGCCGAGTTTTTCATAAGTATCCATCGCAGCGACGACTGCACGGATGGAAGACATATCCGGCGTGGCGACCATCAGGATCACATCTGCGGCATCCAGGGCTTGAATGGCAGGCTCGCTAAAATCATGCGGGAGATCGGCCACGATATACTCAAACTGTCCCTTCATCAAACGCAATGCGGCGCCGAGCGTTTCACTTCGCAGTGTTTCGGCTTCCGAGGGAAAGGTCGGTGCCGCAATAAAAGAAAGCCCGCTCTCATGGGCTCCCACGATGGACATGATCAGTTCCAGTTCCAAATCATCCGTATAGTGGGCGATGTCTGTCCAGGTACGTTTCAGCGGCATATTGAGCATCATGGCCACTTGCCCTGCAGTCATCGTGAGGTCTAGCAAAACCGTTGGTTTCTTCCACAGCGAAACCAGCCCAACCCCAAGGTTGACGGCCAATGTGGAAGCGCCCGTCCCACCCCGCAGGCTATGGACGGCGATCATACGCGCCCGCTGATCGCCTTCTATCTCACGCTGAGAGGTTTGGGCCGCTGCCATCCGCCGGAGCAAGGTCGTCACTCTTGCGAGCAACTCTGCGGCCTCAAACGGCTTGGTGATGTGGTCGTCAGCACCTGCTTCAAATGATTTAAGCTTATCCTGTAAGCCGGCCTGCGCAGTAAGCACCAGAATGGGCGTCGCGGCAAATTCTGGTTCACGCCGGAGCATGCGGGTGACTTCATAGCCGTTGATGTCGGGCATCATCACATCTGTGATGATGATATCAGGTCCGATATTACGCGCCTGCGCTACACCATCTTTTCCATTGTCAGAAAAATACAATTCACCCTGCAGAGGTTCCAGGGCATGTGCAACCAGTTGATGATTGATCGGTTCATCATCGATGATAAGAACGCGCGTCATAGCCATTCCTCTTCTCTTTATAAGTTCTTCGCCAAATATTCCTGCAGTCGCAGGACTTCTGCATCTAACTGGGCGACCAGGGCGGACGCGTCGGTCAGGTCTTCGCGCTTCCCCATTTCCTCAAGCTTAAGTGCAATCTCTGCGACCGGTTCGGCACTGAAATTCAATGAAATTCCTTTGAGATTATGTGCCAGACGGCCCAGGCGACTGGCATCGCCATCCTGCAGAGCAGCATGGATTTCAGTGAGCCGGGCAGGCAAATGATCTCTGTATTCTCTCAGCATTGCGATCATGAAATCACGATCATTGTCAAACCGGTAAAGCGCAGCCTCAAAGTTAACGGGCAGCCTATCAGCATAAGTGGCCTCTTCAAAAACGGAAACCGTTGCCTCTGGCATGGAAGACGCGGAAGGTTCGGCTTCTCCAAACAGCCCCTCGTCCAGATCGTTAGAAAAAACATCCTCTGGAGAAGAATAATCCTGCACCTGCTCGGCAACCTCATCACCCGCCTGCACCCAACGATCCAGAACGTTGAACAATACTTTCGGTTCAAGCGGCTTGGATACATAATCATCCATGCCTGCCTCCAGACAGCGTTCACGGTCCCCTTGCATCGCATGAGCAGTCATGGCAATGATCGGGAGATGCTGGCCGGTTGTCCTTTCAAATTGGCGAATTTCACGCGTCGCTTCCAGTCCATCCACCTCAGGCATTTGCACATCCATCAGTACCGCGCTATATTGATTGACTTGCACTTTTTCAAGAGCCTGGGCGCCAGTTTCGACCGCATCGACCGAGTAGCCCGCTTTCTGAAGCAGAACCACCGCCAGTTTTTGATTGATGGGATTATCTTCTGCCAGCAGTAAACGTAAGCCAAGCTTTTTCTGTTCTGCCAGGATATGACGTGTGACCAGGCTCGGGCTGCGACCTGCCTGGCGATCCAACACCGTGACGACCGCATCGAACAGCAATTGCTGCTTAACGGGTTTAAGCAAATACCCCGAGCACCCAAGGGCTTCCAGGCGGGCCGCATCCCCGCGTTGACCCATCGAAGTGAGGATGATGATTTTGACATCTTTGACTGCAGGATCGCTCTTGATGGCACGCGCGGTCTGTTCACCGTCCATACCGGGCATTTGCATATCCAGCAAAACAACATGATATGGATCGCCCGCTCGGTGTGCATTACGCAGACTCTCCAGTGCCTTAGCGCCGCTGACAACAGCATTGACGTGGGCGCCCAAAGCTTCCACATTTTTGGTGAGAACCACACGGTTCGTCTGATTGTCGTCTACCACCAGGATGCGGGTCTCCAACAAGTTGGACGGTCCGAGTGTGAGAGGCCCCGTGCCGCGTTTCTTCGTGGGCTGTTTCGCAAAGTTGATCTCAAACCAGAAAGTACTTCCGACCCCTGGTGTGCTTTCCACACCAATTTTCCCGCCCATTGCCTCGACCAATTGTTTACAAATTGTCAGTCCCAGACCTGTCCCGCCGTATTTGCGGGTGGTCGAACCGTCTGCCTGGGTGAAGCGGTCGAAGATCGCGGACTGCCGTTCATACGGGATGCCAACACCGGTATCCTGCACTTCAAAACGGACCAGGGCACGCGTTTCGGTCTCTTTGAGCGGCTCAGCCTGGATCACAATCTCGCCCTGATGCGTGAACTTGATGGCATTCCCAACCAGGTTCACCAAAATCTGGCGCAGACGACCAGGATCGCCGCGCAGGTCGGAAGCGAGATCGGGATGGATAAGGCAGGCAATCTCAAGGCCCTTTTCCTGGGCACGTTTTGCGAGAGTATAAGCCACATCCTCCACGGTGTTACGAAGACTGAAGTTAATCGAATCTAACTCCAGCCTTCCCGCTTCAATTTTGGAGAAATCGAGGATATCGTTGAGCAGCGAGAGCAATGATTCCGCGCTCTGAAGTGAAGTCTGCAAATAGTCACGCTGTTCACCTGTGAGCGATGTATCCAGGGCGAGTTCCAGCATACCGATGACCCCGTTCATTGGCGTGCGGATTTCGTGGCTCATATTGGCAAGGAACTCACTCTTGGCACGATTGGCTTCTTCCGCCTCTCTGCGAGCCTTATCCAACTCTGAGATATCATGATAGATCGCCAGCGTACCAATTCTTTCGCCGGTCACAACGACGGGTACACCGTATAACTCCACGTGGACCAGCTGTCCGTCTTTCTTACGACGCTTGCCAAAGCCATGGACAGGTCCAACTGTGGCACGATGAGTGTAAATCGTAGCTTCACGGATCGTTTCCGGAGACGTAATCAGCATATCCAGATTTTTTCCAACAATTTCTGAGGGAGAATACCCGAACAAGCGCTCGAACGCCGGGTTGGCCGAGACGATGTTTTCTTCATTATCCAATACCACAATCGCCACCGGGCTGTTCAGGTTCAATGCTTCCAGGAATTGTTTCTCCCGGATGAGTGCTGCCTCGATCCGCTTGCGCTCTGTGATATCGCGGTCTATGCCGATGACCAGTTCACGCCCTGCGACTGTGATCAGCGTTGTTGAGACTTCAACCGGAAATGTGGTGCCATCTTTGTGATGATGATAAGTCTCGAGTTTGAGCGTACCGGCCTCGCGCAGTTGCTTCAGATAAGCGTTTCTTTCGGCCTCCGTTCCCTCGCTCACATTCAAAATATCGATGGAATGCCCGATCAATTCCTCACGAAAAAACCCGTTCATCCTGCAAGCAGCCACGTTGCAATCGATAATCGGCCACGAGATATTGGGATCATGAGGATCGATCACGACAACCGCATCCGGCGAGAGATCCAGCAGCGCACGCAGGAGCTTTTGTTCTTCCATCAGGGCTTCTTGCGCCTGTGCGCCTTTATCATTTTCCGGCTTGGGATCTTCATTTGCCATTTGAGAATCAGGCTGGGTTGTGGTCATTTTTACCTTCCAGGTCATACTATTAATGGAAAAATCTTCGAATACCAGAACTTGCTAAAATGTCAAAAATGGCTTTCCCAGACAATTACCTGGACAAATAATGAGCGAGAGTCTAGCATAAATCGCTGAATGACCAGATTACAAACACCTTCCGATTATCAAATGCACGATTTCGCCCCTTATACGGGTCAGATCTGATCTACACGCTTGGGTCTTGCCGATTATCGTTTCCGGCCTTCAAATAACCTGCAGTCACCGAAACTTCACCGGAGGACCATAAACAAATCCCCCACCGGGGCTCCGGTGGGGGATTTACCGCAATTACGGGTTTGGCATGGGCGGGAAGCTACCCTCCGGTGCGTACCAATCTCCGGGATCAGCCGCCACGGTTTGGCCTGCCACCACAACAACCGGCAAAAGCCCGTGGTCATCACAGCCATATGCCAGACCACAGGGAACCATTTGGGTATATCCGCCGGCAAATGGTCCCCCGCCCAGGGTATAAGAATCGACCTGTCCTGTACTTCCGGGTGCACCTTCAAAGAGATAGGAAACCACATAATAAGTACCGGCCGGCACCTGTATTGAGTATTCGCCCTGCCCTTTGGCTGTATCGACAAAATATACCTTGCCATCCGTCAGGCTAAATAATGCAACCCGCATGGGCGGCAAAAATTCAGATGGATAGGACAGTTTTCCGGTTACGATCGCATTCAATTGGCCGGCACCCTCAGGTTGAGGCGCAGCGGTCATGGTTGCCTCCGGAGGCGGCGTGGCAGTAAAAGCCTGACCGCTGCTCGTGGCGAGATTGCATGCCAGCAGGGTAATCAACACTGGGATCAATAACAATAATTTTCGCATTTTATCTCCTGCATTATACGACGAAAGCCCGCTGGCATAGGTTCCTTAGAAAGGTTTGCTTAGGTCTCTATCATTGTCTTTTTTGTACACGGACTTCACCGAGCACACAGATCGTTTCCGTTTTTTTACGGAAAAACCGTGAAATCCGCGTGATCCGTGTACAAAAGCGAGTCTTCTCAAGCGATAATGAGAAAACCAGACGTGTCCTAGCCATACCACTTGCCACAGATTCAATCCCATAGTAAACTATGCGCTATGAAGACCAGAGCTGTTTCCCCAGTGGTGGCAATGACCATGGCCATGCCAATGGAGATGTCCGACCGCGTCTGGGAAGCACGTTAGTTTTTATTTTGTGAATGGAGAGGCTGTCCCAGGTATGCGGACAGCTTTTTTGTTTGTATAAAAGATACTCGATATTCGGGAGTCGAGAATCGAAAACCGATGAAAGGTTTCAGAACCTCCAAAACCAAAAAGCCGAATATCGAATTACTAAGAACGAATTCCGGAGATTTATCATGCCTGAAAACATTCTAATCGCCATTGCCTGGCCCTATGCCAATGCCGAGATCCATGTCGGGAACATCACCGGCTCTCATTTGCCGGGTGACATTGTTGCGCGCTACCACCGTCTCAAAGGAAACAAAGTGTTGATGGTTAGCGGTACGGACTCGCACGGGACGCCTGTGACACTGGCAGCCGATAAAGAAGGAAAACCAGTCGAGGAGGTCTACAAGAAGTATCACAACGGCTTCCTTGAATTATTCAAAGGCTATGGCATCTCGTACGATTTGTTCACCAGCACCCACACCGAAAATCACTTCAAGGT
>DATGYJ010000114.1:0-17765 GCA_035298105.1 Anaerolineales bacterium | reverse complement strand
TCAGTCATATGGACGAAGCCGCGGCGTTCGAATCGCTGGATCGCTATGAGGGCCCACTTATGTCCACGCACGCCAATTGCGCTGCGCTCATGCGAGGCTCAGAGACCAACCGTCACTTGCCGGACCGCGTCATTCGAGGCTTGATCGAACGAGACGGCGTGATCGGATTGATTCCGTTGAATACTTTCCTCAAAGTGGGCTGGCTGCGCAGGAATGGCAGTCGCCGTGAAGAGGTGTCGCTGGATGTCTTCATTGCACACATCGATCATGTCTGTCAATTGGCAGGGAATGCCAATCATGCGGGCATTGGCTCAGATTTCGACGGCGGCTTTGGTCTGCAATCCATCCCTTCTGAACTTGATTCGATTGCCGATTTGCAGATGATCGCCTCTAAACTGATCGCTCTCGGCTATACCGAATCCGACGCAGCCAATATCCTGGGCGGCAACTGGCTAAGGTTTCTTCGAAAGCACCTGCCAGCATGAACGGTGAACCAGCTTTTCGCGTGTCTTATTTACGGGTCCGTTTTAGCCTGATTTCAGTAGTCATCGGTTTGTTCATATTTGCTGTTGGAGCAAAGCCGCAATGGTTTGGCTGGAACAGAGCTTCTGTCGTGGGGTTTGTGCAGATCGCCGTATTTCTCGTGGGTCTGGCGTTGATCTGTTTGGGTGGTTTTATTGGACTCTCTGCGCTGTGGGGCAAGGAACAGCGCAGCATTGTTGCCGACATTGGATTGCGTTTGATCGGCACCGGGTACGTCATCGCGGTTTTTAGCGGCATGGCAGATGTATTTGGGATGGGTGCCCAGTCACTGCCTGCCAATCCATACTTTGGCCCTTTGCAGGCGAGCGGTGTGTTGATCGGTCAATTTGTGATTGCCATCGGGTTCTTGATGTTTATCCCCTATCATTTGAGGGAAACTCCGAAATAAGTATCCTGGCCGGGGGAGCTCACGTCAGCTAAGGATGGTTTATCCAGGTCCTCACGAAAAACTTGATCAGGAGCGTATTTGCTTCCAGGGATATATTCCCGATCGCTGTCATTGTTTTATGTAACCAAGTGAGGAGAAAAGACTTTCGAACGATCAGGATTGTAAATGCGAACACCAGAAGAAATATCCCATACGCCAGTACCTTCAGAATAAAGATTGCAATCGAAAACAGGAGAAAGGCGGGCAATGTGATTCGTGCAAAAAGGATTGCAGCAGGGTGATAGTTTCGCTTTCCGGGGTCATCCTTTGATCGCCTGGCGTTGACGTAATAAGCATAGCCTGCACACACCGTGGCAAATAGTATCAGCCCAACAATACATTTGAATAACAGGTCCAGGTGATCGAGCAACATGGTTTACCCCAAGAGTGAGTTCCCAGGGAACATTTTATAACAGGATTGAGGTTCTGTGAACAAGGAACAAATATCCCATGTCTTTGTGACACGGGATATCTGTCAGCTCATCTTACAGGGGCGACACTGCTTTTGTTTTCACATGGCCAGAAATCTTTTTGCCGTTTCCACTAACATCGCCGTGCCGATGGGCAGGGCGCGCTCGTCCAGGTCGAATTTCGGATGGTGGAGCAGGAAGTTTTCGTGCCCCTCCTTTTGCGTACCGAGGGTGAACATGGCTCCGGGCGCATGCTTCATAAACTCGCCGAAATCTTCTGCGCCGAGCGTCTTTTCGATCTCGTGCACGTTTTCGGTACCCAGCAGGTCCTGAGCTGTTTTTTCAATGACCTGAGACACCATTTTGTCGTTAATCATCGGCGGACCGCCGATTTCGTATCTCAATTCATAATCTCCGCCCAGAGCTTTGGCGATATCAAAAGCTCGTTTCATCTCAGCCTGGATCTGCTGGTGGACTTTTTCATCGGTGAAGCGCAGAGTCCCTGTGAGCTTCACGCTTTCAGGGATGACATTCTCGGTAAGTCCACCGTTGACCGAACCAATACTGACGACTGCCGGTTCAAAGGGATTAATTCTGCGTGAGATGATTCCATTGAGCGCAAGAATGACATGCGCCAGCAAATAGAAGGGATCAATCGTTTTATCGGGATGAGCGCCATGCCCGCCCTTGCCTGAGATCACTCCATACCAGCTATCGACGCCCCCTGAGCTGGGGCCTGCGTTAATGCCGATCGTGCCGACCGGATTCAGTGGGTCCACGTGCTGGGCAATGATGTAATCTACGCCCTCCATCGCGCCGTCTGCCGACATTCGATATGCGCCGCTTTTACCTTCCTCATCCGACGTTTCTTCGCAGGGTTGAAAAAGAAAACGAACCCGCCCGGGCAACTTCTCCTTCGATAATAGTAAAGCCGCGCCGAGCGCCATGGCGGTATGCGAATCATGCCCACAGGCATGCATCGCGCCTTTATTTTGCGAGACATACTCGTATTCATTTTGTTCAAGGATGGGCAGCGCGTCCATGTCCGCCCGGATGGCAATCAGCTTACCGCCTTCACCGAGCTCTGCCACCACGCCGGTCTTTCCAATCCCGCGCTTGACGCGGTATCCCATTTTCTCCAGTACATCTGCAACGATTTTCGAAGTTCGATGAAGCTCGAATCCGATCTCGGGGTGCATATGAAAGTCACGTCGCCATTCGATCAGTTCTTCTGAGATTGCATGGGCTTGCTTGAGCATAGTTCTCCGGTAAATGCACACAGGACGCTTGTATACAGGTAAACAAGCGTCCTGTGTACGGGTCTACTTGTCTACCGCTGTATTTTATACCACAGCGGGCGATAACTCATGGGTGGGCAATGAGTCCATACCAGCTTGCCTGGCAAGATCATGTACAAAGGCATGCAGCTCCGCCACTTTGACGGGATCAAGTTCCGGCTTTGTGTAGGAACTGAGAAGTTGTTCGACACGGATCTTGGCGCGCCCAAAGGCATCCAATCCACCTGATTCTTTCCAGCCTCGCACCGAGTCCCGATCAATGATCGCACTGGGCATGTGTTGTTCTTTTTGGAATAACTGGAGCGTGATCCTTTGTTTGAGAAAATCGCCACCTTTGAAATTCACGCCTTCGTAAAAACCCGTGGCAAGGGTATCTGTGTGAATTTTGATGCCCTGCAGCATACGTTTCGCCATGGCGATGCCTTCTGCGTCAATGACGAGCTTTTCAGGGCTCTGGCAGAGCAGCGAATCAAGCATACCTGCACCAGAGATCATGTTGATGCCGCTTAAAGCGCCTATGAGTGCGCCCATACCACTTTCAAGCCCCGCCTGCATATCGAGCAGTTTTGACTCCGTGGCGCTGAGATAGGCATGCGTTGGCAGACCAAGCGATTTTCCAACCTGCGCATAGGACGAGTCGATCATGGCGGTTTCCACAGAACCAAAGGGGGTGCCGCCTTTGCGCATGTCGAAGATGGTAGGCGCACCGCCCCAAACGATGGGCGAACCTGCATATGCCAGTTGATGAATAGTGATGCCCGCGAGACATTCCGCGGCGTGTTGTGTGATCGCCCCCACCAATGTAACCGGCGCGGCCGCGCCCGCCAGTGGCATGGATACAATCTCGGCGGGCACACCTGCCCGCGCTAATGCGATCAGGTTGCCTGCCCCGAAATTGCTCCAAATGAGCGGTGGGGAAGGACAAACATCAAAGATTGCACGTGGTTTTTCGCGCAATGCTTCTTTCCCACCTGCGAAGATGGCAAGCATCTCGACCATATCGTGAACGGTCTTGTTCGTGAATGCACCGGTGACAATTGGTTTCTTTGAGTAAAGCAGGACAAGATACAGACGATATAAATCCTGAATGCCCTTCTTGATTTCCGTGCAGACGACTGCTGTGGACTGCGCATCGTACTGAGGGATCTGTTCCGCCACTTTCAAAAGGCGAATCAGGTCGGCAGTCTGGGCGTCTTTATGTTCGAGCGTGTCAGGATCGAACATGGTAACGCCGGATGAGCCCGGATCAAAGTGGACTGCATCGCCTCCATACTGCACCTTGGGGTTACCCTCGTAATCAAAGAGATAGAATTGGCGAGGAACCGTTTCCAGTGCTTTGCGGACAACCTGCTCAGGGATCCGGGCCACAAGCGTTTCTTCATCTACGGGCACCCCCGCCGAAGCCAGCAGTTCACGCGCTTCTGGATTTTGGACCTTGATACCAGGCTTCAACAAAAGTTGAAAAGCTTCCACCAGGATGCGTTGAATGAGATCATCTGTTAATAAAGAAAGTTTTGGCTGCATCTTGCACCTCTAATCCTTTCGTCTAATTCCCCGCTTCAGAAGAAGAGGGGCCGAATGATGATCGTATTACTTGCATGCGTTGTTGGATTCCCCGGCACCGCCCGCCAGGGAATCCAACAACGCAATCTTTCTATTTTTCAACCGACTTGATAATCTTCGCCATCTCTACACTGACCTTCGAGTCGAGCGGCTCAGGGGAGTGCTCTGTCAGGATCTTACGCGCTTTGGCTGTTGCCCAATCGCGAGCATCATCTTTCCGGGTTTCCCACTCGCTGTAGGGACGCCTGTCCATAAATTGGGGCATGAACAGTTCACGCATATGTTTGCGCGTATGCTTTTGGGCGAGATAATGCCCGCCCGGACCCACATTCGCGATCGTGTCCAGGGCGAGGGTCTCCTCGTTCACTTCGATGCCTTGCATCATCTTATGAATGATGGAGAAGATCTCGCAGTCCATCATCATCTCGGCATAAGACCAGATGCGGCTGCCATGCAGGAACCCACATCCCAGCAGCATATCCGACATGACAATGCTCGCCATGAACGTAGACAAACTGCCGTCAATGCCGGCCTGCCAGTTTGGTTCCTTCGCCCCAGTGGCAAATGCACCCATGGAGAGAGGAATGTTATAAAAGTCCGAGAGCACATTGGTGGCTGCGCCGAAAAGGTAATCTTCGGGTCCGCCGCCGGTGTATGAGCCTAAGCGTAAATCAGAGGCGGTCTGGGCTGCCGCGTAAAAGACCGGTGCGCCCGGATATGCCAGTTGTAATAATGCAGTGGCGGCGATAACTTCGGCGTTGCCGACCGCCAGATTACCGGCCATGGTGACGGGACCCGTTGTCAGGCAGGATGCCATCGTCATAAAGCCTGTCGGAATGCCATGCTCGGCCGCGATGAGCGCCGCATCCAGGCTGCCGCCATCATGCCCCAGTGGGGGAGCCGTGCATTGCATCAATGAGAGGACCGGTCGCTTGCGCAATTTATCTTTGCCGCCTGCAACCAGGGCAGCCATTTCCATTGCGGCCGTGGCTTCAGGGACGCTGTAGATGCTTTCGGTTTGCACGTGCTTGGTAGAGTTTTCCCAAATAGCCTTGATCTCGTGCAGACCACGCGATTCCACGGGGGTATCCTGCGCAGAAACTGCCACCCAGTGGAACGCAACTTCCTCCGTCGCATCAGCCACGCGAGCGATCTCTTGCACATCGCTCAGGCAGGAGGTCCGCTTTTGACCCGTTTGGATATCAATGACTTCCACGCCGCAGCCATCCGTGCCCAGGTAGACGTGGTTTCCGTCGAGCGGCAAATCCTGCTGTGGGTCACGGGCTGCCAGTGGATAGGCGGGCGGACATTTCTTCAAGGCCTCTTCGATCACATCGCCTTTTACACGCACGATCTTCTTTTCCCGATCCACGGTTGCACCATTGGCTTCCCAGATCTCCAACGCGCGCCTGGACGGAAAGCGTATGCCCACGTGTTCAATGATCCACAACGTGGCTTCATGGATTTTCCTGACTTCTTCAGTTGTTAAGACTTCAAGCTTCAGCTTCGGATTACTGATCGACTTGATGTTTTTAGACATAGTGCCCTCCCGAGGACTATATCTCCACTCTCTCTGATCTGGTTTTAACTACGAAGGACACGAGGGTACACCAAGGTCTAAGGTTTGAGGGTCTTATCCCTGGTGAACTCTGTGTCCTTTGGGGTGAAAAGGTTCCTACTCTTTCCCCATCAATTGCTTTGCCAATTTCACTGCACCGACGGCATCTTCCGAGGTTCCATCGGCTTTGATCTTTGCCGCCCAATCTTTCGTAATTGGCGCACCGCCAACCATTACCTGAATGCGCGGGCGCAGCCCTTCTTTATCCAGTTCTTCGATCACTTCGCGCTGGCGTACCATGGTCGTGGTCAACAGGGCGCTCATACCGATGAGGTTGGCATTCACTTCCAGCGCCTTGCCAATGATCTTTTCTGCGGGGGCGTCTACGCCGATATCATACACTTCAAAGCCTGAAGCGCTCAGCATGGTGCCGACCAGGGTCTTGCCGATCTCGTGGATATCTCCTTCCACGGTTGCGAGCACCACGCGTCCCATGATTTCACGCGCTTCACCGAGCTTGAGCAACTCAGGCTCGAGGGTGGCGACCGCAGCTTTCATCGCTTCGCCTGCCATAACCAATTCCGGCAAAAATGCTTCGCCTTTGCCGAACTGGTCACCAATGTAATTGACCCCAACCACGAAGCCTTTCGTGATCGTGTCCAAGGGGTGCATTTGCAGTTCGATGGACTTCTCGGCGAGCGATACTGCTATCTCCGCCTCCCCATCGATAATGCTTTGAGCCATTTCTTTATATAGTTCTTCTATTTGTACATTTTCCATCATGATGCAATCTCCTTGTCTCGTTTTTTCATCAGGGGTGAAACCTGTTCTTCTTTTTCACGCAATAATTCTCCAGGGATGCCCTGGTATTCCTCCAGCCATTTGCCTGATTCCATGACATGCTCAATCGATTTCTGGACGGCTTTATAGCCATCTCTTTCCTTGAGCGCTTCCGCAATCGCAATATGCTCCTGATGTGTTTTTGACATACTGTCGGCGAGCATTTCAGGGTTCCGGAATAATGCTTCGTACAGAAGCCAATCGGGAAATGCGTTTGCAACCACTGCATATAATTTGATCAGCAGGTCGTTTTTCGATGTCTCTGCAATCATCGCATGGAATTCACGGCTCAATCGGCGGGCATTGGAGATCTCGTTCAAGGTCTCATGTTTTTTCATTTCAGCCAGCATTCCTTCGAGACCTATGAGCTGCTCATCGGTGATGTGCCTGGCCGCCTCTTGTGCGATCACCGCTTCGAGAACCAAACGCAAGCCATACGCTTCTACGACATCCTTGGTAGACAATTCCCGGACCCGTACGCCCCGATAAGGGACTCGTTCTGCTAATCCGGCAGAGACGAGCAAATCCAGGCCTTCCCGCACCGGCGTCATGCTTACCCCCAGTTGCGTGGCAATATCCTCCTGCCGCAGCCAGTCGCCAGGTTTGTAGGTGCCTGAGATGATTTTCTCATGCAAGACACCAAAAATATCCTCTTTAAGAGGCCTTTTCTGGATTAATTCGGTTTCTTCATTCGGTTGGGAATTGATAAGCATCGAGTACCTCAGCAGGTACTCGTTATTATATATTATATATAATTCCTAGTACAGGAACTTTTGGGGAAACTATAGATGACAATTATCACTTTTTTTATAGGGACTATTCCAACCGTCGGGCTTTTCTGGATCAGGAATTACGATTGACGACTTCCGCTTGCTGGTAAAGATGATGCTCTTCAATGTACTTATAGACCGGAAGGGGTAGATAATAGCGGAACGGGCGTCCTGTTGCAACCCGACTTCTAATCTCACGGGAGGCGATCTCCAGGAGCGGCGCATCGACATAATGGACCTTGGAACTGATCCCGGGTAACTGGCGCTCCAGCGCCTCAAGGTTTGTCTCTTCCCCGGGGCGACGCATCACACCCACCCAATGACAGGCATACAGGATCTCTTTGGGCCGGTGCCAGGTCGGAAGATCATGCAATGAGTCGCCTCCGATAATGGGAGTGATATCGGCATTGGGATATTGATGCGCAATGAGCTCAACCGTGTCTAAGGTGTAATGGGGGCCTGGTCGATCCAGCTCGACGCGTGAAAGCTCAAACGACGGGTTATCTTCTATGGCAAGATTCACCATGGCCAGACGGTGCTCCACGGGAGTAATGATTTGATCTTGTTTGTGCGGGGGTTCAGGCGTAAGTATCCAGAGCAGGCGGTCCAGTCCAAGCTGGAAGCGTGCTTCAGAGGCGAGAATGAGATGGCCCAAATGAGGTGGATCGAACGTTCCACCAAATATGCCAATCTGTTCGCGTGCCATGCAGGAAGTATAACGCGTTTCGAACCGCGGGGATGTCTGACATTGCATCCATTCTGCCGGAACTGTAGGGGTCACCCTGCCGATGAAATTTGAACTTCAAAGCTACAGCAAGTCAGCTTTCTCGGGTCGATCTGGATGTCCTCAGCGCAGGGTCCGGGAACAAAAACAGATCCCCTGCGTCATAACCTTAATGGGGATCTCAAAAGGCACCAGACCCGCTTTTCTTTGAAAAAACTATCTCGACAACCTCCCAACAATCCTGTACTAATCCTGTACTGATCCTGTACTCATCCTGTAGTGCTCTCTCGCCACTCATTCACTCTGGGTAGGAGCAAGGATGAGGGGTATCAGTAGGGTGGGCGCCGTGAGATTCGTAATTTCTATTTCATTAGCAGTTCCAAAAGGGGAAGCTGTTCAACTCCGGCGCGAACGAGTGCATATGGGAAGCAATCCGACATAAGGAGTAAAATGCTTAGCAAGGAGAAAACATGTCAATCCCTTCTGTGAAGGTGAGCAACCGTTACCAAATCGCTGTTCCACAACAAGCGCGCAAACGACTCAAAATTAAGAGTGGTGATCGTTTGCTGGTCGATGTTCAGGATGGAATGATCGTCCTTCTACCCGAACCGCAGAACCATACTCAGTCGTTGGCGGGCTTGCACCGTGAAATATGGGAAAAATCAAGTGAATATATTATTGGCGAGGGAAACGCATGGAACGACTCATCCAAAAGTTAACGAAATTAGGAAGAATTGGCATTGATACACTTATCTTTAATTCCTCTAAAGATCCGGGTGACCTATTATGAATCCATCTTATGACGCCATTGTGATTGGCGCGGGGGTAATGGGCGCCAGTATTGCCTACAATCTTTCCCAGCGCGGGTTGAAGGTGTTGATCCTTGAAAAACAGTCTATTGCCGTGGGAGCAACTGGCGCCTCGAGCGGACTTGTGCGCATGCATTATGATATCGAAGTGGATTGTGCGCTGGCCTGGCAGAGTTTTCATTTCTTTAGGAACTGGCGTGAACGCGTCGGCGGCGAATGCGGCTTTAAACGCACCGGCTTTGTGCAAATTGTGGCTCCTGATAAGAACGAGCAGCTGCGCGGGAATGTGGCGATGCAGCAAAAGATCGGCATTCTAACTGAGTTGGTCACAGCCGCGGAAGTGAAGAAGATCGCACCGATGTTCAGGACCGAGGATTTCGAACTGGCGGCATATGAACCCGAATCGGGCTATGCAGACCCGGTCTTGACGACAAACTCGTTCATTTCGAATGCAAAAGCGAACGGCTCTGCCCTGATGCAGGATTGCGAGGTCACAGGGATACGCCTCCGTGGGGGCAAGGTCGCGGGTGTGGAATCAAGCCGCGGGTCGTTCGAGGCGCCGATCCTGGTCAATTGTGCGGGCACGTTCGCAGATTGGATCGGAAAGATGGCAGATGTCGAAATTCCGCTCGATACCTGGAGCCATGATGTGGCCTTCGTAAAGCGTCCAGCGAACGTGGGGATGCATCCAACCGTAATTGACGATGCGCTCTCGATGTACTTTCGCCCGGAAGGGGAGCTGACCTTGATCGGTCTGGAAGATTACAACCGGTTGGGCGAGCCGCCCGAATCGGATTTGGGTCGTGTCGACCCGGAATTTGTAATGCGTGCCATCGATCGGATCTGCGAGCGCGTGGATGGCATGGAAGCAGGCTCGCTTCATTCCACGCATGTCGGGCGGGATGGTTTGACGCCCGATCAACGTGCCATTATCGACCAAGCCGGTCCTGAGGGTTTTTACATTGCCTGCGGCTTCAGCGGGACGGGCTTCAAGTTATCGCCCGCCGTAGGAGTGTGCATGAGTGAATTGATCCTGGAAGGAAGTGCGAAACTTGTGGATATTTCTTCTCTTCAGCTCCAGCGTTTTGCGCGCGGTCAATTGTTGCAGGGTGAACATTCATACGGTCATATTTGGAAGTAGAGTAGCTTAGATTGAAGATGTGGCGGAGCCCCGATCCATACGGGCTCCGCCATTTTCTATTTAACGCGCAATCTGCCATCCGATAGACAACTGCCCCTGCTGAGGGCCTGAAGCTGGCGAAGGAACAATCCGGAAGATCCAAGTGTTAGACATTCTGAACAGGGTAATGGGTTGGGTTAGCGGTCAGCGGGATCCTTTTCCTGCTCTTCCTGGATTAAGTTTATGGGGAGTAGGTTTTCTTTTCGCGTTACCTGTTGGAAGTTACCAAAGAATTACGAAGCATGGAACCAAACCCTGAAACAGAATGAACTTTTTCTGAAGATCAGGCTTATTTCATTGTCTCAAAATGGCATGCCAGGTTAAGCAGAGTCAAGCGGCAAGAGTAAATAAAATGTACTGCCAGTGAAATTGACCTCATCATGCCCCGCGCTTTCCACCCAGACCTTGCCGCCATGGGCGCGAGCCACGCCGCGCACAAGCGCCAGCCCTAAACCGGGTCCACCGCCTTTGAAGGTTGTCTTGCCTGAGGAGTGAAGCGCAACCTCTCCTACCTGATAGAACTTTTCGAAGATCAGATCGTGGTGTTCTGCATCCAGGCCGATGCCGCGATCCCTGACGGCGATCTCCACGTAAGGCTTATGGTCGTCCATGACAGTCCGGCGCGTGGTGATCAGCACTTTACCGCCGTCGGGCGTGTATTTGATGGCATTGACAATTAACTGATAAAGCGCCTTCTGGATCAAAGCGGGGTCGCCTTTGAGCAGGGGTGTGCCTTCGGCATGCAAGACAGTCAGCTTGATATGGCGTTCCGTAGTCGCTTCCTCAAAATCACGGATCAGGTCATCGATGATCCGTTTCAATGGCACGGGCTCAGAGGCAACCTTCAAAGATTCGCTTCCGACTCGCGTCAGGTCCAGCATCATATTGACTACTTTATGCATGCGGTTCGTGCCTTTGAGGATGCCATCGGTCACTTCACCCAGGGCGGCGTTCGCGGTGGTCTCCGGGAAGGAGCGCAATACATTGACGTAGCCGTTCAGGACGGTGAGGGGTGTCCGGAGTTCGTGTGCGGCGATCAGGATGAACTCCAGTTTGTTGCGATCCAGTTGGCGTAATACCTTGTTGGTCTTCTGCAGGTCTTCGATCATCCTCTGATCATTGGCGCGGATGCGATCCAACGTAATGCGAATGATGTCGATTGCCATGTGTGGACTGCGGCTGAGGATGGTCTCAAAATCCTGTTTCTTCATCTCCAGAACGGTGCACTCAGTGGTGGTGCGCACCGTTGCCGCGCGCGGTGCGTTCTGGATCAGTGCCATTTCACCCACGATGTCGCCTCTATGGCCCACACGTAGAATCCGTTCCTCCTCGCCTTCCACGATCTTCTTGGAAATGACAATGCTGCCGTCCGCGACGATATAGAGCACATCTTCATAGGCGCCCTCATGGCATAGGGTATAGTCCGGCGGGTAAGCATGCAGCTCGGTCAGGTCTGCCACTTCCTGCAGCTCTTTCTCTTCCAGCCCCTTCAGTGCCAGCCGCAGGAGCGAAATCTTATCGTAGATACGGGTCTCGTCCATTAAGCAGCAGTATAAACAGAACTGCGGCTGACAATTACAACAACTCAATTACAAAACCTGTAGGAAATTTCCATCTACGCAATAATTTCCTGCCCCTGCTTGGTGATGGTCTTCCCTCCCACTCGGCTCTGCCTCGGGGACTACCCTGGCACTGCTCCAGGGCACACCTGCCCCGGTTGCAGGTGCCGGGGAGTGTAGTGGCACCGCCGTGATTTGCTCAGCAAATCAGGCCATTGATCCCCTGCCGAAGGTTCTCGTTAGGGGATCAATGGCCTGACCACGCCGGGCGAAGGTGACCTTAGTACTACTTTGTAACTTGCCCCTGGAAGGTCCGTCTTGATATAAATACAGTATGAACAAACAGTTGATAAGTATTGCCCTGATCCTTATACTCGGTGCTTGTCTTCCCACTCCTACGACTGTCCCTGGTTTGCCTGACCCTGCAGCGAATATTCCGACGGCGGCCTCTTCTGCAACTGCCGTGCCACAGAATGCCGTCCCTGCTACGCCTGTGCAGCCAACGGAGGCCAGTGTCCCTGCAACAGAGACCACAGGCACGCTTGGGCTTCAAATCCTTTCCCCACAGGATGAGGCGGTCCTGAACGTTCCACAAGTGGATGTCAGCGGTCTCGCCCCTGCCGGGACCGTGGTCAGCGTCAACGATGAGATTCTGATTGTGGGCGCCGAGGGACAATTCAAGATCACGATCTCGCTCGATGAAGGACCTAACCTGCTCGAGATCGTTGCCAGTGATGAAAGTGGGAATGAAGCCTCTTCCATTCTCACCGTTACTTACGAGCCTTAATTCCTGGAGGAAAGATGAAGCAATATCGCCTTGCGCTCTTCATTACTTTCGTGATCGTAGTACTCCTTGCCACCACGCAGGCATTTGCCAGCCCTGCGAATATCCCACTTGCCAAGAATACACCCGGTGCGAAAGCCACCGAAAAGGCGGATGACAAAGCTACGAAGCAAGCCGGGAAGCAGCACGGCAAACACGAGCATTTCAAGGGGATTGTCAGTGCGGTGGATTCGAGCAGCATCACCCTGACCCTGCGTGATGGTTCATCCATAACCGTGAGTCTGAGCGCCGATACTCAGATGAAGTTCCCAGGTCCCAAGGATACTGCCCCGGCGAGCATTCAACCTGGTATGAAGGTGATGGTCCAAGGGATCCGCGATCAAGGCGGCAATCTGATTGCCGTGCGAATCATGGCAATCCCTGGCAAACCTGCTAAAGCCCATCGCGTTGGGATAGTAACGGAATATACCGCTGGCGAGAGTATCACCATTCAAGATAAGAAAGGTAATACCTACAGCTTTGCTCTCAGCCCTGAAACAAGACTGCTGCCTGCCGAACGCGCTGAAACATTAGGGGTCGGCTCCTTTGTCACGATTATCGCCCCACGCGATCCATCGAACAGTGAAATGACGGCCAAAGGCATTGTGATCCACCCTCCGAAGCCGTGATCGAGAATATCCTCGGTGCCAGGTCTGGGAGAGTAGCGCTAGAAGAGAAAACCTTCTCGCCCTGAAGGTTAGAACGAAAATCGCTGCATCTGAATTTCAGATGCAGCGATTTTTTATTCTGTTGGGACGGGATTACAAGCTGGCTCAGTGCGCTACTTCCAGGACAATTTTACCGTGTGTATGCCTGCCTTCGATCATTTCATGTGCTTTTTGGATCTCTTTAAGCGGGAGAACCGCGGAAACATGTGGCTTGAGCTGTCCATTCTCGACCATTTTTGCCGCTTCAGTCAGCACTTTTCGAATCGGTGGACTAGTACCAATCATCTTCTGGCGGACACCATGAGCCAGTGCTATTTCCTGAGAAGGTGGCTGGACAGTCGAGAGCAATATGCCGCCCGGTTTGAGTACTTTCCAGGAGCGCTGCTGGGTTTCGCCTCCCATCAGATCGAATACAACATCCACATCCTTGACAACATCTTCAAAAGCAGTCGTGGAATAATCGATCGCCTGGTCCACGCCCAATTCTTCCAGAAAAGGAAGGTTAACAGAGGCAGTCCCGATCACTTTGGCCCCGCGCCACTTGGCGAGTTGTACAGCTACATGACCAACCCCTCCTGCCGCCGCATGAATAAGAACGGTTTGTCCTTCTGAAAGATCGGCGAACTCGATCAGCCCCTGCCAGGCCGTCAGGGTGACATGCGGCAGCGCAGCCGCATGAATATGGTCCAGGGACTGCGGTTTGGCCACAACGTCGGCGGCAATCGCCAGGACATATTCGGCATACGCCCCATCTCGATAAACGCCAGCCCGGGTGTACACAACCTCTCCTGGTGAAACATCGCTGACTCCCTCTCCGACCTCCTCGATGATGCCGGATACGTCAGTCCCCAGAATTAATGGGAACGTATAATTAAAATATTGCCCCATGTAGCCTGCGCGCACTGCACAATCAAAAGGATTAACACTGGTAGCATGAACACGAATAAGCACTTCACCTGCACCTGGAGCAGGCCGCGGCGCATCTTCATAATGAAGAACATCCAACCCCCCATAGTCATGAATATGAACTGCTCTCATACCTCTAAATCTCCTCTCAAATAATTTTTGGAGTCCGTAAAAATAAAACTCTCATGATATAACCCTGCCGACGAGACAAAGTTACTTACTTGCCTGTTTATATCGCCAGGGAGATGCTGGGAACATGCTGAACAACAATGTTTGCAAAAAATCGGGGCGGCGGACTCAAGTCCGCCGCCTCTTTGCATTGATTGAATGTACTTGATCGATCGCTGGTCTTGAAGTGTTAATCTCCTTTATGGGCAGCCGCTGCTCATGACAATCGTACCCTCGTTGATACCTGTGAGTACCTTGATGATCATATCTCGCTGCGTATTGTTCGAGAAGTTGAATGACCAGTTGTTGCGATTCGTTGTCAGATTGCCAGTCCAGCGATTCTCGACCGCGTTGACGACCTGCTGGATGGTTGGCGTCGACGTGCCAAAGAAAGCGGTAGCACCTGAGATGCCAGAGACATTCACAACACCTGCAAGGCAGATATTGTCGTTCTTCTGGACAAGGCCGCCTGTTCCATTGAGTTGCGTAATTGCCAGGTTGAGCTTCAAGCCGGTGAACTGTGCCAGGATCATCTGGTCACGCGGCGTGCTGCTGCCTACATTCATGATCGCATCCACTTTGGCGATGGTGAGATCATCACAAGAACTGAGGCTGTCACAGTTCGACGGTGTCGGCGTTCCGGGCCAGGAGTTGTTCTTATCGTAGATCTTGTTGTTGTTCTCCTTGAGGTAATTAACCAATTGCTGGAATTGGCTGGTGGTGTACTGGTTGCGCCAGTTCTTCCAGAAGCCGATGGTGCCAGGGTGGAAGTCGATTTGGACTAATTCGGCGTTGCAGCCGCTGACAGCAGAGTTGTTATTGGCATCGCCTGAATACGTTGCCGTCCAGCGCCAGGTTCCCGTAGCGTTGCTCACAAAGCCGCTCGAGGTGTTGTACGTCCCATTACCATTCACGGTTACAACATTGGTGAAGGCAGGCGTGCCGGTGCAACTCGGTGCGCTGGGCGCATACAACCTGAAGGTGATCGTGCCTGTGGGGTTAAATCCGCCGCTCAAAGTTGCTGAATCGTTGAGTGTCACACCCAGCTTGCCACTTGATGGGTTGGGCGTCGTCGTGATGCCCGGATTGAGCTTGTTGACGGTCAATGGCTCGCAGGGACTGGTGGAGACGTTGTAATTGCTATCGCCGCTATAACTGGCTCGGAACGAATACGAACCTGCAGCCAGGGGTCCCTGGCTCGTAGACGGATGAGCTACACCAGAAGCATCCAGTGCAACCGTGCCTGCCGCCACCGAAGCGCCGGTACATTGATTGCCGGCAGTATAGAAGGTGAAGGTCACATTGCCGGTGGGTACGAAGCCTGAGATGCCGGTCACTGTGGCGCTGTCATGGACGGTTGTGCCTGCTGAAACGCTGGTCACTGCGGTATGGACGGCGTCGTGGATCGTGGTGGCAGTGCTGGAGTTGGCTTTGCTGACGGTCAGAGGTTCGCAGGGGCTGGTCGAGCCGTTGTAATTGCTATCACCACTGTAGGTGGCCTGGAATGAATAGGAGCCAGCCGCCAGGGGTCCCTCACTACTAGAGGGATGGGCGACACCACTGACCAGCGTTACTGTGCCTGCTGCCACCGAAGCGCCGGTGCATTGATCGCTGGCGGTGTAAAAGGTGAAGGTCACGCTGCCGGTCGGTGTGAAGGGACTGCCGCTTACAGTGGCACTATCGTGCACGGTCGTACCGAGTGCCACCGAGGTCACCGCACTATGGGCGGTGTTGTGAATCGTGGTCGCCGTGCTGGAGTCGGCTTTGTTGACGGTCAAAGGTTCGCAGTCGCTGGTGGAACCGTTGTAGTTACCATCACCACTATAGATCGCTTTGAACGAGTAGGAGCCTGCAGCCAACGGGCCCTCACTGCTGGACGGATGGGCTACGCCACCACTCAGGGCAACCGTTCCGGCTGCCACCGAAGCGCCGGTACATTGATCGCTGGTGGTGTAGAAGGTGAAGGTCACGGTGCCGGTTGGTGTGAAAGGACTACCACTCACGGTGGCACTATCATGGACAGTTGTACCGAGCGCGACAGAGGTCACTGCATTGTGATCAGCATCATGGATGGTGGTCGCCGTGTTGGAGTCGGCTTTGTTGACGGTGAGAGGTTCACAGGGACTGGTGGAGGCATTGTAGTTTCCGTCACCGCTATAGACAGCTTTGAACGAGTACGAACCTGCAGCCAGGGGACCTTGATCTGTGGATGGGTGAGCGACACCGGATGCATCCAGAGCGACCGTGCCTGCGGCAACCGAGTCACCGGTGCATTGGTCGCTGGTGGTGAAGAAGGTAAAGGTCACGCTGCCGGTGGGCGTGCCAAAAGCAGTGCCGCTGACTGTGGCGCTGTCATGGACGGTCGTGCCCAGCGCCACCGATGTGACCACTGCATGAGCTGCATCATGGATCTCCGTCGCAGTGCTGGAGTCAGCTTTGCTGACGCTGAAGGGTTCATCTTCGCTGGTAGCACCAAGGTAATTGCTATCGGAGGCTACTGAAGCAGTAAAGTGGTAACTGCCTGCACCCAGAGGACCGGTGTCGATGGAAGTGGCCTCGAAGCCTGCTTCGGTTGAGCCGTTGGCGATCGGGTTACCGTTGAAGGTGAAGGAGATGGCCGGGATCGGGAAGCCGGCGACTGCCCCACTCACGCTGGCATTGTCGTGCGCGTTCGTGCCCAGGGGTACGGATTGGTTGGTGATATCGTTGTGGTCACCATCATGGACGGTGGTAATGATAGTAAGTTGCGCCTTATTAACGGTCAAGGGTTCGCAGTCGCTGGTGGAACCCTCATAGTTGCTGTCGCCGCTGTAGGTAGCCTGGAAGGAGTAGGAACCTGCTGCCAGAGGTCCTTCGTCATTGGACGGATGCGCCACACCACCACTCAGGGCAACCGTGCCTGCCGCGACCGAGTCGCCGGTGCATTGATTCCCTGCGGTGTAGAACGTGAAGCTGACATTCCCACCGATGGTGAAGCTGCTATTCAAGCTGGACACTGCAGCACTATCGTGCACTGTTGAACCGAGTGCTACGGAGGTCACAGCATTGTGGGCAGCATCATGGATGGTGGTCGCCGTGCTGGAGTTGGCCTTGTTAACGGTGAGAGGTTCACAGGGACTGGTGGAGGCATTGTAGTTGTCGTCACCGCCGTAGGTGGCCCGGAAGGAGTAGGATCCTGCTGCCATCGGACCCTCGGTACTGGAAGGATGCGCGATCCCAGAGCCATCCAGAGTCACGGTGCCTGCCACAACGGAATCACCGGTGCATTGGTCGCTGGTGGTGAAGAACGTGAAGGTCACACTGCCAGTCGGCGCGAAGGGACTGCCGCTCACGATGGCGCTATCATGCACGAACGAACCCAGAGCCACGAGCGAGGTCGGATTTTCATCCGAGTCGTGGATGGTGGTCGCCGTGCTGGAGTCAGCTTTACTGACGCTGAACGGTTCATCCTCGCTAGTAGCACCGATGTAATTACTGTCCGAGGCCACCGAAGCATTAAAGTTGTAGCCACCGGCAGTT
>DATGYJ010000113.1:0-11204 GCA_035298105.1 Anaerolineales bacterium | reverse complement strand
ATGGTTGGAACGCTCCTGTAGCCATGATTGACTTTCATTACAAATTCGGTCGCTTCTGCATTTCCTTCCAAACCCACCCTTAGATAGGGAATATTGTTCACTTCGAAGAATTTTTTCGCCCGCATACAGTCGGAACAATATTCGGTTGCGTAGATCACGATTTGCTTTGGGGCTGTGGTGTAGAGATCGTTCATGGTTCGATGTTTGCCAACCTTCCTGAAATATGGGATTGCCAAAATCAATCACATCAAATATGGTCGGTGTTGTAACATTCTCTCAGGTTCAGCGTCTAGTTCTAATAATAGAATTCTTGAGTAAAGACAGCTAGTAAAGGTTGTTTTCTTACGTGAACTCTCAATTTCTGGTACTTTCTAGCTTAGTATAACCATTTTCCTCACAGTCGACATTGCAATAAAGTTAATTGAATAAGGATTTATGACTAACCTAAAACGTTCCTTTTTTGGGGCTGCCATTTACCTGGCGCTGATTTTTGTACTTGGGCAGTTTGATTATGCGGGCCGGCCTATCATCAATTTTGCCTCCTATTTTTACATCGCGGTGATGGTTGCGGTACCAGTGACACTTTTCTTTCCCTCCATATCCCGTGTCTCCGCATATGTGCCGCTGCTCGCCTGGGCGGGGGTATATCTTGTTCTGGTACAGGTCATCAATCGAAACTACTCGGCAAATAAGGGTGAGTTGCCAGCTGTAGTGCTTGAGTTCATGCTGTTGGAAGTGGGAGTTTGGCTTGCGTACCAATTGGCAATGCAGATCAGTCATGCCGAATCCATTATGGACGCCCTGGCCTTGAGCGCCTTCCCGAACCGGGCTCGTGACATCGATTCGGAAAATCAACGGATCAAGATCGAGCTGACACGCAGCCGCCGCTACCATCGTCCATTAAGTGTGGTGATCATTCAATCCGAATCTGAAGATGAAAAGACGACTAGAGAAATGTTGAAAAGCGTTCAGCACGATTTGCTGAGCCGCTTTACCTCTGCTCGTGTTGGACAGATCATTGATGACCGCATTCGTCAAACAGATCTTGTGCTGCGGGATTACAAAGGAAGGTTCATTGTCCTCTGCCCTGAAACCGATCTTCCCAGCGCTTCTCTATTGGCGAAAAGGATTTCGCAGGCGATCAAGGAAAGGACCAGCCTGCGAGTGCTTTGGGGCATGGCCGCTTTTCCTGAGGAAGCCCTGACCTTTGATGATTTACTGCAGAAAGCGCGCGAACGTCTTGTCCTTCCTGCGCCGTCCCCAAGCGAGGCAGTTTCGGTCGTTGAGTCTCATCAGTTACAGTAAAGGATTAAGCCATGAGTGTATTGCAAATGACCACTGCACGCCAGGATGATTGGTTCAAGAGATTTGATCCACATAAGCGAATCCTCACGGGCCAATCATATCTGCTGGCCAAGCGATTGATGGATCTATTCCTGGTAGGGATCACGCTGCCTTTGTGGCTGCCTTTGAATGGCCTGATCGCTCTGATCATTCGGATTACCTCTCCTGGCGCCCCCGTGGTGTTCAAACAGCTCCGGACCGGGAAAGGTGGGCGTCGCTTTTATATGTATAAATTCCGAACCATGGTGCCCAACGCCGAGGAACTGAAAGCAAAATATGCCCACTTGAATGAATTGCAATGGCCCGATTTTAAGATCACAAACGATCCGCGGATTACGCCGATCGGGAAATTTCTACGGAAAACCAGCCTGGATGAAATTCCACAACTGTTCAATGTGTTAAAAGGTGAGATGAGTCTCGTGGGACCCCGGCCGACCTCATTTGGAGCCGAGACGTATAAACTTTGGCATACCTCCCGACTGGATGTAATGCCAGGGCTCACGGGTCTTTGGCAAGTGATTGGGCGGGCCCAGTTGGAATTTGATGATCGTTTACGCCTGGATATTGCCTATATTGAACGCGCTTCTCTATGGCTGGATATTAATATCCTTCTTCGAACAGTCACGGCGGTGTTTGAATCGCGTGGAGCCCACTGATCGATGGGGTTTCATAGGTTATTTTTTCATTCATTTGATTCTTCGAAAGGAAGCTTGGCTGCATGAGCAAAAACAGTATTCTATTTAAGCCAACCACATACATCGTTTTGGGGATTTATATTACTCTGGCTTTTCCTATACTGGCCATGGGAGATAAAGTCGTTGCCGCGATGCTCCCCGAAGATCATTACTTCGAAAACGTCGGCGCAATTTCCTTATTTGTGACCTCCCTCCTGTTTCTCTACGGTTTTAGAACTGCCAGGAAGTCTTTGGATAAGACCTGGACTTCCCTCGTGAAACAGCTCGTATATTTGGGCCTGGCCCTGTTATTTTTCTTTGGGGCGGGTGAGGAGATCAGCTGGGGCCAGAGAATATTTGGATTTAGCACACCTCAGGCGCTGGCCGAGGTAAACAAACAGGATGAGCTGAACCTCCATAACCTGACCGTCATGGAAAACAGTAAGTTCTTTACTGCCGATCGGATGTTTGACGTTTTTTGGTTTTTGTTTGGGGTGCTTACTCCCGCGGTTGCTTTGCTTGTCCCTGCGTTTAGGCGGTTTGCGGGTAAATTCATTCCAATCGTTTATTGGGGCATGGGTGTTTTGTTTTTATATAATTATTTATGGGCAAAACTTGCGAAAATATTCTTCCAGGCGGCTTATACCTTTGAAAAAATTCCCATGGTGCAGGCGATTCAGGAAGTCAAAGAAAGTAATTATGCAGTCATCTTTATTCTGGTCGCCTTATATGCCCTCTGGGATTTGAATAAATCTCAAGCCGATCGCAGTGTTCCTCTGAAAACTGGAACTACAAAAATAGAGCCTGTCCTGGATAGTTGACTACTCTAATCTGGTTGGATCACAGCAAAGACTACCTAAAGAAACCGCCTATTTGTTTCGGTCCTGTGTTCCCCTGGCAAGGCTTTATTGAGTGAGATGAGTAATAAAAGACCTTATTATTGGCTGCTTGCAGCCATCGTTGTGATAGCTCTCGCAATCATTATAGGTGTACAGCAATCAGAGAATAAGAATGTGGCTCCTGGTACTTCAAATCCCCCGGGTCGTTCCATACCAACCTCTGCCTCCGCTGGTCAGTTACCCACGACTGCACCTCCAATCAATGAAGCATTCTGCGAGCGTCCTTATCCAGACTCTTCGATCTGGAATATTCCGATCGATTGGTCGATCGCCAAAATTCACCCCATGAGCGATTTGATGATGAGAACTTTTTTTGAAACAATTGACTGGATTGGGACGGATACCTCTCAATTTACTCCGAATGTTTATTTGGCATCGAACCGGACTCCCCTTGTCCCGGTGAGATTGCGGCAAAACCGCTTTCGGGACGCCATTAATGATGCAAAGGTAAAGTATGGCGAACCGTCGGGCATTGTGAGCATGCCCCTGCCATCCGGTGCGCGTCCGGCGATTGGAACCGATGGGCAGCTGGTTGTGATCAATGTCGATACAGGGGAAGAATGGGGATTGAATGAGGGCTACGTCGATAGTGCGGGAAATTGGTTTGCGAGTGGTGTGTATCGCTACAGCATCCAGAATTCAGGCATTCCTCCGGAAGGTTTTGGTCAGCGCGGCGCAGGCATCGGTCAATTGGCTGGGATTGTGCGGCGCTGTGAAGTGGATCGTGGGCACATCGATCACGCGGTGACCCTTGCTTATGATTATCCGTGCTCGCCGGACGTCTGCCAGCAGAATGGCTGGCCGGTTTCCATCCCTCCCTTTCGAAAAACGGATGGAAAGGGTGTTTCTCAATATGATCTCCCTGAGGGGACTCGGATTGCGATCCGGCCAGAAATAACTCAGCCAGAAATGATCAAGGCATGCGGTGGGATCAAAGGTTGCGTGGTATGGACGTTGAATATGCAGAAATACGGCGGATTTCTGGTGGATAATAGCGGGCATCCAAAGACGTATGCTGAAGGAAACCCAACGGCAAATTGGGACCCATCCGTCTGGACCCAGGATATGCTCAGAAATATTCCGTCTGATTGGTATGTTGTGATCGACTGGAATTATCCCTCTACGAAGGGCGTGAAATGAACAATAAAGAGATTATTTCCCAGTGGCGTGATAAGGCTGATTCGATCTACGTTCATACGCTCCAACGAACGTATTTCAGGCTGTTTGGACATCAGATCGATCAGAGGTTCGCCATCGTTGGCAATGCCCGCACAGGATCGAATTACCTTCTGGATGGCTTGAAGACTTCCCCTTCTGTACGGATGTATCACGAGATCTTTGCGGATCATAATCGTCGAGTGGGAGAGGATTTTGATAAGATCCTTTCAACCATCTTCCAATATGAAAGTGATGCCACGAAGATCGTCGGTTTCAAAGTTTTTTACAACCATCTTACTGATGAAGAATGGAAAAAACTCGCGGCCTGTCCAGGCCTGAAAGTCATCCACCTGCTGAGGCACAACCGCTTGCGCACGGTCATTTCTTTGGAAATTGCATTTAAGACCGGGCAGTGGACAAAATCCGGGAATGCCAGTGGGCCAAAAGAGAAGCGGGTCACGCTCAGTCCCTCAAAATTAATAAAAAGACTCGAGCAGATCGAAGAAGGTGAATGTGCTGCGCGAGCCCGCTTCACTGATCGGGAAATCCTGGAAATCGTTTATGAAGAGTTGGTGCGATCTCCTGTTGAAGTATTTGAGGCGGTGGGCGCATATCTGGGCGTTGAGGGTATTGATCCGGGCAAGATCAGGCTGAAAAGACAAAACCCGGAAACTCTCAGACAGTTAATCGTAAACTATGCTGAAGTTGAGGCAGTACTCAGAAATACAAGATTTGAGGAATACCTCAATGATTGAATCCCGGACCGGTACGAACGCAGTTCGAAGGCTGCGTTTCAGAGATGAGTGAAACATGAATATTACCAAGAATGATCTCTTCTACATATTGATAAGTATTGTCGTTGCCTCGATCGGCGTGGTCGCGGTGAGTAATACCAGTAACAGGATTGGTTTGTATGGCTTGCTGGGCCTACTTGGGATTGCGGTGGTAATGACTATCATCATAAAACCCAGTTTGGGGGCGAATATTCTGGTATTTGTAATTTACACGAATATTTCTGATCTGCTCACGAAACATGGTCTGCCGGGGATCATTAAGCCATTGGTAGTCATTGTGGCTTTTGCACTGCTGGTTCGCTATATCTATATCGGCCAGGTACCCATCGGGCACGCCAAAACAGCTCGGGTCGAATACTTTCTGCTTGCCTATTTTATGATCGTGATCGCTTCGTTTCTGGTGGCCTCAGATAAGGATGCGGCACTCACAGACATCATGGATATGGGAAAAGACATCATCATTATCTATTGCATCTTGTTTGCATTGCGCCAGCCTCAAGCCTGGAAACAAACGATCTGGCTGATCATGGTTACTACGGCCCTATTATGCTCATTGACTGTATATCAAATCATTGCGCATAACTACCAACAAGACTTTTTCGGGCTGTCGGCCGTGATCATGGATAAGGTGTTTGGTGATTCAACGACTCCACGTATAGGGGGACCCATTAATGCTCCAAATCTCTGGGGTCAGATCCTGGTAGCTGTTTCCACTTTGCTCATTTTTAGAATCATCCATGAGAAAAGTAATCTTATAAAATTCGTTACTCTCTTTATGCTCGGGATTATCCTGTTTGTTGTTCTGAACACCTATAGCCGTGGTGCTTATTTGGTGCTGGCAATCGATGTGATATTGATTTTCTTCGTCTTTGAGAAACGCTTTAACCCGGTGGTGGCATTTGCGGGTTTAGGGGTCCTGATTTTGCTGCTTCCATTCATCCCGGCGACTTACCGTGATCGCTTTTATACATTGTCTGACTTCACTGCTCAAAACGGTATCTATCAGGATACGTCTTTTCGCGGGCGGAGCAGTGAGATGTTGACAGGGCTCGCGATGTTTGCAGAGCACCCTCTTTTGGGTGTAGGTACGGCAAACTACCCAACGAATTACCAGCGCTATGCCCAACTCATCGGGATCGAATTTCGGGCGACGGCACGCGACCCGCATTCCCTTTATATCCAGGTGTTGGCGGAAACCGGAATTTTAGGCGCAATCGCCTTTTTGGGTTTGGTGTTTTTCCTGATAGACGCTCTTAATAGGACCATCCGGGCGATTGAGCGGTCGCCCCATCTGAGTGACTGGCTGCCATGGATGAATGCCATTCGACTGGCAATTCTTTCATATCTTATGACCAGCTTCATCCTGCATAACGCCTATATTCGTTATTTCTGGATTCTGGTTGCGATGGCGTTGGCAGGTATCCAAATCACCTATACCCTGCTCAACAATTCCGAAAGAAATTTATCAATCGAGGCCCGCCGTTGATCAATTCTCCTGTCTCGGATCAGTATAGTAATCAGCACATTGCCCAAAAAACAGCCTGGGGTTTTGTCTGGAATTTCTCGGCATATTTTTTGGGAAAGATTGTTGTTTTAATTACTACCTCCATCCTGGCGCGCCTGCTGGCAAAAAGCGATTTTGGTTTGGTCGCCGTCGCGGTAGTTGCGATCAATTATCTTTCCGTTTTGAAGGATCTGGGTCTGGGGGCGGCGCTGATTCAGCGTAAGGGGAGTGTACAGGAAGCGGCGAACACAGTATTTACCATTAACATCCTCATTGGACTTATTCTTTCCACGGCCGCCATTCTACTAGCCCCCCTGGTTGCAATCTATTTTCGGGACCCTCACATCACTTCTGTTTTGCGCTGGATGGGGATTTCCTTTATTATCAATGCCCTGGGGTCAGTACACACGAATTGGCTCGTCCGCGATCTCAATTATCGCCGTAAATTAATTCCGGATCTGGGCGGGGCCCTTATCAAAGGAGCAATTTCGATTGGCATGGCTTACCTGGGTTATGGCGTCTGGTCGCTGGTGTTTGGGCAGATTGCCGGTGCCATTGCCTCCGTCATCCTCGTTTGGATCATTCTTCCCTGGCGCCCACGCCTCCAGCTCGACCGAAAACTTGCTACCGGGTTAATGAAGTTCGGCGCCTCTGTGACCGCAATCGATATTATGAATGAGATTACCGATAATATTGATTATGTGATTGTTGGACGCATTTTTGGCCTGATCCCGTTGAGTATTTATACGCTGGCTTATCGCTTGCCTGAAATGCTTCTGATCGGTAACTTGTGGGTGATGGGCGGAGTCGTTTTTCCGGCTTTCTCGACCGTCCAGGATCGACCGAATGAGTTGCGACGCGGCTTTTTGGCATCTGTTCGCCTGGTCGAACTGATCGCTGTACCGATCTGCCTGGGATTGTTGATCGCGGCTGATCCAATTGTTAGAGTAGTCTTTGGTGACCAATGGCTGGATGCAATCCCCATCTTGCGCGTGCTGGCAGTCTACGCCTGGGTCTACTCGCTTGGATATCACGTTGGCGGCTTTTATAAAGCGATCGGTCGTCCCGATATTTTGCTGCGACTCTCTATACTGACCCTGATTATCATCGTTCCTTCGCTGCTCATTGGGGCAAAGTTCGGGATCATTGGGGTAGCGATTGGTCACCTGGTCGCGATCCTGATTCGGCGGATCATCAGTCTGGGCCTTGCAATCCGATTTGTGAATGTCTCGATTTGGGATATTTTTGGGGAATTACAATCATCCTTCCTGGCGGCGCTGGTGATGGCCCCGATTGCCATTACCGCTGCCTACCTGACCCTGAGTCTGCATCCAGTTTTGCAGTTGATATCTATTGTCCTCTCGGGCGCCCTCAGCTATATAGGCGTTTTATGGTGGATCGAAAGAGAAAACTTAATGCGGCTTTTTCGTATGGTGAAAATATCGAACGCATCGGCTTGAACAAAATGGAAATGAACAATACCCCCGACCACCGTTACATCTTTGTTTGTGGACTGCACCGCAGTGGCACGTCTGTCTTATTCCGCTCGCTGCGGGATCATCCCGAGGTCAGCGGCTTTCAAGGTACGGCCTCCCCGGAAGATGAAGGGATGCACCTCCAGACAGTCTATCCACCGTCTGGTCGTTATGGTGGAGCGGGCGCTTTTGGCTTTCACCCTGAAGCCCACCTGACCGAAGGGTCTCCTCTTGTGACTGAAGTGAATCGCCAGAAATTGTTTTCGGAATGGAGCCAATATTGGGATCTAAGCAAAGCGTACCTGCTTGAAAAGTCGCCTCCGAACATTATTCGAACGCGCTTCTTACAAGCAATGTTTCCAAACTCTTATTTTATCGTGATGTTGCGGCATCCCTTGGCGGTTTCTTATGCTACCCAAAAATGGTATCGAGAATACAAGATCAATTGGAGAGGCTTCTCGCGCATATTCGAGCATTGGCTGGTCTGTCATGAGCTTTTTCAGGCCGATCAAAAGCACCTGAGCAATGCATTCGTTGTAAAGTATGAAGACTTCGTAGCCGACCCTCACAAGTGGGTGAATGATATGTATCATTTCCTGGGCCTGAGTGATTACCCGGTCAATCAAAAGATTTTATCGGATGTGAACAAGAAATATTTCAAACTATGGAACAAGAAACTTTCGGGATTTTTTTCGGGAATCATAAACCGGAAGATTATTAAACGTTATGAAGAGCGTGTGCGCTGTTTTGGTTATAGCTTAATTGATCTGGATTGGATTGGCCCAATCGTTGAATGAACCATGCAAACTTCGCGGCAACAAATCCATCCACCTCCAGCGCGGGTTTTTCATGACAGTCTAGATTGGCGTTTTCTGCTGCCGACGACCGAGGCCGGGAAAATACGGGTTGTCGTCGAGCAGGGTGCGGACTTTGGCCAGACTCTCGAGCAAATTGGCATCCCTGTTTCGAATTGCTCTTCATTTTCCGATATCAAACAAAATGAAAAAGAAAATACGCAGGCTCTGGTGCTTCCATTTGGCTTGCCGGTGCGCTGGGTCAGCGCCCAGCGTGGAGACCAGATTGAGTTTTACCGGTCTCTCCGACATTTAGTTTGCCCTGGTGGGTATCTCCTGATCGGATTTGAGAACTCCTGGAATTCTCACTCCAAGACTCAATCCGGCTATCATCCCTCCACGTCCCGTCGGGTCGCCAATCAACTAAACCGGGCAGGGTTTAGATCGATCAGGATTTGGGGGGCAATGCCCAACTTGCGCATCCCTGAATATATCTTTGCTCTCAATGACCGGGCGATATATTTCGCTTTACAACATCGTTTTAGACGAAAGCCGGCACTGTTGAATATCCTGCGGACCTTGTCGTATGCAATCGGCTGGTCTGGGATTTCTGCTTTTCTTCCAGGCTATTTTGCGGTCGCGGTGGTTTGAGATATGATGCCCTCATTTATGGATGATCTCTCGGCATTTGCTCTCTCGCTTGGCGAGAGTGAACATAAACCCTTCTCCAGGCCTTTGCATTGGGCAATCCTTGCCAACGGGGATGCTGACTTTCATGATAACGTCATCTTCTTTGGCTTCAATGGAAAACAGAATGATCCGGTACTGGTTGCCAAGGTACCGCGGTTGATCGAAAACGGTTGGATGCTACAGACTGAATATGATCATCTGGTTGAATTGTGGAATTGCATTGGCGAAGAGGCTGCCCAATTTGTTCCCAAACCATATGCGCTGACAACTTTACAGGAGAGACCTGTATTGGTGATCTCCTATGTCCCTGGCGAGAGCCTGACGCGCCTCTCGCGTAGATCATTCTGGGGGAATAGCGAACAAGTGTCAGTTTTGGCGAAAGAGGCCGCGCGTTGCCTACGCCATCTGAATCGTCTGACAGAAACCCCGATCGAGCGCAGTGAATCACGCGATTCCCATTTCCCGGAGAAGGTAAAGAAATTCAGAGAGTTGTTTCAGATGACGCCTGAGGAAGATCAGGCCCTATCCGATTTGGTGAGATCGGTAGAGAGTAGTGTTGCAACGGCCAGTCACAAAGTTTTGATCCAGGGTGACTTTTGGCATGGAAATATGCTCAGGAATGAAAAGCTGGGAAAACTGAGGCTGGTTGATTGGCAATTTGCGCATTGGTCTGTGGATGTAAGCATGGATGTTTATTTCTTCCTCTTGGCTGGCGCCCTCTCTGCGACTGGCACCGGCTCGGCAGAACAGCGCGCCGCCGACGCTTTTCATTTGCTATCTGAATGGCGTGTTAATGTAATCCCTGGATATTTATCGACCTATGGAAAACCCGAATATTATGTGCTGCTGCCACAGAGAGAAGGTATGCTGCTGTGTTGTGTGGAAAAAGCAGTTCGTTCTGCGCTCGAATTTGGCTACAGTCATTCGGATGATTTTCTGTGGCGCTGTCTTTTCGCGGAATTGATGACCTGGCCGAAAGAAAATTGAACCTGGACGAAAGGTACAACCTTGAGAAATCCGTCAAAGCCTGCACACAAATATAAAATCGCCTATGTCATTGATGGCTTGAGTATGGGAGGCGCCGAACGACTCATGGTGCCAATCTTGAAGCACTTGAGTCGCACGGATTTTGAGGCTTACGTTTGCGCGCTGCAGTCCAAGGATGATAACCCGATGGCGGATGAAATTCGGGCGCTGGGTATTCCTGTCGCTTGTTTGGATATAAAACACTTGCGAGATATCGATGCCTTGCCGCGCCTGGTCAAGTACCTCAAAGGTGTCGGTGCTGATCTTGTGCATACTCAACTTGAATTTTCGAATATATTAGGGAACTTTTCAGCAAAGTTACTACGTCTTCCAAGTGTGTGCACAATTCACGTAATGCCTTCCCTGGATGTGAAGACCAAAATGAAATTACACCAAAGAGCGGAATGGTTTGCCCTGCGTCATTTTTGTGACCAGGTGATCTCCGTTTCGGAGGAGGCACGGCAATACCACCTCCAAATCAGCGGTACCTCCTCAAATCAAGTCACCACGATTTATAACGGCATTGATTTATCTAGCTTTGTGAGCACTGATCGTGAGCGTGAACGGATCAGTGTCCGGGAAGAGTTCGGGATTCCAACTGACGCAAATCTCCTGACTACCGTTGCCGTACTGCGTCCGCAAAAGGGGATTCAATTCATGATACGGGCTTTGCCGGCGGTCCTAAATACCTTTCCGAACACCTATTATCTCGTTGCCGGAAATGGGCCTCACCACAATGCTTTAGTCGAAGAAGCGAATCAAACGGGCATGAGTGATCATGTGGTTTTTGCCGGAATGCGTAAGGATGTGCCCAGGTTGTTAACGGCAAGTGATATTTTTGTTCTC
>DATGYJ010000112.1:0-38604 GCA_035298105.1 Anaerolineales bacterium | reverse complement strand
GCTTCATCCGCTTGCTTCACCTCAAGGGGAAGTCTAATGTTTTCGGTCACGGTCCGCCACGGCATGAGATTCGCCTGTTGAAAGACCATGCCGGTGCTGGGTTGTTCACCGTGACCGAACATGAAAGAACCTGAGGTGGGAGAGATCAGGCCGGCCAGGATGCGCAAGAGAGTTGTCTTGCCTGAGCCTGAGGGACCCAATACGCAAACGAACTCGCGCGCATATACATCAAAAGAGATCTGATCCAGCGCGTGTAAGCCACCGTTTTCATTAGCGAAAACAGCGCTCAGGTTATGGATAGTAAGGATAGGAGTGTGAGGCATCTCGATTTACGATTTACGATTGACGATTTTCGATTGACGATTTTCGATTGACGATTATTCAGCGCGGAAATTCTTGAACCGCCAAGCACACGGAGAGCGCCAAGGGTTTTCTTAGCGAGCTTCGCGGTTAGATCCTTACGGAATGAATTCGTTCGTAAACGCCTTATTCAAATCCAGCTTCTGAGTAAGCAGTCCCATCCCAAGCAAAACAGCCTGCATATTCTCCCAGGCCTGTGGGTCTGAATAACCGAGCCGTGCTGCTTTCCACTCTTCGATGGAAGCTTCAAGCACCTGCTTTTGGACCTTGGCATCCAGATTAGCAAAATTTGGAATATAAGCTTCGCTGATCTTAAGCGCCTCATCGGGGTTAGCCATCGTATCGGCAAGTCCCTTCAAAAATGCCCCTATAAACGCTCGCACCAGTCCAGGGTTTTCTGAGATCACTTTTTCGCTTGCCAGAATCCCATTCGAGGCAAGTTGCACGTAATCCGCGACGCGGATTTCGGTCACTGGAATGCCTCTCGCCCGCAACTGGATCGGCTCATTCGCCGTGTAAACCACCACAACATCCTGTTGGCCCGCGGCCATTAAATCCACTTGATTGAAACCAATCGAATCCAGGGTCACATCACTTTCGCTCATGTGAGCATTGAACAGCAACGCCTGCAAACCCACATAACTCGCACCGAACAAGCCCGGCAAGCCAATCTTCTTCCCTTTCAGATCCTGTGGGATCAAGATGCCCAGATTACTTTTTGCGACCACTGAAACGGGATATTGCTGGTACCACGCCGCAACATAAACTACGGGCAATCCCTGCGCCCGTGCCAGCAAGACCTGCTCGCCGGAGACAAGGGCAAAGGGCAACTCGCCCGATCCCACCAGCTTCACCCCATCGGTTTCAAATTTGGAATCGAATTCAATCTCGATCCCGGCCTGACGGAAATATCCTTTTTCGATGGCGACATAAAATGGCGCGAACTGGATGTTTGGGATGTAACCCATCGGCAAGCGGATGTGAGTCAACTTGCCCGTGTTATTCCCGGACAGGGAGTTGCTGCAGGCCGAAAGAGCGAGTGCCATTCCAAGGATGATTAAAACGAACTTACGAAACATGGAAACTCTCCTTATATATTCGCGCTGACTGGCGCCTTAGCGCCCGTACGCAACCGAAGCGCGTATATCTTTCATAAACCGTCCTTCGGCTATGCTCAGGACGAAGTCTTTTGCCATTTCAAGAATCTTTTTTCCAGCAAGGTCACAATGCCATATAACATCAATGCCAGGACGATCAACATAAACACCGCCACAAAGACCATCGGCGTATCATATTGGAAATCTCCCAGCTGCAACAGAAAGCCCAGGCCCTTTTCGGCACTGACCAACTCACCAACGATCGCGCCGATCACCGATAGCGTTGCACCCACGCGCAAACCTCCTAAAAAGACAGGCAGTGAGGCAGGCACTTCCACTTTCCATAAAATTTGAGAGCGGGAGGCATGTAAGGAATTCATCAAGTCATATAATGGAGTCGGCACTGCCCGAACCCCCACGATGGTGTTCACGAGTACCGGGAAGAATACGATTAGCGCACAGATGATGACTTTAGAAAGGATCCCATTCCCGAACCAGATGACCAGCAGAGGCGCGATTGCAACCACCGGGATCGCCTGACTTGCCACCAGATACGGCGATAGGATCCTTTCCAGAGAACGCGACTTCGCAAGGATATATCCCACGACGGTCGCAAAGACCGCTCCAGCCAGGAGTCCCAATACAATTTCAAGCAGCGTAACACTGGTGTGATAGATCAGACTTCCGTCTTGCAGGGCCTGGAGAAGACGAGTCCACACGCTCAGAGGAGAGGGCAGGATGAAATTCGGTATCCCGCTCAAGCGCGTGATGAGATACCATGCCAGGAGCCCAACCAGGATGGAAATCAATCCCAGCCAGGTGCGTGAGCCAGACCGTGAGAGAGTATGCATAGGGTTCGAGTTCATAACTAAGTCGCATCCCTCACCCGTCCTTCGGACCGCTTCGCAGTCTCCCAATGGGAGAGGGACTGAGATGAGGGCAACAAAAACGCCTCGCAGAGATAGATTGCCTGCGGGGCGTAGAATCAGACGTCAGTTGAGAACTGATCCGAAGAAAAGCCCCGAAAACAAAATGCGTTTTCGGGGACTTTTAGCGTACCGCCTGGTTCCAGCGGTAAGTCGAATCAGACTCGCGTGAGCCTACATCCTTCTTCTATCCAGACTATTACTGTCGGCCTCGGAGTTCCACCGGGTCATGCATTTGGAGTCCGGCAGCTTGCTGCCGAATACACAGGAACAAGCGCCTACACTCCATATTGCTCGTGGGCTATACCACCGATCGGGAATTACACCCTGCCCCGAAGGTTTTTATTTGATTGTCGAAATTATACCCTACCGGGCACTGCGTATCTCAGTTTGCTTTGACGATGCAATCGACAGGGCACACGGTGACGCACTTGGGCGAATCGTAATGGCCTTCGCACTCGACACAGGTTTCCTGATTGATGACATAGAGGATGCCGTCACCTTCGCTGATGGATTCGGTCGGGCATTCAGGTACGCACGCGCCACAGGCGATGCAGTCTTCATTAATTTTCATGGTCATAGTCGTTACTCCTTCAAAAAATTTACTACTCTGGCTATAAACTTAACCGATGCTCGAACCTGCGTCAATTGACGATTATCTTTTATTTGGTGAATTTTGTCACAGTTCCTCCGAAATACGGAGAATATCACGGCGCAGAAGCCAAAGCGGAATAATGCCAAAAATCCCAAAAGACATGTCTATGAACGTCCAAAACAGGGGAATTTGGCGCACCACACCGAAAATTAGCGCCCAGGGAATAATAAGAGCACAGGCAATCATGCCGAATTCAATCACCCAGAGATTCCTGGCGGGGTCACGCAACGGGCCAATGAATGCTACGGCAATGACGATATGTGCGAATGCCAGCCAATCCGTTCCATAGGCAAGTAGTGGATATTGTCCATAGCCGTTCTGAACACTATCATTCACGCGACTGATCCACTCCGCCAGGGATGGCAAGATCGGTGAAAGGAATGAGCTTGTTCCCAACCATCGATTCAGCAATGCCAGCAATCCCATTGCAATGGGATTGCCGTAAGTCCAGCCGCACTGAGCGCGCAGATAAAAAAGATGAGCAGGAAGCGGATACGTCGTTGTATAGCAGTTTTGTTTGTCATATTGGTCTCCGCTCATAGAATACCAAACCGAAAGCCTCAATTTCTCTCATGAGACTTTCGGTTTCTATCACTCACGCTTTGGGAATTTTTATAACAAAAAGGATCTACCGCGCCGATCGTTCTGACTAATGGGCATTATTCATAAGAGCCGAAAAAACCGCAAATCCACCACAGACACAAAAAACGAGCACAAAAGATACCAGGACATAAATAAGGATGTTATTTTGATTGGATTTGCCGGTCTTGCCGTTGAACTGGGTGCCGCAGTTGTTGCATTTCACATGTGTGAACATCGAGGGTCCCAACGCGCCTCCCCACCAGGTAAATTTGACCTTTGTTGCGTCGGTGCTTCCGCAATTGGGACAAGCAGCATATTGAGTTAGCTGGTTCTGCGCCATGGCTCTCCTCCATAAAAGATGATGGTGACAAAGTTGTTTTGCCACCATCATTTTATCTTATTCAACCGTGCTTTTATTCCGGTGGCAAGTGCACTGGCGCACCGGTGCGCCGCTCTAACATGCGCAAGTAGTAGGGTAGTAGCTTATTGGAAATCAGCAGTAATAGATCACGTCCAGAGACGAAGTTGGCAGGATCAGCCAGGAAAGAGTGGTACAACTGGGCGAAATCACGTTCTTCCCATTCCCTCTGTACAGCACCAATTTCATACTGTATCTGTTCGGCAGTGAGCAACATCGCTGCTGCGGCCATGGGCTCACTTTGGCGGAACATGACTCCCAGATTGAATAATCCTGCCCCCAGGCCCGATAATCTACCAATTTCGGCTTTCAAACGCAACTGGCTGATGAAATGCTTAAGCGCTTCGTCCTGATGATCTAATTGAAGATGGGCAATTGCCAGATTGAAATGGGCCTCGGCCAAGGCATTCAGCGTCTGTGAAGTATTTTCTTCTTCCACCCATTGGGTGGCGATTTTGAAACATTCATCCGCCCAATGTAGCATTTCAGGTGGCTCACCGACTTTACGAACAATGTCAAAGCGTAATTCTGCATAGCGCAGTTTATGCTGAAGGCTTTGGCTGGAGGTTACAAGGGGTTCCATACCATCCGCGTATTTGCGTGCCTCCTCGTACTCGCCCAAGCTGACCAATGTAGAGCCCAGTTTGGCGTTCACGAGCAGCAACAGTTCCACGATTTCAGCGTTTTCTTCCGCGGGTATTTCCAAATATGCTGTGAGAGCATCGGAGAGCTCGCGGAATAAATCAAGAGCGGCTTCATCCTCACCCAATAGCCACAACTCAATCCCCATCAGCCAGTGGACCAAAAATCTGTCAACGATGCTTGTTTCGCTAATCAACTCATCCAGCACCTGTAACTCGCTCACGTTACGGCGTCCCCAGCCAGCGTTTTCAAGCTCATTAACATTGTCAAAGACGAATGATTGATAGGGCTCAAGAAATTCAGGCTGTCGTCCAATTTCAGCCGCGCGCCGCAGGTGATAAAGGGTATCGTCCCAAGTGCTTAAATCTTCGGCATTGAATTCGCTCTGGCCGAACCATTGCGCCGCGGCGGCATGAGCATAGGCTTCCTGAAGTGCATCGCGCGGTACGGCGTCGCGTAATACAGCATGCAAGTGATAGATCGTCTGCTGTTCTGGATTCACTTCCAGTACCGCGTGCCGCGCAAGTGAACGTACAGCTGGGGCGATAGATGTATCGCCCGGATGCATAGATCGGTACACCGAGGCAAGGGCATCAAATGAGAATGCACCGCGAAAGACCAGCGCTGCTCGCAGAACATTCAGCTCGATTTCGTCCAGTTGGTCAAGCACCTGACCAACGATGTAATCGCCGATATCTGTAGCAGTCAATAGTCCCTGGATTACCTGCTGTAGAGGAAGTTCGCTGATACTAGAGGCGAGCAGTTCGATAAATTTAGGATGCCCCTCCAATTTGGCGAGAACACCTGGCGTGAATAACGCATTGGTCTCGATGGCGGGCAGGTCAGTGCGATTCCGGAAAAGTTCCATGGCCCGCGTCTCACTCAGCCCACCCAGGCGGAGAATATCTACTGCTGCGCTGCCTGCGCCCACCCCACTCGGTAGACGGCGGGTGGTGACAATCGTTTTAGTGCGATGCTCGTAAGCAGTCAGCGCCTCAACAAAATCAGCGAGCGCCTTATTATTATATTTTTCATCCTTACCAAGCAGATCTTCGAAGTTATCCAGAATAAGAATAGCCGGAATCTGTACTGCGCTCAATAAGGCAGCCAGTTTCTGCGCCAGGTCTAATTTTGGGTCATGTAGCATGGCTTGCAAACCCAGTCCAAGACTGGCATCGATATCCGTAAGCAAGCGCTCCACATCCAGTCCCTCGCAGTTAATCCATATTGCTACTGTACTCGACCCACGATATTCCAATGCGCCACGCACCAGAGTGGATTTTCCAATACCCGCCAACCCGACAACGAATAACACACTCGCATCGCTTTCCTCAAAGAATTTGCGAATTGAGCCTAATTCGCTCGCGCGATTGGCCAAGACAATTGGGTCGAGTCTACGCAAAAGCGGTCCATGATAGGACCGCTTACCAAGCTCTTTGTTCAGTAGTGAGAGGACGGCACGAGCATCGTCAACGTTTTGTACCTGCACGGTGACATTCGTGAGGTACTCTCCCTGTAATACGGTCGCACCCTGGCCTACGTTTCCAACCTGGAAGGAGGCACCCTCGGAAGTCATCAAATTACCCCTAGTAACGCTCCAATAGCTGCCTTTACACCAGCCTCTCCAATACCGGCGATAGCCTTTTGCGCAGTCTCACTTTTCAAAATAGTATTCAACCCGTCCCAGGCCCATCCGGCAGTTGTAGTTAACCAACCTTTGGCATCCATCAGTGCGATTTTTAGTTTGTTAGGTTCTTCCTGGGCTTTTGCCAGACTATTGGCAACAGCCTTGGTCTTTTCAACAGTAACGGCTTTAGTGTCATCATCCATATTGGGATCAGTGGCAATTTTTTCTAGCAGGGCATTGAACTGCTTGAAGAGTTCCTGCATCTCGGGTGCACTGGAAGGGGACTCTACCCAGGATATATTTTCTCCTTGAGCAACACGCGCACCGGCACCAACATTGCCTATTTTATAGCTTTTGCTGCCCGGGACCGATTTATCGTCAGACATGTCATCCTCCTATTGAGCCACTGAGGTATTTGGTATCTGAGGAAAAAAACCTACGAGATACCCAACGTCTCCTCTTACCACTGAATTGAGATGCTTCGATCAAAATTATTATACTCTTATTGATCGAACACTCGCAGTTGGCTCCGCAGTTTGTCAGTTGTTTCTTTAAAAGCTTTTAACTTTTCACGTTCCTTTTGTACTAAAGGAGCCGGCGCCTTGTTGGCAAAGTCACTTGCCAAAAGTTTTTCAAGGCGCTCAATGTGAGACTGGGCCTCTTTCAGCTCTTTCTCAAGGCGGGTTTTTTCTTCAGCGAGATCGATCATACCAGCCAAAGGCAGATAGACTTCCACAGAGCCAATCACCAGAGTGACCGCGTCCCCGGGTTTATCGGTCAACGCTGGAACAATGCGAATATCAGATTCGCTTAAGCCTGCCAGCGCTGCAAGTATTTTGGATTGTTCCTTCAGCAAATCCGTCTTCGCACCCGCAGCGATCGTCGCAGCGACACGTTTACTGGGCGCTACGCCTTTTTCGGTACGCAAGTTGCGGATGGAACGCACGACCTCCTGTACCAGCTCGAAATCAGCAGTCTTTGATCCTTCCCAACCTTCTGCCTCGCGTGGTTCAGGCCACCTGGCCACAATTAACGCTTCGGGCCAATCAGAAGCGAGGTCAGAGACCGGAGACTCAAGAATTGCCTGACGCAGATGTCCCCAGATCTCTTCGGTCACAAACGGGGTAAATGGATGGAGCAATCGCAGGGCCATATCGAACACGCGCGCCAATGTTTCTACCGTCCGATAAGCCATTGGCGATTGCGCAGCATCCCTCTGGGATTTGCCATCGGCCAACTGTCCCTTGGCCACTTCCACGTACCAATCTGCAAAATCGGACCAGAGGAATTCGTAGATCTGCCGGCCCGCTTCGCCGTATTGAAAAGTCTGGAAGAGACGTTCCACATCACGCACGAGCTGCTGCAAGCGTGCCCAGATCCAACTATCTGCCAGAGTGTAGTCGCCAGGCCTGCCCGCCGATGACTGATCGCTGATCGCCGATATCACAAATCTTCCAATATTCCAAATCTTATTGGCAAAGTTGCGATTCGATTCCACTTTCTTCGGGCCGACATTCGTGTCATTCCCGGGTGTCGAACCGACCAGCATCGTGAAGCGCAGTGCATCCGTACCGAATTCGTCCATGAGCACCAGAGGGTCGATCACGTTACCGGTGGTCTTTGATATCTTGCGCCCGATCTCATCCCGCACGAGACCATGCAGATACACCGTATGGAAAGGAACTTGCCCGGTGAACTCCAATCCCAGCATGATCATGCGCGCCACCCAGAAGAACAAAATGTCATACCCGGTCTCCATATAGGTAGTGGGATAGAAATACTTATAATCAGGTGTCTCCTCCGGCCAGCCCAAGGTAGAGAAGGGCCATAGACCTGAAGAGAACCAGGTATCGAGCACATCTTCATCCTGATGAATCTCTTTTGAGCCGCAAGTCGCGCACTGCGCTGGATCTTCTCGCGCCGCCGTCATATGACTGTTCGGACAATACCAGACCGGGATGCGGTGTCCCCACCACAACTGCCGGCTGATGCACCAATCCTTGATGTTCTCGAGCCAATTGAAGTAGACCTTCTCAAAACGTTCCGGCACGATCCTGATCCGTCCGTCTTTTACGGCCTCCAGCGCAGCTTTTGCCAGCGGCTCGATCTTCACAAACCACTGGGTGGAGATCATCGGCTCGACAATCTCTCCCCCGCGCTGGGAACGTGGGATGGTCGTGCGATACGGCTCTGTCTTGATGACCAGACCGGCGGCTTTCATATCTGCCCACATATTTTTTCGTGCATCGAAACGATCCTGGCCCTGGTAGGGACCGCCGTTTTCATTGATTTTCGCAGCCTGATCCAACACCGAGACGATGGAAAGATTGTGGCGTTGGGCAATGGCATAATCATTGGGATCATGCCCCGGCGTGATCTTGAGGGCACCCGTGCCGAATTCCATACTCACATATTCATCGGCAATGACTGGGATTTCGCGGTTCAGGATTGGCACGATAACGCTCCTGCCAACATATTTTTTATAGCGTTCATCGTCCGGGTGGACTGCCACCGCTGTATCACCGAGAATTGTCTCAGGACGAATAGTCGCCACAGGGATGAAGGCAGACGGGTCAGGAGACCCACCGCCGGCAGGAGCAAGCATATATTTGAAGTAATACAGGGTCGCTTCTTCTTCGCTGTATTCCACTTCGAGATCAGAAACAGCGGTCTTGAGTCCCGGCGACCAGTTGATCAAACGTGGCCCGCGATAGATCAATCCTTTCTCATAGAGGCGCACAAAGGCTTCTCGGACTGCCCGGCTCAGGCCCGGGTCCAGGGTGAAGCGTTCCCGGCTCCAATCACAGGACGCACCCAGGCGCCGGATCTGATTGGTGATAATGCTGCCGTACTTCTTCTTCCAATCCCAGGTGCGTTTGATGAATTCCTCTCGTCCGAGCTCTTCCCGGGTCACTTCTTCGGTTTTGAGCAAATTGCGTTCCACCATCAACTGCGTTGCAATGCCGGCATGATCTGTACCAGGGACCCAAAGCGTGGGGAAACCCTTCATGCGGTGATAGCGAACCATAAGGTCTTCGATACTAATGAACATGGGGTGACCGATGTGCAGCTCACCTGTCACGTTTGGCGGTGGGATGGCAATCACGAACGGCTCGACATTTGGATCAAAGTTTGGCTTGTTGGGATCATTCCACGGCTTGAAGTACCCGCCCGCCTCCCACATCTCGTAAATGCGTGGTTCAATGGCTTTGAAATCATAAGTTTTCGGTAACTCGTGTTTGGTCATTCTTGCTCCGTAAAAATGAAGTCGATGGCTTTGTCAAATGATTTTTCAAAATCAGGCGGGAACTCGTGCCCCAAGTCTGGATACACCTCTTCGGCGAATTGAATATTGTTTTCCTGCAAAGTCTTTTGAATCTCCCTGATCTTATCCAGTGTACGATCTTTCTCTCCCGTAATGAAGTAACCACGCACAGACCTTGCAGCTCTTGCCCGCGGCACAAGCGAGCCTGGATTCGCCCAAAATGCTGCAATGCCAAGAAAACCACGGATGCTGATCCTGCCGCTCAAAGCCGCATAGATCGCCATACCGGCTCCCTGAGAGAAACCGGCTACTACTACACGTTGCGGATCAATTGGACATTCTCTTGAAACTTTCTCAATGGAAAAGATCAGATCCGTCAGTCCCTGCTCTCCATCCAGCCAGGCATACGCGCCGGAATAGAGTGGCTGAGTAGATTGGGGCGAAAGCACCAGCCAGCCTTTGCGGCGTGCGATTTCCCAATACTCAAGATTCGCGTCCTTGTTCCCGGCCCCACCATGCAATGCGATCAACAAGGGATACAAGTGGGAGGCAGAGGCCTCAGGCAAAAGGATCGCTTGATCCGGTTCTATATGCTTGCGGGCCTCTTCATATTTTTTCTGAGAAATCGCCATGAGACCTTTGAATTCCGGTAGATCGCGGACTGCATCCAGGTCGGTATCCTGAAACTGACTCTCTGCCCACCAAAAGCCTTTCGCCAATGCCTGCCTGAAAATAAACATGACATCATCCGGGCGGTTACAAAGACTCAACAGGCACATCTGCCAAAAAGTTGTGCGTACCGATTGCTCTGGAAAGCGATCAGCGTTCTGCTCGACCAGTTGAAGTGCCTCGGCGTATTTGTCTTTTGTATACAGAAGCGCCACCTGGTCGGTGAGGTCACGAAATGTCATTGCTTCCATTCTGTCTCCTTCTAAACAAAAACACGCCTCGTCCAGATGAGGACGACAGGCGTGCCGCGGTACCACCTCAATTCGCTGATTTTTTATCAGCGCTCTCTGTAACTGGCTATTACCAGTCTATGCTGTAACGGGCAAACCCGTGACGGTCTACTTTTTGGCTCAGCGCCTATTGCTTATTGTGACGAGCCAGATTTCTTCGCCATTCGCTTCAGGCGACTTCAGCGTTGTTTCTCTGCGGAGACTTCCACCACGGACCGAGCACCGGTCTCCTTCTCTATCAGATCACCGTCCGCTTACTACTCCTGAATAGCTGGGATTATACAATTGACCCGGTTGAGGCGCAAGGGAAAAAGTGCTATAGTGATCTTAAGATCCAAGGTACTTCGCAGACAAAGGGAGATAAATCACCATGACACTCACCGGCCCCTTGAGCAAACGCGAGGCAGAAGTAGCCAAACTGCTTCTGCAGGGCAAAAGCAATAAGCAGATTGCCCTGACACAACTGCAGACAATGCCACGTCAATTACACATTTGAACAAGGGCTGATCGGCAATCTGAAGCCGTCCACCTCTCCGGATGTGCTTGCAGATCTAATGTATTAGCTGTTCTTTTGATAAGGCAGGTCACGTTTTTGAAATCCTCGCAGCGGGCCGCGTGACCAGGATCATGCCAAAGAATTGTCATTACCATCGATGAATTGCAAGGAAGATGCCATGAAAAATCACTCGTTCAAAACCCGTTCAAGCCAGTGGACAATCGGTCTCATCACAATGATCCTGGTTTTAGGCTGCAGTGGCTTGCAGTCCCTGCCGGTGACGCAAATTATCGAAGTGACCCGGGTGATTCCAGTCACGCAGATCGTTCAAGCGACAAAGTTTGTTCCAGTTACGCGGATCGTCCGGGTGACGCGCATTGTGGAAGTTCCACAGGTGACCCCGGCCGCTACCGAAGCGCCAGCGGCATTAGAGCCGCCAGCTGCCACCGAGGCGCCAACCAGGCTGCTTCCTTTTTCGACACCCTCGCAAATCAAGATCAACAATGATCTGCTGGTTTGGTATGACTTTGAAGACGATTTCCTTAACTCTGGCATGGTCACAGATCGTTCCGGCAACGGATATGCAGCGCGCATCAATGGATCAGTAGATAGCAGTGACGGAGTTTCAGACGGCCATGCGATGTTCTTTCATGGGGACGGTTTCATATTTATGCCGGGCAATCCGGCAGCAGGGCGAACCACGCTGTCCTTCTCCTTATGGTTCAGGACGGATCATCCGGAGGAAAATTATAAATTAGCCAGCGCCGCCTGGTGGAATGGTGGTCCCGGTTCCGGCTGGGTCATCGGTACACATTACCCTGAGCTCTGGAGCGATGACACAAAAAGCATCTTCAGCGATAACAGGAACAACGCAGACAACGGTTTTCTTACCAATGCATGGAATCAGGAGGTTGTGACGTACGATGGTCGCTGGGTCAAGGAGTATACCAACGGCCAACTGGTAAATAACTGGCCCAGCACCGGAGCACCCATCGGCGGAGGGCAGCCCATGGCGATTGGAGCATGGCCGCCCTTTGGATTCAACTTTCAGGGCAGCCTCGATGAATTCAAAATATTCACACGCTGCCTGACGAAGAAGGAAGTCCAAACTTTTTATCAACAGGGGAAATAATAGGTCAGGTTTTCCACTGACAAGTCAAATAAGCGTCACGCTTTCAGCGTGATCTGGATTGGGGCGGGAACCGAAGAGATCATCAGTACGTCTATTCCAGGAAGGTCTTTTGTTTCATGAATGCCCAGGGTGGTGAAAAATCGGCATATTCGCTGTACTTCCCAGACAATCCTCTAGTAATCCTGTACTGATCCTGTACTGATCCCGTACTGCTCTGTCGGAGATCATTCGTCGCCCTCTCTGCCATCCGTTTGGATTGCGGCATCTTTTTGATCCACTAAAGATTAGAGGGCAAGCTCATTTTTTACTGCAATGCCTGCCTGATCACTGACAATCTGGGGGAAACCGCGCAGTCTTTCCGGGGCAAACAAAAGCGGGATTCGACTACTATTCGATTAACGTTGGTTATGCTTGCTCTGTTTTATCTCCAACCAGCGGCATTCCGCGTGGAAAAAGAAATGAAAAGGAAATTCATCCCTACCTGACAAGCGGTTTCCAGATCACCACTGTCCATTGTTGCTCAGTTTGAGGCATGTCGACTCTTAGCTCAGCAACCGGCGTATAAAACATTTCCAGAAGCTTCATATGATAAAAGGCACCCTTTTCCCTGGTCGTGAAAACCAGATCGAATTTCTGCTTTTCGATTGAATTGTCAATGAATTTAATGTATCTAAATCCGTCCGCATGGAACGTGTCATAGAACGGTCCGAATATTATATTATCCGGGTAGGGCCCAATGGCATAAAAATACGCTGTCTGTCCGGAATCAAGAGGGGTTAGACCAAACTCAATCGCTGCTGAAGTGATGACGGGAGAATTAAGCAGGTTCGACGAGGATCGCACATAAGAGTAAAGGCTCGCCCATGCTTTTGAGTTTTTTTGCTCCAACATTTGCGGGGGAATCACGCTCCTTTCCCAAAAGAACAAGTTGAATATCACGAGCACAGCAATTAGAAATCCCATCTTCTTCTGGGGATCGAATTTCAAAAAAAACCAACAGAAAAAGACTGGTATGACCAATTGATAGGCATAAGTGAGGTAACTACCAACATGAGGACCAAGAAAAAGGATGAAGACCAGCAATGCGCAAACGAATGAATAAAAGAAATAATCAGGCGAAGCGCCGATCAGCGGCTGTTTCCATATCCCAAGGTTGAACGTACGGACACCCGCCCGGTTGAATGTGCCTTTTTCCAACATCAGCAGGGAGGCGAATAAAATCGGAAAAAAATAAATCAATAGTTGGATCAACTGTGAAAACAAGTGTGCAGCAGACCTGCTTGCATTGGAAATATTTCCAATGATGACATCTAAAAAGTAGAGGGGAAAGGCAAGGCGCATTGCGAAAAAAGAAATCGCAAACAGCATAAGGAAAAGAACGCCATAAAACAGCCCCGTTTTCTTCGACACGAACAAGAACAAATACGATGCAACCATACAAAACCCCAATACAAAATATGCCTTTGAATAAAAAGCTGCTATAGAAAACAGAACGCTTAACAGGAGGCTCGTCGGTGTAAAAGCTTTTAGAAAAGGGATCAAAACAGCCAACATGAAAAGAAATGTTCCCATTGCAGATGGAAAGGCGCCAATTCCTCCTCGTCCTATTAAGCCAATCATAATAAAAGCTGCGCAGGCCAATCCGGAGGCGAGATTGCCCTTGATTTTATGAATAACAAAAAAGCCAGCCAGGGAAGATAGAAGGATAAAAACGAACGTGACCGAACGGTGTATCCAGAGTGTATTTCCAAACAGCGCCGCAAACGGTGCCACGACAACGTTATAACCAAGACCATAGTTATTCATTGCCAGGGGTTGATTTTCAAGAATAAATGGATTGTTCCTGTTCAATAAGAAGCCAGTCATCACCTGGGCTGCACCTTCACGAAATTCAATTTGATACGGGATGGAAATTGTGACCGCCGAGAAATAAATGGACCACAGGATCGAGGCAGATGCACCCAGGGAGAGCAGGAGTTTCGAGAAAAGCCAACCCTCGGTGTTTGATTTAATCAATTCGAATATCTTATTTACGACCATACCATCAACCGGTTATATTGGGAGAGCATAAGATCATGACCTCGTGTCACTATATTATATTCCCCGGAGCAAAGGGATTCACGTTGGCTGCCGGCAATTTATTATCTTCATTCCAACTACTGAGGTAGAGTTAATAAAACACTCTGTACAAAAAATTGAGAAACAAAGGATGCTATACTTGCCCCACTTTGAATTCCCAAAAAGGAAAATAACCACATGCAAGGATTTGATTTTGTCTTTGCGGGTCTTGCTGCGCTGGCGGCAGGTGCGGTCAATGCATTGGCTGGCGGCGGGACGTTGATTACCTTTCCGACGCTCACATTTTTAGGTATCCCGGCAGTTGCCGCGAACGTGACGAATACAGTGGCGCTCTGCCCCGGCTACTTCGGGGGCACCCTGGCGCAGCTGAATGACCTGCGTGGACAGAAAGTTCGTTTATGGATCGTCGTGCCTGCCAGCATCGTCGGTGGCGTGATCGGCGGGTTCCTGCTTTTGCAAACGGGAGAAAAGCTTTTCAGGCAATTGGTCCCCTATCTCATTCTACTGGCTTCCATACTACTTGCCATCCAGGGTCCCGTGCGGGCCTGGTTAGTGCGCCGGTTGGGTGAGGGCCATTCTGGAGCACGGATGGAAAAGTTAGCCTGGCTGCCGGTCGGGTTGGCTTCCATCTATGGCGGCTACTTCGGTGCGGGTCTGAGCGTGATCGTTCTCTCTGCCTTAGGACTGACGCTCGAAGATACGTTGACCCGCCTCAACGCGCTGAAACAGGCGATTGCTTTCAGCGTCAACGTGGCTGCGGCAATTTTCTTCCTGTTTTCCGGGCAGGTGATTTGGTCTGCGGCGTTGGTCATGGCAGTCGGTGCCTTGATCGGTGGGACATTGGGAGGGCGACTGGCCGGTCGCATCAGCCCATCCACCCTGCGCTGGACCGTTGTGACCATTGGTGTATTGATCTCCATCATTTATTTTGTGCGCGGATGAAGCATATTCCTGGTCAAGAATTCCTGATATGCTGTCGGGGTCGCTTACAAACATATAAGCGACCAGATTCCTCACTTCCTTCAGGCTCAGTACTGCCAGCCTGAGAAAAAACGAATAGTGAATTCAGCTAAAAAGTTTGAATTAATTGTCTTTTAATTTGGTACTGCTACACTGAGATGAACATCCAGGGATAAGCATTTTCAGCTCCGATCGTATTCTGTCTTTCTTTATAATAAATAATAGGCTGATTTCCCCAGAGCGACTTACTCAAAGTCGTTATTGCCCAATCCCGGATTATTTTGGCTTTATCAATGATGATATGGAGGACATGATGACTGCTCGTATCAAGCGACCAAAGCGTATGCCCGGGCAAAAGGTAATGATCGCTCTTCGTAATGTATTTATTCTTTTTTTGATTGCTGTTGTCTCGTCTCTAACTGCTTGTGCTCCGCCACCTCCTGCCATCAATTCCCTTGGCTCTACGGCTACTCCGTTGACGTTTACCGCCGATGCTGATGCCCAGGTCAATGAGTCCAATCCCACTACTAACTATGGAAATTCCACTTACCTGCAGGTCGACGATGTCAGCGACCCGGGTGTAGAGAGCTTTATTCACTTCACCGTGACCGGTCTCTCGGGCACGATCCAAACTGCTCGATTTCGCATCTACGATACCACCAATGCTTCCACGAATGGTCCCGCGCTCTACGCCACGGGCGCTTCATGGACTGAGGCGGCGCTGACCTGGAAGACACGTCCATCCCGACTGAGCGCGGCGCTCGATAATAAAGGCAGTATCAGCACCAACACCTGGGTGGAATACGATGTCACTTCCTGGGTGCAAGCCAACGGTGCATTCAGTTTCGTGCTCGCCGCAGATAGCAGCGACGCAGCGACATTTTCCTCGCGCCAGGGCAGCCAACCGCCTCAATTGGTGATCACTCTCGCCGATGCTGGGACGATAGTTCCCAGCCTGACTGCAAGCGAGACATCGACCGCCTCCACTACACCCACAGGCATTGCAACAACCACATCTACTCCCTCTCCAGCTTCTACTGGAACACCAATACCCGGCTCTTCCCTCACATTCATTACAGAAGCTGATGCCTATGTGAAGCAATCCAACTCCAGCACAAATTATGGCAACGCCTCGACATTACAAGTAGATGGCGCAAGTGATCCGGATATTGAAAGCTTTCTGCGCTTCACGGTAACGGGAATATCGGGTACGGTTCAAAGCGCGCAACTGCGACTATATGACACGACCAATGGTTCCAGGAACGGTCCAGCCGTATATGCGACCGACACATCCTGGACAGAAACAGGGATCACCTGGAATAAACGTCCGGCCCGCACAGGCAGTGTGCTGGATAACAAGGGCAGTATTAGCAGCGCGACCTGGGTGGAATACAATGTCACTTCTCTTGTGAAGGGAAACGGAACTTTTAGTTTTGTGCTGGCAGCAGACAGCAGTGACGCAGTAGTCTTTTCCTCCCGTCAGGGCAGCCAGCCGCCTCAACTGGTAATTACACTGAGCGGTGGTGTCACCGCAACTCCCGCTTTCACCCCAACCCCGACGCCCACATTGGCAGCAGGTGATGTAGTCTTTGTCGGAGCGGGCGATATATCTTCATGCGGAAACGATAACGATGAGCTGACCGCGCAATTGCTGGATGCCATCCCCGGTACTGTTTTCACAACCGGAGATGATGCTTACGATAATGGTACCTCTACTGAATTTGCCAATTGTTACGACCCAACCTGGGGCAGACACAAAGACCGGACCAAACCCATCCCTGGTAACCATGAATATCACACCTCGGGGGCAGCAGGGTACTTCCAGTATTTCAATAATATCCCCGAATACTATGCTTATACCCTGGGTAGTTGGCGCATCTACGCTTTGAACTCTGAAATCGACGTCTCAGCCAATAGCGCTGAAGTGGCTTGGCTGCAGGCCGACCTGGCAGCAAATCCCAGTCAATGCGTTTTGGCTTATTGGCACCGGCCGCGCTGGTCGTCAGGTTCCACGCATGGCAGTAATCCGGATCAGCAAACGCTCTGGCAAATCCTTGCACAGGCCGGCGCAGAATTGGTGCTGAATGGCCATGAGCATAACTATGAGCGGTTTGCACCGATGAATGCAACAGGGCAGACAGACCCACAGGGTATGCGCGAGATCGTAGTCGGCACAGGCGGCAGAAACCATTATCCATTTGGCGCCATTCTGCCAACCAGCGAAGTCCAGGACTCCTCCTCGTTCGGAGTATTAAAGCTGACTCTCCATGCGAACGGCTATGACTGGCAGTTTATCCCCGTGGCAGGTTCCACCTTCACGGATAGCGGCAGCGCAAATTGTCACTAATTGACCGCCTGTTGGCCCGGCAGTGTTGGTCCGGCACGATTTGCTTGGCAAATCGTGCCGGACCAACAGGTTCAACGCCAGACGCTATGCCTGGCGTTGCCTATTTCCTTTGCTTGCATAATCAATTTGCCGCGCATATAATCGCAATTCGACTAATCACACTGGAGGCTTTCGTGCGCATATTTTCCCTGACTATCCTCACTATCATCATTGCCAGCTTATCACTCACAGCCTGTTCCTCAAACAATAAGGCTGCTCCTGCAAAAGCTGTTGAAGACTATCTTAATGCGCTGGTCACCAAAAATGCTGACCGGCTCTCCACGCTATCGTGCAAGGATTGGGAAGATGACGCGCTGCTCGAACTCGATTCTTTCCAGGCCGTCACAGCCAGGCTGGAAGGTATGGACTGCGAACAAACTGGAACGGATGGCAATACGGCTCTCGTGCTTTGCAAAGGCAAGATTGTCGCCACTTATAATAATGAAGACCAGGATCTCGATCTTTCTACGCGAACCTACCAGGTCGTCCAACAAGGTGGAGAGTGGCTGGTATGCGGGACACGTTAATTCTTTTTAACCGCAAAGAATGCATATTTGCCCTGGCGGGGAGTATGATGCTTTTTGTGATCAGGCTTCTTACGACTAACAGTAGTCCCATTTAAATCGATCAGGGCCTTTAATGGGACTTCTTCAAACCGGCGCTTCCATCCTGACCTCATTGCTGATTGGCGCACTGACACGTTTCGCGCAAACTGCGCGAGCGTACATCCTGCTCGCGTTCAGCATCCTCGCAGTATATTGGTTTCAGCCTGCCGTTCCATTACGCTCCTTCGATTTCTGGCTTCCCTCTCTCACGCTGATCCTTGTTGTTTTGACCTGGCTGATTATCTCTCAAAAGGACGCCTGGCGCGCGTCTCAAAATTTGATCGCGCTGATCATGATCGTGGGTCTTCCAGCGATCATTGACCTTTCCCGGTACTTTCTCGCTGAACCACTCTTCACCACGGCTCCTCCCCCTCGCTTCAGTCTCTTTCTGTTTTGCATCCTCGGCCTCGCCATTATTATTCCATTGATAAACTGGCTGTCCCGCCGCTCGCGATGGATACTTTCCATTGCCATCATTGTATTGATCACCCTTCTTATTATTCTCAAATTGCCAGCGCTCTCCCTGCAAACGAGTATCTTGATACGCACCCTGACAAACCGATCCCTCGAAAAAGCCTCCTTCACAGACTTGCGTTGGCTTGGCTTTTCCTACATTGCCTTTCGCCTCATTCATGTCCTGCGAGATAAGCAAATAGGGCGCTTACCTGAACTGTCATTAACCGAATTTGGCACCTATGTTGTTTTCTTTCCTTCATTAGCCGCCGGCCCCATTGACCGCGCCGAACGTTTCGCACAAGACCTGAGAAATGAATTTATCCTTACGCAGGATGAAACGCTTTTGGCGGGTCAACGCCTTGTGATTGGCTTATTCAAAAAGTTCGTGATCGCAGACACTTTGGCTTTGATTGCACTAAATGATTTGCTTGCCACTCAAGTCCATACTTCAGGCTGGATGTGGATCATTGTATACGCGTACACATTTCAAATTTACTTTGACTTCAGCGGATACACCGATATTGCCATCGGCATCGGCCGTCTGGTCGGCATCAAACTCCCGGAAAATTTTGCTGCGCCCTATCTCAAGCCCAATCTCACACAGTTTTGGAATAGCTGGCACATGACGCTGACGCAGTGGTTCCGTTCTTATTTCTTTAATCCCCTCAACCGCTGGATGCGCCGATTTAAGAGCATGCCCGCCTGGATAATGATCCTGATCGGTCAAGTCACAACAATGCTATTGATTGGTTTGTGGCATGGGATTACCTTGAATTTTATTCTCTGGAGCCTCTGGCATGGACTGGGACTCTTTATCCAAAACCGCTGGAGTGACTTTATCCGCACCCACTATCCGAACTTGGGACAAAACGCGCGCCTTCAATCTGCATTACAGACCAGTGGTATATTACTGACCTTTCATTTCGTTGCACTGGGCTGGGTCTTTTTTGCATTAAGTGAACCATCCCTGTCCTGGCAGGTGCTCAGGAAGCTATTTGGGATGTAGGGCGGGTTGGTAACCCGCCTCTCTTTCGGGCCAAAAACCCGAGCTACAAGATAATTATGGCTCAAAACAAACCTCGCATTCGGCTTTTCGGAGTTCTACTCAAAGCAGCACTGCTCTTCGTGTTGTTCAATATCGCCTTCTTTTCTTTAAAAGACTTCTCAGCTGGGAGACTTTCTCTATACAATTCCATCTTTCCTGGGCGTGAACGCTTACCCTATGGTGAGGTCCCCGAGTCCTATAGTGTGAGTCTCTTTGATATCGATGCGATGTTTGCATCTCACGTGATTTCAGGGGCGGAAAAAGCGCCGGATGAATATCGTGTTCTATTGATCGGTGACTCATCCATATGGGGGACACTGCTCAAGCCCCCGGAAACACTTGCCGGACAACTCAATGCAAATGGAATTGAGGCATGTGGCAAAACTGTTCGTGCCTACAACCTCGGCTACCCGACACTGTCCCTGCTCAAGGAATTAATGCTACTGGATCATGCTCTTCGATATCAACCTGATATGATCATCTGGCTCACAACGCTCGAATCGTTTCCGAAGGAAAGGCAACTGACATCTCCCCTTGTTGCCAACAATCCTGTGCGCGTCCGGCAACTAATTACCAATTACCATCTATCCATGAATATCAATGATCCGAAATTCGTCAAGCCATCGAAGTGGGATGAGACATTGGTGGGTCAAAGGCGGGCGGTGGCAGATTTCCTGCGTCTGCAGCTTTACGGCATGTTGTGGGCATCTACCGGTATTGATCAAGTCTACCCAGAAAACTATGTACATGCCCAGATCGATCTGGAGCCAAGCGATGAATTTCATGGTTTAACTTCACGTGACGCCCCTTCATTACGAGACACCCTGGCATTTGATGTTCTTAAGGCAGGCATGTCAGCTTCATCGGTACCAACGCTTTTAGTCAACGAACCGATTTTGGTCAGCAATGGGCTTAATAGGGATGTCCGTTACAATTTCTTTTACCCGCGCTGGGCGTATGATGATTATCGCCAAATGCTTGTTGAGCTTAGCGCAGAACATGGATGGAGATATTTTGATTTTTGGAATCTTGTTCCCTTGCAGGAATTCACGAACAGCGGTGTCCATCTAACTCCTAAGGGCGAAGGCATGCTTACGAGCAAGGTCACCGAAGCAATTCAAACAACATGCAGATAGGGACATGAAACGAATTATATTTCTGCCCTTGCTGACCCTGCTGATCGCTTGTTCCTCCGGGCAGGTGACCACGCCGACAGTTGCGATTTCAACAACCCAGGCGCCGGTTCTGCCTTCGCCGAGGGTCACTATCGTACTTCCGACTGTGCTCCCTACGGCAACTGCTCCCGCTGCGACAGTTACTCTGGCGCTTCCGCCAATCAATGCCGCTGATTGGAAAAGCTGGCCCATCATTCCCAGCCTCAGCCCGGAAATGCTCAACGTCTATGCCAGCGGGCAAGCCATCGGGCGCGATCCACACGTTGTTTCCGTGGTCGGTGATTGTGAGAGTTCATCGGACTGGTTCCTAAAGGATTTCTCGAAAGATGAGCGCTTTTACGATCTCGGGCCGTACGCCGGACTGCAAGCAACCATTGACTACTTCAAGCCCTCCCTGGGCTACAGAAGCTATGCAGCCATCCGCGGAGCAACCGCATCCACAGTGTTGTCTCCACTCTGGGCTGATCCGCAGGCTTGTGACCGCAACGAGACCCCGCTGGCCTGTGAGTATCGCCTGCACAACCCGGCGTTTGTTTTTATCGCGCTTGGCACCAACGATATTCATAAGATCGATCAATTCGAGCCCAAAATGCATGAGCTCATCGAATATACTTTGCAGCAGGGCATCGTTCCGATCCTGGTCACAAAAGCCGATAATCTGGAAGGCAATGAAACTATTAATCTCACGATAGCCAAGTTGGCTGTCCAATACCACCTGCCCGTTTGGAACTTTTGGGCAGCAGTACAGCCTCTGCCGGGGCATGGGCTCCAGGGAGATGGCGCTCATCTCACTTTCGGAGCGAATTTCTTCGATAAACCAGAAAACCTTCAGCGCGCCTGGTCGATCCGGAATCTGACTGCATTGCAGGTTCTCGAAGCCATGCGTACTTCAGTGCCGGAGTAAATAATGCACAGATTTCTTATGATGACCCTGACTTTGGTCTTGCTCGTAGGCTGCTCCTCAACTTCAGGTCTTAGCCCTTCTGCCGCTTCGACTGCGGAGATTCAATCCACATTGAGCTCTGCCCCCATTGAACCCAGCGTCACTTCACCCGCAGCGGTCACTTCCACACCGGTTGCAGTCGAAACGACAGCTGTGACGGTTACTCCACACCCCACGTTAACCCCCGATGAATGGAAAACGCTCCCGGTGGTGCCAGCCACTCTCAATGATCAAATGCGCAGCCTCTACCAGCACGGACTGGAAATGGGCAATGATCCCAAGCATTTCTCGGTCATCGGGGATTGCCAGAACGTCTCATCTTATTTTCTTGCGGTCTTCGACAAGCCCGGTGATTTCAGCCTTGGGGATGAGTACTCCTATCTCCAGCCGACCATTGATTATTATCAGGGTTCTTATTCACGCAAGAGTCTTGCGGTCAGAGGCGGCTTCAACGTTGCCGCAATCCTTTCGCCTCTACGCGCAAACCCCAAGTTTTGCAACAAAGGCGAATCACCACTTGATTGCGAGTTGCGAGTTTGGAAACCTTCGGTTGTCTTCGTCAGTATGGAAACTTGGTGGTCTGAGAAGCCGGCCGAAGAATATGATAAATACATGCGGCGTGTGATCGAGCGGATCCTTGAAACGGGCGCAGTACCGATTATCGCCACCAAAGCGGACAATCTTGAGGGCGACTACAGTATCAATGCCACCATCGCACAGATCGCTTATGATTACAATCTTCCGCTTTGGAACTTCTGGGCAGCAGTCCAACCGTTGCCCAACCATGGACTCAGTCCTGATAACTTCCATCTAACCTTCGCACGGAACTTTTTTGATGATCCCCTTCGAATGAAAAGTGCCTGGCCCTGGCGAAATTTGACCGCACTCCAAACTTTGGACGTTGTGCACAAAGGTTTAACGGAGGAGCCATAGTATAAACGGGGAGAAATGATCTTGCGCGCTGGTAAGCGGGGGGCTTTGTAACCGAAATTCAATGATTGCCTCTTGACAAATTAGAACAAGTGTTCTATTATTTAGACATCGCTGATTGTTTCTGTTCGTATTCTGGTCCTGTACCACGGAGGCTGCTATGAACCGTTCACTTTCTTTCAAATTACTTCCCCTCTTAAAGGGGACTGCTCTTAAACGAGGAGTGATCTTCGGGCTGATCATCCTCTGTGCCCTGCTGGCATTCGAAGTCTTCAATTATTCCAGCACTTTATTTGCGCTGCAGGATATTCTTGGTGACTTGTCGTTTGGTCCACTGCGCTGGGCAACGATTTTGGCATTCGCCTTTTGCGGTATCGATTTTGCCGGCATCGCGCGTATCTTCACCCCCGAGCAGGGACGTGATGAACCTGCTGAAGTCTGGTATCTTTTTGCGGCATGGTTCCTGGCGGCTGCTTTCAACGCCAGTCTTACCTGGTGGGGAGTCTCTGTGGCGGTCCTGAGGCATAACGCTGAAGGAGGCGTTCTGCTTGGTCAGCCAGCTATGGTTAAAATCGTGCCTATCTTTGTGGCAGCGATGGTCCTAATCATCCGCGTTTTGCTGATTAATACTTTCTCCATTGCAGGGGATCGTATTTTCTCATTTGCCGATAACAGAACTTCGCGTTACCAAAACCAGCCATCTTATCGTACCAATACCGAATCTCTTCGCACTCCGAATGAGGCGCCAGCGTTCCCGCGCCCTGCGCCCAAGCCCACACCAGCCGCTGCTTCGCGGCCACTCTACACTGAGCCGACCTATCACCCTGTTGGCATGAGTGCACAGGAGCGTGGTGAAAATTCTAATGTGCGGAGGTGAATCGCCCCAAATTCTCAAATACTTGACCTCCTCGATCAGACAACCTCGAACAAAACACATACGCCACGTTTGTGGCGTATGTGTTTAAAGGGTTTTTCGCCATAAAGAGAGCCGAAGTGCATGATTGCCTGTCATGCACGCTTCGTTTCCACTGCATTCCACTCAGCGCGCTGGATTATGGTTCCAGGGTACTTTCACCATGGGTAAGCACGTAAAAACTGCGGGCCTGGTCATAAACAAAATCAGTCACAATATAACCTGCAGTAAACGCTGTTTCAAAGAGTTCGCGTGAGAAGAAACGCCAATCACGCGCCAGTGCAAAATCCGCCTCTTTCATTCCGAGGAACTCGGAGGGGATCTCAGCGAGCACCAGCTTTCCATCCAGCGGGGAGAAATGCTCAGGTGGGCGGAGCCAATTACCGGTTGAACGTGGCGTCGTGGCGTCATGAAGCGAATACAGGGGCTGGAGTTCAGCCTTTGAAAAATTTTCCAACTTCAAAGGATGGCGCGGGCGTTTGCCAAGTCGCCGTTCGACGCGGCGGGTATTGATCCACCAATCCACTTGAAAACGATCAGAGGGCAGGCCAGCATTGAGCCCGTCACGCATATCGCCATATTCGGAGCGGCGATACGTGTTACAGACCGCACCTAGTTTGGCAATGTTGAGATACGCGTTCCGGCTGAGCAGCGGATCATATGTCCATGTAATGTGGTCAAGACCCTGGTAACGAACCATCTGCCATTGGGCGCGTTTCAAGGCGAAGCCAATCCCGGCATCCCGCTGATCGGGGTGAATGCCCAGCATATGTGAACAGTGCTTCGGACGGGGACCGTCGGGCGTGAACTCGATCCCTGGAAAACCGAATACAAACCCAACCAGCTGATCATCGGCAAATGCGCCAACGACGAGGCCGCCGTTATGTACCGCAGTGATCAGCATATGTGCAGGGACAACATCCGTTTCGCTGCCAGGCCAAACAGCGCGTTGTAACGATTCAACGGAAGCCATATCTTCAGGAGATTCGAGTACTTTTATGAAAGGAGCAGGCATAATTAACGCGGGATGCGCAAAGTCTTTTGTATTTTTTTCGGGAGGTCTGAGTACCATGGCTTGCGCGCCAGGTAATCCAGGCGATAAGCAAAGCGCGCCGGCATCAATCCGAAGATACGCGGCGTATTATCTACGGGGCAGGTCCGATTGACCGCAACATAATCTAGCCAGTAGGTTGAAATGTTGAAATCCGGTATAAAAGCATCCAGCATGACAAGCAGAGCACGCATATAGGGCGCTGAGAGTGGAACAAGCCAACGGCGGGTGTGCGTGACGCTCATGAGTATCTCAAGCACCTGACGTAATGTGAAATATTCAGCACCGCCAATTTCATAGGTCTGGTTGACCATTTCAGGATTCTGCAACGCCCATAGTAAACAGGTCACCAGGTCTTCGACCCACAGAGGCTGGAGCAGTGTCCGCCCATCGCTGGGAATTGGGAAAAAGCCGGGCACTGTGAGCAGCAGTCGGGATAGGTTGTTGGTAAAGCGATCTTCAACCCCAAAAACGACAGACGAACGAAGGATAGTGTACGGCACGCCGCTTTTGCGGATATGTTCTTCGGCAATCCCTTTTGATTTCTGAACGGGGAATGCCGAAGCGCGGTCTGCGCCAATGTGACTAAGGAAGATCAACCTCTTAATACCGGCACTCGCCGCGACCTGTGCCAGGGTGCGCGTACCCTCAATATCGGTCTTTAGCAAATTGCCACGGCGTCCCTCCGAACTTGCGCTGGAGAGGTGATAGATCTGATCCACCCCACGCAGGGCGGCACGAACCGCTCGTTCATCATTTAAACTGGCAACAGCGACCTCTACTGGGACGCCGCGTGGCAGGCGCGGGGATGCAGGTGATGATCGCAATAATACACGCACCTGTTGCCCTGATTCCGAAAGGTGACGGACGAGGGCGCGTCCAATAAAGCCTGTGGCGCCGGTAACTAAAATCATGCTGGGGATTATAGCAGAGGGGGCATCATCGAACACAATCACAACTGCCTAATCTTAATCAAATTTAAGTTTAGTATCTATAAATCTACAATTGGAGGTGGATTCCCCACTTACACTTAGGGAATCTCCCAAGTGCTCTGGAAAGAGCTTTCCGCTACTATTAAATGGCAAGATAAAGATAAGGAGATAGCTATGGAAAGTAGAGTTAAGATGTTCGGACATCCCACTCATCCCATGCTGATTGTCTTCCCGGTGGGGTTGTTTGCAACCGCGGTCATCTTTGATATTCTGTCTCTGATCACCGCCAATCCCATTTTCCCCACAGTTTCCTATTACGTGATCGCAGGTGGTGTGATTGGAGGCTTGCTGGCGGCAATCTTTGGCTTTATCGACTGGCTGGCTTTACCAAACAATTCGCGCGCCAAGAGGATCGGTGGATGGCATGGACTTGGCAATGTCACGATCGTAGTACTCTTTGCGATCAGCTGGTTCTTACGTGGTGGCAATGCAAATTTCGTGCCGAGCGGCCTGGCGCTGACGCTATCATTTGCGGGAATTGCTTTGGCATTGATCACGGCCTGGATTGGTGGCGAGTTGGTCTATCGTCTCGGCGTCGGCGTGGACCCGGGTGCAAACGTTAACGCTCCCAGTTCTCTCACTGAACACTCGGCAAACGCTACACAACGCAGAACGGTTCATAGATAGGTAACCAAGAGCATGGGCAGGCAGATACGCCTGCTGTTCGGGATCAGCGTTTTTTGGCTGGCGCTGAGCGTACTATTTGACGGGGTCAACACCCTGGTACTGCCGCTGCAATTAAGCACAATTTCCAACCAGAATAGCCAGGCGACCATTCTCGGGTTACTCACATTCGTTGGGTTGCTAGCTGGAGCCTTGCTCCAGCCCATCGCAGGTGCATTTTCTGATCGATTGCAGCCTTTGCTTGGTCGAAAAGGGTTCATTGGGATGGGTCTGCTTCTCAGCCTGGCATCCCTATTCTTATTTGCTACTTTTCAGAGCATTGCTGGGGTCATGGCAAGTTACCTGGCAATCCAGGTCTCAGCGAGTATCGCGCAAGCCGGGCAGCAGGGTTTGATCCCTGATTTAGTAGAGGAAAGCCGCCGTGGATTGGCTTCCGGGATGAAGGGCTTCATGGATTTAGCGGGAGCCATGCTCGGCTTCGTTATCCTTGGGCAGCTTCTGGGTTCGGGCCGGTCAATCCTGGCGATTGAGGTCATTGACGCAATTCTTATTGTTACTTACGCTTTAGCATGGTTGTTAACGCCCGAAGATAGGCCCGTCGAAGGTGCGGTCGTCAGAGCCAACACGATCCCTGTGAAAGAGATTTTTCGCCTTGATCTAACTCAGCACACCGCCTTCATCCGCCTCGTGGCAGCACGTTTCCTTTTTTTGCTTGGCATCTATGGGACAGGGCGCTTTCTGCTGCTCTTTGTTGCTAATCGCCTGGGATTACCAGAAGATCAGGCTGCCGAACAAGCAGGCAATCTCCTGGCAGGACTGGCACTCATCACGATTGTGACTTCCCCCTTGGCCGGCTGGCTCGCCGATCGCATCGGACGGGTTCCGCTGATGATCAGTGGGGCAATCTTCAGCGGGATCAGCGCCTTGCTGTTGATCTGGGCGAGGACTACAGGCCAAATCCTGTTATTCGGGGGGTTGATGTCACTTGGTTCAGCTGCCTTTGCAGGAGGCAGCTGGGCATTGATCGCAGATCTTGTCCCCCAAAAAGAGGCGGCTCGCTTTTTCGGATTGGCCAATTTTAGTACTGCTGGAGCAGCTGCCTCAGCCGGTTTGTTTGGTCCCATAATCGATGGAGCTGAGCGCATCGCTCCGGGAATGGGATTTTCAACATTATTCCTAGCGGCAGCCGCAGCTTTTCTGGCCAGTATCCTGCCGCTCAGGGATAGTGTGTTGAAAGAAGTTGGAGAAAGAGATGGAAACAAAAGAAAAGGCCGTACCAATGGTTCCGGATTGGCTCTCGTACCTCTACCAACCGATCCTGCCGTTCTTGAAGAAGATCAAAATCCATAGGGAGGGACCGCGCCGCTATGACCCGGAAGATATCCTTTTGCCGGAAGGATATGTCGCCGAAGTGGTGGCGAGCGGCTTTAATGCGCCTGTCCATTGCTGCTTTGATGAAGAGGGATATTGCTACGTGGTCGAATCAGGCCACAAGATCGATGCTGCGCCCCGGATCCTGAAGGTAGATCCTCAGACCGGCGCCTGGGAGCCGTTCTTCACCTTACCAGAAGATAAATGGATTAAAGGTGCCGCAGTCACCGGCGCTTGTTGGCATAAAGGTGATCTCTACATCATGAACACTGACACGCTCCTGCGCCTTGGGCCAGATGGAAAAGCTGAGGAGATCGTAACAGGTCTGGCTGGACGAGGAGATCATCAATCGAATCATCCGATTATCGGGCCTGATGAAAAGATCTATTTTGGTCAGGGCTGTGCGACCAATTGCGGAGTCGTCGGTGCTGATAACTTTGGCTTCGAGTGGCTGCCTAAGTTCCCTGAAGTCTGTGATGTGCCCGCCAGGGAGATCACCTTGGTCGGGCAAAATTACAAAGCGCGAAATGTGCTGGGTGATATCCGTGAGATCGTACAAACGGGCGCATACCACCCCTTCGGCACACCTGCTTCGCCTGGCGAGGTTATCAAGGGAACTGTCAAGTGCAATGGAGCAATCCTGCGTTGTGACCTGGATGGGAGCAACCTGGAGGTCGTCGCCTGGGGCCTGCGCAATCCTTACGGGCTCGCATTCACAAAGGATGGACAACTATTTGCCACCGAGCATGGCATGGACGAGCGTGGGGCACGTTATATCGTTGATGACCCCGATGATTTCTATGCGATCAAACAAGGAGAGTGGTATGGCTGGCCCGATTTCGCCTCAGGTATTCGTTTAGACGATCCTTATTGGGGTGAAGGAGGTCATGGGCGCGACCCCATACTGGCTGAATTCCCCAATCCCAACCCGCCCAGGCCGTTCGCCTCTTTTCAAACTCATGCGGCAGCCAATGGATTTGATTTCTGCCGGGATCCCGAATTTGGCTTCGAAGGTGATGCTTTTGTGGCCTGCTTTGGCGACCTGGCGCCGATTACCACAATCACCAAAGCGATCACTCCGGCTGGTTTCAAGGTTGTAAGGATAAATATGAAGACCGGGGAAGTTTATGACTTCGCCGTCAACAAGCTGACAGGACCGGCTTCGAAGCTTTTTCATGGTGGGTTCGAGCGTCCTTCCCATTGCCGGTTTGGGCCGGATGGAAATCTATACATTGTTGATTTTGGTGTCATTCATATCGCACCTGAGCGGGGCGCCATTCGCCAACAAATGGATACCGGAGCATTATGGCGTATTCGCCGCGTAGCCGGCCCGCAAGGACTGACACCACCTGAACCGACGAAGGTTCCGGTATACCTTTTGCAGGGTCTGGCCGTGGTTGTCGGCGTGGTCGGCCTTGGTATCATCTCTACGCGTCTGATCAAAAAAATAAGAGGGAACGGCAATGGGAAGCATTGATAAACCTGAGGCTTCTGATTCGCTTGGTAAATGGATGGTTGGACTTCCATCATTGACTGAAAATGGGTCGAAACTTGCCATGAAATGAGTGGAGTCCCAGCCTTTCCGGGTGCGGCGACTCATTCGAAGAGCAGGTCAATCCCACATTGGAGGAAACAGCTATGGCCAAGCAACCTGAGTTTAGAAAGTATCTGCCTCTGGAGGAGTGGTTTCGCAAGCAGCCAACTACGAAGAAAAAAGATCGAGCTGACCTTGGACCAGTGCCCGGGATCATGATAGTGGATGGGACTTACCGCTTCCCCTTATTTGAAGTTTCGGCAGCATCCACACTACGCAGGCGCGGGCTTTGATAGACTGCTCAAGAGCAGGAGAACGAACATGAAAAGTGTTGTGGAAGTAGAGATCGATATGCCGCTTCAAGAAGTCGCGGAGCAGTACGCTGATCCTCATAATAATCCGAAGTGGATGCACGATTTGCAACGTTATGAGCCCATCGGCAGCGACCAGGGCATGCCCGGTTCTACCTATCGCCTGGTGCCAAAGGAAGGTGACATGATTTTTCTCGCAACGGTGAGCGAACGCAACCTACCTCATCAGCTCAGAGTGAACTTTGAAGCAGCGACTGTGGATATGACCATGACGGCAACCATGATTCCTCTATCTCCGACGAGGACAAAATTGATCTCCGAAGAAGAGTTTACTTTCAAAGATCCAGAGAATGGGAGCGTGGCATCCTCTGTGAAAGAGGCCATCAAGGCTGTGCACCGGCGCCACATCGAAGATTTCAAACATTTTATGGAGGATCGCTAGCGCATCGTTGAACGGGATGGTCGCGCTCTACAGGAATGGTATCTCCTTCATGAAGCTCTCCAAATAGAATTTTGAGAACAAGCGGGTCTTGCCGCTCGCGTTGATATTTTTCTAACAAACCTCTTGCTTCTCACTGATTGGTACGATATAAAATATCCTTGAAAACCAAAAATATTAAATGAGTTCACTGTAAAACCTCTGGAAGCACAAAGGGGTGAAGTACAATGTGGCGATAGGGCCTTAAAGCTTGCAGGAACACCTGAAGAACTGGCAGGCGCAGAGCCTTTTACAGTGCAGCCATTAATTTCAACCAGGAGGACCCATGACGGATGCAGATCAAACCAAAACGAGAGATGAAGCCCAATCGTTTCATTTCAAGGCAGAAACCAGGCAACTGCTTAATATTTTGATCCATTCCTTGTACAAAGACCGTGAAGTATTCTTGCGGGAATTGCTCTCCAACGCCTCCGACGCGCTCAACCGGCTGCGGTTCGAGATGGTGACGAACCAGGATGTACTTGACCCCGCGGCCGAGTTAAGTATCCATTTGACAGTGGATAAAGACGCTCGCATGCTCACGATCCAGGACACAGGCATAGGGATGACCAAAGAGGAGGTCATCGAGAACCTGGGAACGATTGCGCAATCAGGCGCCCGCAGGTTCCTGGAAGCAACTAAGGAGAAGAGTGCAGACCTGACGCAGGTCATCGGTCAATTCGGCGTGGGATTTTATTCTGTGTTCATGGTAGCGGATTGGGTGCGGGTCACCTCTCGTTCCTATGCTCCGGATGCCAAAGCGGTCAGCTGGTATGCGACTGGTGAGGATAATTACGAAGTCGGCCCGGCGGAAATGAACGAGCGCGGCACCAGGGTTGAGATCAAACTGAAGGAAGATGCAGCAGAGTTTGCAGATGAGCACCGCTTAAAGAATATCATTCACAAACACTCGGAATATATTGGCTTCCCAATCTACGTAGGCGAGGACAAACAACCGGTCAATAAGCAAACCTCCATCTGGCGCATGTCAAAGCAAAATGTGACGGAAGAACAGCATAAGGATTTCTATAAGCAACTGACCCTGGACTTTGAAGATCCGCTGTTGCACGTTCATATGATCACCGATGCGCCCGTCCAGCTATATGCGCTTTTATATATACCAGGCAAAAGCGACCGCGGCATCTTCTCCCTGCGCAGGGAAGAGGGTCTAAAGCTATATTCCAGAAACATCTTGATCGACGAATATAACAAGGATTTACTGCCGGAGCATTTGCGCTTCGTCCAGGGTATAGTGGACTCAGAAGATTTGCCATTGAACGTTTCGCGCGAGACTGTCCAGGCGACCGGATTGATGGCCCGCTTGAAAAAGGTTTTGACCGGTCAGATCATGCGAGAACTTGAAACCCTTGCAAAGAACGATGCGGAGAAATATCAAACATTCTGGAAAGAGTTTGGCGTTTACCTGAAACAGGGCGTAGCGACGAACCTGGCGGAGACGGAGAATATTGCTCCACTGCTGCGCTTCAAGACCAATCTGCACCCCGAAACCTGGTCCTCCCTTGACGATTATGTCGGGCGGATGAAACCTGACCAGAAACTGATCTACTTCATCGTTGGCGAAGATCCGAAGTCTATCCTGCGCAGTCCGCACCTGGATTATTTCCAGGCGCAAGCCACGGAAGTGCTACTCCTGACCGAGCCAATGGACTCGTTCATGCTGATGGGCCTGCATAAATATAAAGACTTTGAACTCAAAAATGTTGCCCAGGCTGAGATCACTGAGAAGCCCAAAGAAGCGGAAGGACAGGAGCAAATTGCCGAAGCAGATTTCAGTAAGCTGATCGAACGCTTCAAACAGGTCCTGGGCGAGCGCGTGACCGATGTGCGCCCCAGTAACCGTCTCTCGCAATCCGTGGCCCGTTTGGTAGATGCGGAAGGGGCCCTCAACCCGGAATTACAGCGGGTATATAAGTATCTGGGCAAGGAATATGAAATCCCCAAAAAAATATTGGAGTTAAATCCCTCGCACGTCATACTGAAAAAGCTGCTCACGATGGACTCAAATTCAGAGCTGCAAACACTGGTGATCGAACAGATCTATGACAGCGCGCTGCTCGTCGAAGGCTTGCACCCCGATCCGTCCAGCATGGCACCCCGTATCCAGCAGATCATCGAAGCGGCGCTTGGCGAAACGCCGAAAAGCTCGGAATAGTGAGTTGAGGAACTGACGCAGTTTTGAATGAGGCTGGATACCCAGCCTCATTCTTTTATGGAAAGCCCATGCTATAATGCCGCCAGCAATAAATCGTCGGCGATGCCCAAGCGTCAGCCGCGCTGCTCCAACCGATCGGAATGGCCTTTCGTTTTGAAATCGTGAGAATGAAAAAAAACAGATTGGCAACAGGCAGAGGGAAGAATGGATGAAAAAATCAAGGGCGGTGTATCCCTGTGGGACAGGATCATCAATGATCTTAACTTTATCAAGGCAAAGCGCCAAATACAACTCAAATATGGTTTGCCTTTGCCTTATGATATTCGTCTCAATCATGAGGGGTGGATGAAGTGGATGGGATCGGATGAAAAGCCAACGAGTCAAATCGCAAAACGTAGAAAGGCCTTTTTAGCAGATGTGCAGGCTTTATTCAAAAAATTTGAAGTTCCCGAAGCATGGCATAGTGATTTCATCGCAGAGATTGCGGGACAGCCCGATAGTCACTCGCTGGAAGCATCGAGTAGTCCGAAATTTGAGTTTTACAAGGACAGTGATGGCAATATTAAATGGCAATGTATCATCACCCCAGAGACCGACTTAACAAATCCGATGATCCTTGATCTTATTCAAAGCCAGCAAAAAGCCTGGGCAGGCGATCCACCGAGGCCTGCAAAAGATAAAAACAATCCGCGCAAATTGGATTGGCGACCCGTTTATGACTGGTATAAACGTCACCCTCTGTTTACTCTGGAAGAAATTGCCAAAAAACTAGGCTACCCAGCTCATAAAGTGAAAATAAAATTTTCAGAATTTGAGAAAAGGAATCTTATAAGATGAGCAAGCTGATCGTACAAACCCTGGGAACCTTTCTTCTGGGCGCTGTCGTGTTGAGCTTTTTACTTTTTCTGCCGGCAGGCACGCTTAACTATTGGCAGGCGTGGGTATTTATTATTGTCTTCATGATCTCGGTAAACATCATCGGCGTATACCTGACCCTGAAAGATCCGGCACTGCTGGAGAGGCGCAAGAAGATAGGACCAGGAGCGGAACAATCGCCAGCACAAAAGATCATCATCTCGCTTGCGATCGTGGCAGACTTGGGATTGCTCGTGTTCTCCGCCCTTGATCATCGCTTCGGGTGGTCCCGCGTGCCAGCATTAGTTTCAATATTGGGAGATGTGCTGGCATGGCGAATTCTCGACGAGGAGAAGCTCCTGGAAAAGGATTTGCCAGGGTACGGGGAATATGAGCAAAAGGTTCACTATCGCCTCGTGCCTTATTTGTGGTAAATCTTCATTGCTCACGCCGTCCAAGGCGTTGGAAGTATGGTTTGAGATCATATACTGATAAGTGATTAAGCTACCAGTTGAGAATCAGAAGAGATTATACTCAAGCACAATCTCTTTTGATGTAGGGGAAAGATTTATGGGTTCTTATCCAACGCGGACAATAAATCCTTGAGGTGCGCGTTTCTTAGGTCAGGCAAGACCAGGTCCGCCATTCCCACTCTTTCCGTTGGTCCCAGCCCAATGGAGCGGAAACCACTCGCACGCGCAGCCTCAATCCCGGCGGCGGCATCTTCCACCATCACACATTCCGAGGGACTCAATTGCAATAGTCCGGCGGCATGCAGGAATAAATCGGGAGCAGGTTTCTGTCGTTCCACACTGTGACCATCGGCAATGACATCCAGCAAGTCTGCAATCCCAAGCTGCTCGATCACTTCTGAGGCGTTCTTGCCGGCATAACCGATCGCAGACTTCAACTCCGCCGCATGGATCTCTTCGAGTAATTCGCGCGCACCGGGTAGCAAATCACCCGGCGTGATCTCTTTGATGAACTCCAGGTAATAGCAGTTCTTATGCTCTACCATCGGCTATCTCGCCCCCTGGCATTCGAATGTTCATAAGACACTTAATTCATTGACCGGGCATGCTCACGGGAAAGCTGGATACGCGTTCTGAACCAGCTGTACGAACAGATTCTGGAACCAGCGCCCGGAGATCGGTGCATTCGGCAAAGCTCCGGTCAGGTTGTTACCGTTTAGAGCATTGCCGGTATAGGTCGGGTCGCACATCCGGTCGAAGCCCTTACCGCTGGGGTTATCGGGACCGGTAGGGATCAGCGAGCTTGAGCCATCGGACTCTCCGGGCGGCTTGACCCATACGAAGGCATCAATACCGGTAACAGGGTTAGCTGTTGGACGTGCGCCGATGCCAGCCCCAGCCTGGTTACACCAGTTACCTTTATGGATGCGCTTATCGATCCGGGTCGCCATCACGAAGGTGCGCAGATCGGTCGAGGTACTTGCGGCCGTTGGACGGTTCGGACCGCCCCAGCCGTTGCGGGAGGTATCGATGATCAGACCAATAGAGGTGGGATAAGCGTTGCTGCCGGTGGTCAGGGCATTGCGCAAGGCAAGGATGTAGGGCTGCTCGTCAATATAGTCATTCCAGTCGTACCAGCCTTGCAGTGACCGGACCGGCTGTCCACTGACCATTGTGTTCGCATCCATATACGGCTCGTCGACCGGGTCATAGCCGGAAGTATTACTGATGAAGCCATCGACTTTGCTGTTGCCGCCCGGGATGCCGGCTCCGACCTGCTTGAGCAATGTCACAAAGGGACCGAAATTCGAGGGCCAGCCGAGCCAGGCCGCGTGCGCCACGTCGATGTAGGCATAGGTGTTGTTCAGCGAGCGCAGTGTGCCGATCGCATACTGGATGCCCTGCACATATGCGCCGCTCGACTGGGCTTCAGAGCATCTGGCAAAGCTCAAGTTCGTGACCAGGTTGGGCAGGGAATCCGGTTCAATCACCATGACGATCCGCAGATTGCTGTATTTCGCCTGGCTGATGGTGTTGAAGATCGCGTCGATGTACTCGCTCTTATAGCGGTTGAGCCCATTCTGAGCGACCTGCAGCTCGCCATTGGAAGCCAGCGCCGAGCAGTCACGGTTGGGCAGATCGTAGATCACAATGCCGATCGCGTTCGCGCCCTGGGCAAGCGCTGCGTCCAGATGACCTGTCAGGCTGCGTGGATACCCATTGGTGCCGTTGACGGCGGCAATGCTATCAAGCCAGACGAAGGTTGGGTAATTCGCAACCTGTCTCATTTGTCCTCCAAGTGTGCCGCCCTGGAGATCCGCGGCTGCGTTCACCGCAGCCACATAGTCTACATTGTGGTAAAACGTCGCTCCGGCAAATGGGTTGTCCAGGTGTGTTCCCTGGGGTGGAGTGGCGGGCGCTCGAGAAGGAGTGAAGGTCGGACCGGTCGGGGTATTCGTACCAGTAGGCGTAAAGGTCGCTCCAGCGGGTGTATTTGTCGGTCCGCCGCCAGGCTCACTGCCCCAGACCCGTGATCCGCTCACATAGGCAGGGATATTTGACCAATCGGTGTAGGCCGAAGGCAGCGTTCCAGTGGTGTGCCACCAATCATTCGCAGCAGTCAGATTGTTGCTCCAATCATTCAAATGCAGGGTTGACTGATATTCCCAGGAAGCTCCGGCAGCCAGTGAGGCCGATCCGTAGTTCACGGTAAAGTAGTAGGTTGAACCCGAAGCCTGCGTAGGACCAGAAACGGCTGCCACGTTAGATTGATCCCACCACTTCTCCAATTTGTAATTGGAAGCCGCCTGAGAGCCATCCAGAGTAAAGTAGATGCGGACAGAAATATTAGATTGCGGGCTGCTGCCGGTGTTGACAACTCGATAATAAAAGTCCGAGCGTTGGGTGTTGTCCGAGCCGCTTAGATGCAGTTGAACTTTGAGATTTCCGCTGCTCACAGCCATATTCGGGCCGGTGGGTGTAGACGCTGGGGCACTTGATGTGTTCGTGTGAGTCGGGGGATTGGCTGGACCGCTGCTGCCGGGCAGATTGTCATTGTGGTGTTGAGCCAGAAAGTCTTTTGTATACTGGCCCATATAATTCTCGCTGCCAAGCAGCTTATAGTCCTGATCGAACATCACCGGCTGCCAATACTGATCGAAGACCCAGGCTGTCCAGCTTAATCCCTTTGATTCGAGGTAGTTGCTAAAGGGAATCCCATAACCCGACAGTGTCCCGTTGGTAGGTGTCGCACCACCCTGCTGCCAGCCCCACTCGGTGATAAAGAATGGTACAGAGTTGGCGGCATTTCCAAACCATGAATCCCAGGTGCTCTGACCGCCATGCTCCGGGTAAATATGGGCCACATAGACCAGGTTGCTGCCCGTGAAGGGCTGACTGGGGGCGCTGGAGAGGTTTTGAGACCAGCGCGGCCCGCCGATCAGGATCAGGTTGTTGGGCGCGAAAGAACGGATCAGGTCGACCCAGGGCTGAGCTGTAGCCTTCCATGTGCTCCAGTTATCGGGATTGATCGGCTCGTTATACAGCTCGAAAATCACATTGGGCGTATTGGCGTATTTTGGAGCCACGTAGGTCCAGAAGGCGCGCGTCGCTCTATCGATGGTGCTGGAGCTATAGTCAGAGATATAGTGCCAATCGACAATACAATAAATCTGTCTGGCAACACATTCCTGGACTGCCGGATCGAGGTGGTTATTAAAGTAGTTGTCTGGGTTGGAAATCCAGCCGGGTTGACCGTCAATTGCATTTGGATACACAGGCAAGCGTACAACATGAGCGTACCAGCCGTTCGCATCATCGGTCACCAGATCGATCAACTGGCGAGCGTTGCGAGGGTGTGTGTCGGCTACCGCGACATCGACCAGTGAGACCCCTCGCAGAACCACATTATTGCCTTGTGGGTCTTTGATGAACCGACCGGAAACGCTCAGCCAGGGTGTATTAATGGCATGAACAATACTGGTCTGCAGAACCATGCCTGAGAGCAGTATGGTGATCAATACCAGAGAAATTGATAACGAATGGATTTTGAGATGACGAGTCATCTGGATCTCCTTTTATCATTCGTCGTGAGCGCTAGGCAGAACGCGAATAGGCAGACGTACCTTAACAGTTCCAAACATTATTGTCGCAAGTTTTGAAGTGAGTAGCAACAAAGCTGGTCGCTGGACTGCTAATACGTTCAACCTGGATGGTTACAATTAGCATCCCTCATAGACCCCCTATTTTGCAGGAAATTTACTACAGGCTTAGGCCTTATGTCAAGCAATGTTGTCTATATCTATTTTCATTATGCCCCGATTTGGAGATTTTTTCAAGAGTTGTGACAAGCCAATAGAATTTGGTCTCTCTGACAGTACGCCAACTCGCCCAGCACAGTCTTCATCACCATCAGCGAGAAAAACAGTCCCGACGGCTTGACCCGCATGAGAAAAATTCTATAATTGCAGCGGTCGTAGATTGCCTCCGGGTGATTACGCTTTCACCTCATATTCCTGTATAAGCACAGCGATGTTAATCGATGAATTACTGACCTCCCTGTTCGATGGACAGCCCCACCTTCTTGCCGCACCAATGGCGATGTGGTTGACCTCTTCACGCCGCTTCACCGCTTTTGTCACCACCTACCACACGAAAATTCGCAAGAAACTGCGCACCACCCAGGAACCCGAAAGGCTGGGCGACCTCCAGCTTGAGCTGGAAACGGCTTACCTGCTGCTCCGTGAGCGGGCGCTGAGTGTGGCGTATGAACCCGGGCATCCATCACACGGGCGCAGTCCTGATTTCGAGGTCACGTTTACTACCAGCCTGACATTTATGGTCGAGGTCACACGGCTGCGTGCAACCCAATCAATCATACTATCCGGCGCGCCAGCCCCGCAGCTGGCCGATCGTTTCCTGGATATGCTGTGCAGTAAATTAGGGCAACTGCTGCCTCAGCGGAGCAACCTCCTGCTGCTCGGTATGGAAGCTCAATCCCTCAAGTACAATGACATTCAGGCGATCATGCTGCGCATCCAGCAGCGCGCCGAAAGCAATGACCCAACTGTGTTGCAGAGATATGGCTTTCGTGACCGCGCCGACTTCTTTCGGTACTATCAGAGGTTGAGTGCGCTACTTGTCCGCGGGATACCTCTGCAAGCCGGAGAATCCGCTATCCTTTGGATCAATCCGCAGGCGAAATATCCATTACCCACGAAAGTGCGCACCGTGCTCGTCCGCAGCCACACGCTCTAATTTACATTTGACCAGGCGCTTCTTCATCTGAGTCTGAGAATATCGACCACAAAGACTTCCGACCAGGCACTCCAGTTCCCAGCTGCATCCTGGGCGCGTACCCGCCAATAGTAGGCTCCACGCAGGATACCCGGTGGTCTCCGATAGAGGCTGCGCTGTATCACGGAAAATATCGGGGTGGAGAAATCAGAGTCGTTATCGATCTGAAACTGATATTGCACACCGCTGTTCGTAGTGGACCATCTGAAGGTTGGGATACCGCGGACAGAGACATTGTTCGCCGGGAACTTGAGGATCGGCGGCAATGGAGGCAATGTATCTACCGTCAAATAGTTA